>JBAXUR010000003.1:0-93540 GCA_037129595.1 Methylococcaceae bacterium | reverse complement strand
TACATCTTTTGGTGGCGTTGTATATCAGGGTGGTAATCCTAATTTGAAGCCTGAAGAATCAAAATCCGTTGAAGTGGGTGTTCTTGGTGATCATGAGTGGGGAAATTGGGGAATACGTGCGTATCACACAAATGTTGATAATTTAATTTCTAATTGGCCACCAGTAAATGTAAACAAGGCGCAAATTGAAGGCATAGAAACCGAGTTAGGCACCCAATTAATGGGTTGGCGTGGTAAGTTAACTATGAATCTTTTGAATCCGATTAATGTGGAAACTCGTTCAAGACTCTTAGGACGTTCTAAGGAAATGTTGTCATTTGATCTTTCAAGAACATTTGGGAAGTTCGATGTAGGTACTTATGTACTTGCTCAAGGTGAACGAGATTATAGTTACTACGATGAAAATTTTGATCTAAAGACTAAAACAATAGGAGGTTTTGTGACTATTGATTTACGATCCGCTTACCATTTAAATAAAAATTGGATGTTAAGTGGAAAACTTAGCAATCTGCTAGATGAAAATTATCAAACTGTTTACACCTATAATACGATGGGTAGAAACTTTTTCCTTTCAATCCATTATAATAACTAACCCCTACGCCAAGGACGGCTTTATTTTTAATCCACCACACTATAAAACTATGAATATTAAACAATGGCTAAAAGCCGAGTATTTACCTATCCCGTTGATTGCCTTGATGGTGTTGACACGTTTTCATCACTTTGGTGACGTGCTGCATCTTCCTGATGCCTCGTTAGCGGTATTTTTCTTTGCCGGTTTTTACCGTAAAAAAGCCTTACTGGGCTTTTTATTGGTGTTGGCTGGATTGATTGATTTTGTTGCTATCGAAAATGGTACCAGCGGTTGGTGTGTATCGCCTGCCTATGCTTTCCTTATTCCCACGTATGCCGTTATGTGGGTTGCCGGTCGTTACAGCGCAACATTTAAAGCAATGAACCTTGCGGAACTGACAAAGACTGTCGGCTTGCTAACATTGGCAACATCAACTGCCTTTGCCATCTCAAATGGCAGTTTTTATTTGCTGTCAGGCCGTTTTGAAGAGCTGTCATTTATCAGCTATTTTTCACGGGTAGCACAGTATTACCCGTCTTATGTGGGTGCTGCCTTAATTTATGCGGTGACTGGTTTGGCTATCGTTAAGCTAATCAAGTTATTACCTGAATTACAGTCTGGCCATAAATCTGTTTGAAACTTTAAAAAGGCGAGATTAAAAACACGAAGATTCTGTAATAGAACACGGATGACACGGATTTAACTGATAACCACGGATACCAGATAAATAATTTATATTTCGCGTCGGGTTAGCGACAGCGTAACCCCATAGACAACAAGTTAAGACATTTCACCACGAAGACACGAAGACACGAAGAACACGAAGATTTTGCTTTGGTTTTTCTTCGTGAACTTCGTGTCTTCGTGGTGAATTAATATCTTTAAATCGAAATTAGCAGTTATTGGCTAACAGCAACTACCCGTATTAGACTTATCCTCATGCTGTCCGCCTTTGGTTTCTGCTACCGCACGAAGCGTTCCGGTTGCACAGTTCCAAGGCTTGCCAGCCCTGTCTTCCGCAGGCGCTATGCCGATAAAATCGTTATTATACGTTTCACTGGTGAGTAACTTATAATTGCGCTCGCAAACCGCCATGCGCTGTCCCCTTAAATAAACATGGCCTTCATCGTCATAAATTTCAGAATACGGCCCTCGATAAATAACGGCATGACCTTTATCAATACAGGGTTGATTTTGAGGTTTTACTGCGGTGATGGTGACTGAGCGAAATTCCAACCCTTCAATAACCTGCCAAGGCTGATTTTCCCATTTATCGTAACTGACGGCTATAAAGCCGGCTTTGATAAAAGCTTCCAGAAATTCATGTTCTTGTAACGCACCAGAAATACAACCACTCCACAGTTGTTGATTCTGTTTTAAATGCCGGGGCACCGCTTCATCGCTGACAATATCGGAAATAGCCACACGACCACCCGGTTTAACCACGCGAAATATTTCCTGTATCAGCTGCTCTTTATCACTGTCATGAACCAAATTAAGTACACAATTAGAAACCACCAAATCCACCGAGTTATCAGCAATTAAGGGCGACTCAAGCCGCTGCTTTTCCTGCCAGGCACGTAAGGCAATAATATCTTCTGCTTTATGTACAGGATGTTGAGCCAAATACTCATTCATCGCGGCCAAATCCAGCGCCAGATCCTGAATTTGCCCTTTAACAAATTCAACCCGGTTTGAACCCAGTTTTTCAGCCATTTCATTTTGATATTTTCGAGCCAGCGCCAACATGTCATCGTTCATATCAACACCGATAACCTTGCCTTTATCACCGACTAATTGCGCTGCCATGTAACAGATTTTTCCGGAACCGGAACCTAAATCCAGTACCACGTCACCTTTTTTAACATAGCGTGACGGATCTCCACAGCCATAATCTTTATCAACAATTTCCTGGGGCAGTAGAGTCAGTAATTCCTGATCATAATCTACCGGACAGCACAAATCGGCCTGTATTGATTCTGCACCTGCTGAATAGCGTTCTAAAACACCTGCTTCTACGGTCATTTTGATTCCTTGTTAAAGTTATTATTATTCTGGAAAAATCAGTGAGCCCACTCAATTGGGGATCAATCACTAGTTTTTAGAATTATACTCGATGTTCAATTTTTTAAACTTAGAAAAAAAGTCGGGAAACGTGTAAGCTAATAGATGTTAGAATCTCAACCATTTCAACGACATATTAATATCCGAGCGTGCAAACTCTTGCGGAATATAAGATTTCCGCACTTTCATGGATATAAAATTAATGAAATTATGCTTGGCATTATTTACTTTTGGCGAGTGGTACACAGTTTTTGAACGGCAATAGAATATCAAACATCATTTCAATATCTTGCATTCCTGTTCAGCGTCAACTATCTTTTAAAATAACGTCTACCTATTACCTTGGCTATTTATAAAGAATTTTTCAGGTTACCCACTTTAGGCAGTACATAACATACCCGCTTTAAGCGGTTTTATTTTTTAAGCCTTCGACGTTCCAAAAACGTCTGAATTTTTGATAAACCAGGGGACTGTATGAAAATGGCAAACTGGGGAAATTTACTGCACATAAAATCAGATAACAATACTTTTAGAAAAAATAAAATTATTGTCAAAATAACAGAGATAATAAGATTTTATAAGGTACCTTTTATTGCAATAGCAAGAAGAATAGCATTTATTGTAGCAGTAACTCTTATAGGACAGTTATTGCTTTTATTGATTGATTTAATTAGAACGTAAAAGAAAACCCTGAAGGCAGTTTAATCCAAAGCGCCCCCGCAACTACTGCCCTGCCCCGCTGTACAACCATAACAATGCTGCCGCACGGTGATAGCAGAGCCTGTTAACGATGAAGGACTGGTTAACTCGCTTAGATGCGTTTTACTGTCTGGATTTGCGCCCAAAGGCAGTTGCAGCATCTGGTTAAAATCGCAATCATAGACAAAACCCTGCCAATCCACGCTCAAGGTATTACGACACATAACGCCCGGCAAATTTTCTTGGCGGTAATTGTCTTTTAATAATTGCATATAATCATTAAACAAACCCTTGCTAATCAGCATACTGCCAAAACGCTGAATGGGTAGATTAGTTAACGCAAACAGTTTATTAAAAACGATGCCATAGTTTGCTTGCAGATGTTCTTTATACGCTTTTTCCAAGGCTTTTTGTTCTGGCGGCAGATTGATACCTTGGGGATTAAAAACGAGATTAAGCTGCAATTGACTATACGTTTGACCGAACCCCAAGCTGTTTAATTTTTTTAACGCTGACAAACTGGCATTAAAAGTGCCTTTACCGCGTTGTTTATCTACGTTATCTTCAAGATAACAAGGTAACGAAGCCGTAATCACCACCTTGTTGGCCGCAAGAAATCCAGCCATCTCTTCAAATCCGGGTTCTTCAAGAATAACCAGATTACAACGGTCAATAACAGTAACATCCATTGCTCTGGCTTGCGTTACCAAATAGTTAAAATGTGGATTCATTTCCGGCGCACCACCGGTTAAATCCAGTGTATGAATATTTTCTTTTTTGATAAAATCCAGAACCAAATCCACGGTGACCTTAGCCATTAATTCGGTACGCTTAGGCCCCGCATTAACATGACAATGGGTGCAACTGAGATTACACAAATAACCCAGATTAACCTGCAATATTTCCAGCGTTTGCCTGTTAATCGCCGGAAAATCAGTGTATTCGAGATGAGCTAAGGTTCCGTGCATAAGAGATTAGTTGGTGCTGAAGTAAATATCGCCGTAATACGCGGTTACTTTGCCGTGAGAATCATCCGTGTCAGTCATAATGGCAACCGCATCAATATAGCGTATGTCTTCACCAAACTGGTGTTTAAGGTCGGCAAGAATATTACGTTTTTCTGAATACCAAGTGTCGGTTTGATCGCTTGATGATCGAAGTGCAATCATCGTCATTTTGCCATTAGCCCCTGCATACGCATAAGCATTGGGCCAGACTTTACCAACCGGCGACGTACTGGCCCAGACATAATTGATGGCCTTGGTTTGCCAAAAAGTCACGCCACCATTAACGACCACATAAATTCTGGCCGCATAATCATCTCCCGATTTTTCCTGTTCATTGATATCGTTGCCCAGCCTGTTTTTGATGTGCCAACGCCAGTTCATCACCGGTGTTTTTTGCAAATCAATACGCTGCTCGTTAAAAAGTCCGGAAGCACTGGTCGCACTTTCGGCCTTTAATACTTGAGTGCCGGCAAGATCAACCAACTGATAGTCCGTCTTGCCTTTAAATTCCCGAGCTTCCCAATGATCAAGCGAGCCCGATGAAAAAGAACCGATCATCAGCTTTTCATCAACACCTTCAGCACGAACAGCGGCACTTAACAACATGATTGTATAAAAAAATGATAACTGACTGAATACGCGCATTAAAAGTATTTCCTGTTTAAAAAATGTTAATCGTTACCCAGTTCTCGATAAGCGCCACGATAATACAAAAGCGGCTCACCGGAACGACACACGCAGTCCTGAACTTCGCCTATGATTATCCAGTGAGTACCCGCCAGTACTTTTTCAACCACTTTACAGTCCAGAGACATTAGGGTGTTATTCAAAATAGGTGCACCCGTTATACCGGCTTTCCAATCCGTATTTTCAAATCGCTGTTGTTGGCTGGTACCGCCGGCAAATTGATTGGAAAGGTCTTGTTGATCAGCATTTAAAATATTCACGGCAAAGGACTGGCTTTCCTCAATACCTGCTCCAGTATCCGCAGAGTCGTTTATACAAACCAACACCTGTGGAGGGTTAACTGAAACGCTGGTAAATGCGGTTACTGTCATGCCTTGAACACCGAACTTCTCAGAGCTTGTCGTAACCACGGTGACACCACTGGCCCACAGTTGCAACGCCTTTTTAAAATCATCAACACTAACTGTCATTTAGTTCTCCGGTTATTTATTATGGTTATAATAGATTTTTTTCGAATAATTAACTGTCCTTTAAAACAGGATAGCCAACCCCTATCAATTAAGTCTGCTCTATAAATTCCAAGGTATTCCCGTCCGGATCACGACAAAAAAGCGCCCTTCGACCGGATATGCTCATGGCATAAACAACACCTGCTTTATTCAAGGCATCCTGAATAGGCGCGAGTGCCAATACATTTAAGGCAACATGACGATCCCGTCCACCATGCTGAGGACGCCCTGTTGTCGGGTCTGGATTTTGCAATTCCAATAAATGAAGTTGCTGTTCACCTAATTGCATCCATATACCCGGAAAACCCAAATCGGGTCGCTCGACTTGCTGCAACCCCAAAACTTCACAATAAAACTCTCGTGATAGAGTGATATCAGCAACAATAAAGCTGGCATGGTTCAGGGAAATTATATTTATTGGCATGAGTTAAATTGAATGTTTCTTTATCGGTAAGAAATTATACCTTCTCACCCCTCATTATAAAACAACCGCCGGCTTTACAGCCTTAATAAGAGGTCTGATAAATAAACTGTCATCACGCCATCTTGGCATTCATACTTATTTTTTAACTCGATGAAACTGATTAAATCAGTGAGTGGCTTACGCTTAAAAAATCATTCCCGTCTTCATCCAATCTTAATCAAACCGACCGGTTTCCCCTCATCTTGCCCTTGTAATATGGATGCCGTTATAGCAACTTGCCCATAACGCGAGTCGCGATGACTTTGATGATACCTGACTTTTACTAAGACAGCCTATATCATGCCACTCGATTTAAATGATATCGGATGCTTTTAACAACACCATACCAAGTAGTAATAACCTAGCTTTAAGGAAAAATAATATGAACAAAGTAATAAAACTATCAATGATCGCAATGGCTTTCAGCCTGCTTGGCGCTTGTGCAACCAATTCAGATGTGGAAAATTTACAGTCGCAAGTTAATGGCTTGGATACGTCTGTTAAACAAGCGTCAGCTGATGCCGCCAGTGCACAAGCGACCTCTGCGGATGCAGCAGCAAAAGCAGAAACCGCAGAAGCATCCGCTAATCGGGCGGCTCAATTATCTCAAGATGCCAATAAAAAATTAGATAAGAAATTTAAAAAATCAATGATGAAATAAATTATTATTGCTTTAGTTTTGTCGGGTTAGGCGCTAGCCATAACCCGACGCACGGACTTCCAGCGGTCTCAGCCACCCTGCTTTACTATCTGAACACCCGACACGGGATATTCAGAATCGTGTACGCAATGACTCGACGCTATTCGTCATGCTGTGGCATTTTTACTACGCTAAAGCTTCGTGAAAACATCTAAGCTCTGCGCTTCTGAGAACTATTTTCCACCACTTAACTGCTCGTTTCGCTTCCGGGAAAACAGCGACTGTCGGGTTACGCTGTCGCTAACACGCAACTTAAATTAATACATCAATCAAAGCAGAGTAACAGCTTTTTTTTGGCCTATCATCGGGCAAGAAAAACGGCATTTTGTGTGTTTTATTAATGATCGGCAAAAATTACGGGTGCTAATACGGATAAAAAGAGGAGCATTACTAAACTTTATTCCAATCTTTATTGCGAATCCGTCTTGTTTAATAATAAGTAGAAACCAGCGCTACAAAATATTTAAAGTCTTTATTTTCTAAGACGATTCTATTAACTGATTGCCAATCAATTTCAGGCTTGGCAATCGCAGGTCACAAAATTTTACTTTCCGATGGATTTTCCGAATTAAGTAAAATAACGCCAATACCGTGTAATGCTGACAACATTCGTAATTCTTGCTCAACGTTGTTGTCGTTTAAAAGCATAGTCACTAAATATGCTTCATTTGCCCAACTGGAATTCCTCACAGCCTGAAAATAACTTTTTCTGGCATTAAAGCTATTGAGTTCCTTCTTAACTTCAAATGACCATAACCGCACGCTCTGCTCGCCGCCTTGCTGTACGCAGGTTCTGACTAAATCCTTCCAGCCCCTGTCAACCGCCGGCATGGCAACTATATCAGGATGTAACCATTGATTACCACCATTGCCGCGTAAATTTTTGGAGCGTTTCTCATCAATGCAATGCGCTGGCAAAATAAAACGGGAATTGTGATATATTAAATACGTGTATTTAATGACTTTATTCAGGAGACTTTTACATAGCTACTTCGATTCGATTGGCACCTGAAGTTGAGCAGCGACTTGACTATCTTGCCGTTCAAACAGGCCGCACAAAAACTTTTTACTTGCGTGAAATTATCGAGCGTGGGCTTGAGGATATGGAAGATTACTATTGGGCCGCCAATGTATTAGAGCGCGTCAGGAAAGGGGAAGAGCAGACTTATTCATGGGATGAAGTGGAGCATTCTCTTGGCCTGGCGGATTGATTTAACGGAAACGGCAAGCAAACAATTGTCGAAGCTTGATAACGTCGAGACAAAGCGTATTACAATATTCTTGAAGCAGCGCTTAGCGGCTCTTGATAATCCTCGTAGCGCAGGCAAGGCCTTGACGGGGGGCCCTCTTGGCGATCTGTGGTGTTACGGGATAGACGACCATCGGATAATTTGCGAGATACAGGACGGTGTTTTGTGTGTCCTCATGGTAAAAACAGGCAATCCCCGAGACGTATACAGATGAAGACATCGTCGTCTTTTATAGATAACTTATTCATCTGGATTCGCGGTACGGTTTATCGTCCTGGATGCCAACGCTGAAAACAAAAGCGCCATGGAGGGTAGCAAACATTCCAATGTGCCGAGCAACCGGTACAACTGACCAGTACCCACAATGGCATGGCGTTTTATACCCGACCTGCACCATTTGGTGACCCTTCTCTCCACGCTAAAAAACTAACGACTACAGCAGGAATCATGAGCAAAAAGACCTTAAGCGAGTCCGATATTTGTGCCAAGTACATCACGCCTGCCGTTGTTCAGGCCGGATGGGACGAGGCATTGCAAATACGTCGAGAAGTATTTTTTACCAAAGGTCGTGTGATTGTTCGTGGCAAGTTGCATACCCGTGGTGAGCAAAAGCGTGCCGATTACATCCTGTATTACAAGGCCAATATTCCGCTTGCGGTCATTGAAGCCAAGGACAATAAACATAGCGTAGGTGCCGGTATGCAACAAGCCCTTAACTATGCCGAAACACTGGGCATACCGTTTGTGTTTAGCTCGAATGGTGATGGTTTTTTACTGCATGACCGCACCGGACTGGCTGAAAAAACCGAGCAGGAACTAACCCTGGATGCCTTTCCTGCACCGGCGGAATTATGGCAACGCTATTGTCAGTGGAAGGGATTGGCAACAGCCGAGGCACGCCATACCGTAGAAATGCCTTATTACGATGATGGCACCAGTCGCGCCCCGCGTTATTATCAGGCCAGTGCCATCAATAACACCATCGAAGCCGTGGCCAAAGGCCAGCAACGCATTTTGCTGGTGATGGCGACCGGTACCGGTAAGACTTACACCGCGTTCCAAATTATCTGGCGCTTGTGGAAATCGGGCACTAAAAAACGCATCCTGTTTCTGGCTGACCGCAATATTCTGGTTGATCAAACCAAGAATAACGATTTTAAGCCCTTTGCCGCCGCCATGACCAAGATCAGCAAGCGCCAGATCGACAAGAGTTATGAAATCTATCTGTCGTTGTATCAAGCCGTCACCGGCAGCGAAGAAGAGCAAAACATTTACAAGCAATTCTCGCCGGATTTTTTTGATCTGATTGTCATCGATGAATGCCATCGCGGTAGTGCGGCAGAAGATTCGGCCTGGCGCGTCATTCTGAGCTACTTTTCATCGGCTACGCATATCGGCTTAACCGCCACGCCTAAAGAAACCAAAGACGTGTCCAGCATTTTTTACTTTGGTGAACCGGTTTATACCTACTCACTCAAACAAGGCATCGAAGACGGTTTTCTGGCCCCTTACAAAGTCGTTCGCATCGACATCGACAAAGACCTGCAAGGTTGGCGACCCAGTAAAGGTCAGCTTGATAAAAACGGTACGTTAATAGAAGATCGCGTTTACAACCAGATTGATATGGATCGCACCTTGGTACTTGAAAAGCGCACCGAACTGGTCGCCAGAAAAATCACTGAATTTCTGGTCGCGACCGATCCTTACGCCAAAACCATTGTTTTCTGTGACGACATCGACCATGCCGAACGTATGCGTCAGGCGTTGGTCAACCTGAATCCCGAGCGGGTCAAAGAAAATCGCAAATACATCATGCGCATTACCGGTGATGAACTTGAAGGCAAGGCAGAACTGGACAACTTCATCAATCCCGAAGAGCGTTACCCGGTCATCGCCACCACCTCCAAACTCATGTCAACCGGCGTGGATGCGCAAACCTGCAAACTGATCGCCTTAGATCAACATATCCGGTCAATGACCGAATTTAAACAGGCCATCGGGCGCGGCACCCGCATCAATGAAGATTACGACAAGTACTGGTTCACCATCATGGATTTCAAAAAAGTCACCGAGCTGTTTGCCGATAAAGACTTTGATGGCGAACCGGTGATGATTTATGAGCCAAAACCGGGGGAATCCCCCGTACCACCGGAACTTGATGAAAACGGTAATCCGGTATCGCCAGATTCAGAAGGTGAAGAACAGCATCCCCCCTTTGAAAAAGGGGGGATTGAGGGGGGATTTGATGAACCCGGCACCCAGCGGGTAAAATACGTGCTTGCCGATGTAACGGTCTATGTCATTTCAGAGCGCGTTCAATATTACGGCCCTGAAGGCAAGTTGATTACCGAATCCCTTAAAGATTACACTCGCTCTACTGTGCGCAAAGATTATGCCTCACTTGATCACTTCTTACGCCGCTGGAGCAAAACCGACCGCAAGGTTGCCATCCTGCAAGAACTGGAAGCAAATGGTCTGTTGCTGGAAGCCTTGGCCGACGACGTAGGCAAAGACTTCGATGCCTTCGATTTGATTTGCCATGTAGCTTTTGATCAACCACCGCTGACCCGCCGCGAACGTGCCGACCAAGTAAAAAAGCGCAATTACTTTACTAAATACGGCGACCAAGCCCGACAGGTATTGGAAACCTTACTGGAAAAATACGCCGATACCGGTATTGAGAATATCGAAGATATTAAAATTCTTACCCTCGATCCCTTCAAGAATATGGGCACCGCCAGCGAACTGGTGTCAGCCTTTGGCGGTAAACCCGCTTATTTGGCGGCTCTCTATGAACTGGAAAAACAACTCTATGCCTAAATCCCCTCTAGCGCCCCTTTTTCAAAGCATAGGTATCTACACAACTTTTTCGCATAATAAAAACAATGAGTTACAAAAGTGCCAAGCTCCCTCTCCTGCTGGAGAGGGTTGGGGTGAGGAGAATAAAATCAAGCAGTTATATTCCACCTCATCCCAACCTTCTCCCTCAAGGGAGAGCATAGCGAGGGTTCAGGAGTTGGTACTTGTGTAGATACCTATACCCTTTGAAAAAGGGGGATTGAGGAGGATTTATTTAACAAATCTCCCCTAACCCCTCTTTTTCAAAGAGGGGGACTGAATGATTACAAATTATTTAATTATTACCCATAAGCAAACAAATCCATGAGCATTTCCTCCACCATTAAATCCATCCAAGACATCATGCGTAAAGACGTGGGTGTGGATGGCGACGCCCAACGCTTAAGCCAGCTCGTCTGGATGTTGTTTTTAAAAATATTTGACGACCGTGAAAGTGAATGGGAGTTACTGCAAGACCATTACCAATCACCGTTACCGGAAGCCTATCGTTGGCGTAACTGGGCAGCCAATCCCGAAGGCATGACCGGCGATGCGCTCAAGAATTTTTTGGATAACGAGATGTTCCCGGCCTTGCAACAACTCGAAGCCAAAGGCGGCGATCAACGCGCTTATGTGGTTCGTTCGGTGTTTGAAGATGCCTACAACTACATGAAGTCCGGCCAATTAATTCGGCAGGTCATCAACAAGATTCAGGAAGGCGTCGATTTTAACAAAGCTCAAGAACGCCATTTGTTCGGTGACATGTACGAACAATTACTGCGCGACTTACAAGCCGCAGGTAATGCCGGTGAATTTTACACACCGCGAGCCGTCACCGAATTTATGGTCAGAATGGTCAACCCGCGCCTGTCTGAAAAAGTGCTGGACCCCGCTTGTGGCACCGGCGGCTTTTTATCTTGCTCAATTGAACATATCCGCAAACAGGATGTAAAAACCGTCGATGATGAAATACAGTTGCAGGCCAGTATTTTCGGCATAGAAAAAAAGCCCATGCCGCATTTGCTTTGCACCACCAATATGATTCTGCACGGCATTGATGTCCCCAGTAATATCCGCCACGACAATACTCTGGCGCGTCCTCTGATCAGTTGGGGGCCAAAAGAACGGGTTGATGTGGTCGTCACCAATCCACCTTTTGGCGGCATGGAAGAAGACGGTATAGAAACCAATTTCCCCGCCACTTTTCGTACCCGTGAAACCGCCGATTTGTTTCTGGTGCTGATCATGCAACTGCTTAAATCCGGTGGCCGTGCCGCACTGGTATTGCCGGACGGTTTTCTGTTTGGCGAAGGCATCAAAACCCGCATCAAAGAAAAATTACTGCACGATTGTAACCTGCACACCATCGTGCGCCTGCCCAACGGCGTATTTGCACCTTACACCGGTATTAAAACCAACCTGCTGTTTTTTAGTAAAGGCACACCGACCCAACACATTTGGTTTTATGAACACCCTTATCCACCGGGTGTAAAAAGTTACAACAAAACCAAACCGATGAAAATCGAAGAGTTTCAAGCCGAAGCTGCCTGGTGGGGTAAAGAATCCGATAACTTCAGCACCCGTGAAGAAAATCAATACACCTGGAAGATGAGTATTGACGACATCAAAGCCCGCAACTACAACCTGGATTGTAAAAACCCGCATATCGGCGAACAAGAAATTCATGACCCCGAAGTGTTGTTGGCGCAATACCAAACCATGCAGAATGATATTGCCGCACTGCGCGAACAATTAAAAAACATCTTAAGCGAGGCGCTGCAACGTGGGGTAAAAGCATGAACACACCGGTGAATATTCAGCCGCTATTCGAGCAAGTACGGTTAGTCATCGACCAGGCTCAACAACAATTACGCTATACCGTCAACGATCTGATGGTGCACAGTTATTGGCATATTGGCCGCTTGATTGTTGAAGACGAACAGGGCGGTGTAGCCCGCGCCGAGTACGGCAAACAAACGTTAAAACACTTGTCGCAAAAACTGAGTGCTGAATATGGCAAAGGCTTCTCGCCCCAAAGCCTGTGGAATTTTCGCCAGTTTTATCTTGAATTTCCAATTCTCTCCACGGCATGGAGAGAATTGCGCTGGTCGCATTACAAAGTCTTAATGCGTGTCAAAGACCCGACCGCACGGGATTGGTACGCCAACGAAGCCATCAATCAGGGCTGGACTGTGGCGGCCTTGGATCGCCAAGTTAGCACTTTATTCTATGAGCGACTGCTGTCCAGTCAAGATCAGGCCGCAGTAAAAACAGAAGCCGCAACGCTCCTTCAACAATACGCCCCCAGTGACCCACGCGACTTTATTCGCGACCCTTATATTCTTGAGTTTATCGGTGCCCAACCCCATGCCACGCTGTATGAAAAAGAACTGGAAACCAATTTAATCCAGCAATTGCAAACCTTCCTGCTCGAACTGGGCAAGGGCTTTGCTTTTGTGGCACGGCAAAAACAATTACGTGTCGAAGGCGATGTGTTTTTTGTTGACCTGGTGTTTTATAACTACCTGCTCAAATGCTTTTTGCTGGTTGATTTAAAAGTCGGCAAGCTTGCCCACCAGGATGTCGGCCAAATGGATATGTATGTACGGGTGTTTGAAGAGCAATACCGGGGCGAAGGTGACAACCCGACACTGGGTTTGATCTTGTGCTCGGAACGCAACGAAGCCGTCGCCAAATATTCCCTGTTAGCCGATAGTCAACAGCTCTTTGCCAGCCGCTACCGCGCCTTTTTACCTACCGAAGCTGAATTACAAGCCGAATTGCAACGTGACCGCGCGGTGCTGGAAAATGCCATTTCAGAAGGTGAAGCATGAAAATAATAGCCTCTTATAAGCACTGTACCGAGATAGCACGATGAATGCGATTCAAACCTTAATTACCGAGCACATCGACATCTGGACAGCCGCCGATACCGCCAAGAAATCAGGCCGTGGTCGCAGTTCCGGTAATGCCGCCAGTGTCTATGGCATCAAAAAATTGCGCGAGTTGATACTGGAATTGGCTGTGCGCGGCAAGTTGGTTCCGCAAGATGAGAATGATGAGCCCGCCAGTGAGTTGCTCAAACGAATACAGGCAGAAAAAGCCAAGTTGATTGCTGAGGGTAAGATTAAGAAAAGTAAGTCGCTGTCGGAGATAAATGATGATGAAAAGCTGTTTGCGATACCAAGGAATTGGGCGCGGGCTAATTTTGGTGAGATTTACAGCTTAGAATATGGTGATAATCTGCCTTCTGGAAAAAGATCCAATTCGGGAGAATATCCTGTATATGGATCGAATGGAGTTGTTGGTAGTCATCATGTTTGCTTCGTTAGCTCACCGTGTATTGTGGTGGGTAGAAAAGGATCTGCTGGCGCTCTAAATTTATCTTCATCAACCGGTTGTTGTGTAACGGATGTTGCCTATTATTGCATTCCACCAAAGCACTTAGACCTAATTTTCTCTTTCAAATTATTCCATACCCTCGGTTTAAATTCTTTAGGCAAGGGCATTAAGCCAGGACTAAATAGAAATGAAGCATACGATCTGCCAGTTGCTATTCCCCCTCTCGCCGAACAACACCGCATCGTCGCCAAAGTCGATGAACTGATGGCGCTGTGCGACCAATTGGAAAATCAACACAGCAACGCCGACGTAGCTCACGAAAAACTCGTCAGCTACCTGCTCGGCACACTCACCCAATCGCAAAGCGCCGAAGACTTCAACACCAACTGGCAACGCATCGCCGCACATTTCGACACTCTGTTCACCACCGAAACCAGCATCGACGCCCTCAAGCAAACCCTACTCCAACTGGCAGTCATGGGTAAACTCGTCCCGCAAGACCCGAACGACGAACCAGCAAGTGAATTGCTCAAACGCATCCAAGCTGAAAAAGCCAAACTGATTGCCGAAGGAAAAATCAAAAAATCCAAACCGCTCGCGGCAATAACAGAGGAAGAAAAACCGTTTGATCTGCCATTAGGATGGCAATGGGCTCATTTTCCTGAACTTGGTGAATTCGGACGAGGAAAATCGAAGCACCGCCCAAGAAACGATCCAAAGCTATTCAATCCGGGTATTTATCCTTTAGTACAAACTGGTGAGGTTGCACGAGCAATCAACGTAATAAGTGAATACCATTCCAAATATAGCGACGTTGGCTTGGCGCAAAGCAAAATGTGGCCTGTCGGAACACTATGCATTACGATTGCTGCAAATATTGCGGATTCGGCATTACTAGGATTTGATGCTTGCTTCCCAGACAGTGTTGTTGGATTCGTGCCTTGTGATCCATTAAACGATACTAAATATCTGCTTGCTTTTATGAAGACTGCACGGGAAAATTTATTGAAATTTGCTCCAGCCACGGCACAGAAAAATATAAATCTCGAAATTCTTGAATCGGTTCTTATACCACTTCCACCTTTGAAAGAAATTTCTCGTATCGTCGCCAAAGTCGATGAGCTCATGGCAATCTGCGACCAACTAAAATCCCGCCTCACCGCAGCCAATCAGTTACAGCAAAAACTGGCTGATGTACTGGTTGAGCAAGCAACCGCATAAATAATAATTTTTAAGGCAAGGGGAAACACATGGCAATTCGTATTAAAGGCTTTGATGGTGAAGAGGGCAACATTATTGCCAAGTACCGGGGTAAATGACGCTGTCTTGCGTAACCAATTCTTTTGATTTGTGAACACTTTACTTGTTTTGATAGATTTACCGCTATGTTGACATTTTTACCCCTCTTTCACTATCCAAAAATGGTAGTTTTTAGGATGCTCATCAAACTTCCGTTTAATGGACATAAATAGAAGGCTCATAGCACTATCCATTTTGGCCTTTTATCTTTTTGTCTAATATTTTAGGGACTCGATATAGCTGATAGCAGTACAGTTAATGTAGCACGTAGGATGGGTAGAGGCGATAGCCGAAAATTCCTTAAGCGATGGGTTTCGCGCTGCTCTACCCATCCTACTTTTGGCTTTTAACTTAAACCTACCAATAGCCAATATCATCACCTATGGTGCGAATGTGTCGGGTTACTTGAACTTAAATGGCGGCAGGATTTGGCCGGTTGTCGGTCGCAGTTTACTTAATTAACTTAATGGCTATCTTGCCGCCTTTGTTTTCATCATCGGTAGCCATGATTAGCCCACTTGGCGTAAAAACCAGTGCCTCAATTTTAATATCTTCACTTTCATAGGTAGCCGCTGAGGTGATTTTTTTGGAGGGTATCCACTTGCTCTTTTTTGTAAACGAACCTATTTTGTAAAGTGCCGATTTAAAAAAACCATCATCACCAGGGTCAGACGCAGCACTTACCCATACAGCACCCTCACTATCTATAGCGATATCGCTGATGGAGCGAAGATCAGTTTCCGGATAAGGCGCTTTAAAATTAAAGGAACTGCTTGGCGATTTTTTAAGTCTGTTTTTTTCAATGTTGAAACCGGACCATGAAAGTTTGGCGGGCGTTTTATCATCGCCTCGTTCTGCCCATGCCAATAGACAGTGTTTCTTAATGCAGTGCAGGGCTAAACCTTCCATATTGCTCTCAGGCGTGGCTGTAGGGATTTCAAACTGCGCTATCGTTTTGCAGGCAATTTTATCAGGATCTAATTGAATTCGGGTTACTTTACCTTTACTTTCTAAAACCAGATAGTCGTTTTTGTGGCCTGGAATTGCAGTGATAGCCTCTAAATCTATGGGAAGACTTTGATCACACCACTTAATCGGTGATAGTGTGGGTCTTTGTTTGTTTTGCCAATTTACGATGCTTAATCGAGGCTGATCTGATTTTTTATTATCATGGACAACCAAAAAGCGGTCGCTATCAACAGCGGCAATTCCCGATATGCTTAGCGTCTGTTGATCCGACAAAGAATGCCATTCTTCCGCCAAAACCGTTGATGCAACAAAAAACAGAATAAAAGAAAATAAACGGCTGTTGTTTTGCATGATGAAACAGACTCCTGGGTAATTTTTTAATGAATTAGCGAATTCCTGATTAAACTCCAATAAAGTAAGCAACCATCAGATTACTTGAGTTTTTATTTCGTGAGTTGCTAGTGCTTTTTGATGTTATCGTGCCAGTGCAGTGTGTCATTGGTATATTTATTTAGCGATACCTTTTTACTTCGCCTGTTGTCTTTGAAGTTCGGAAGGCTCCTGGTACTCATTAAAGGTCGGTATTTGTTCATTGGTTTGAGCGGGGCGTTCTACAGGCGTTCTTGCAGGCGCAGTTTTATGCTCCGCCTTTTGTCTTTGTAGTTCAGAAGGCTCTTGGTGTTCATTAAAGGTGGGTATTGGCTCATTGGTTTGTGTAGGATATTCAGGAGCAGATGAAAGTTCTGCTAACAAAGGTGCTGAAACTACACCCAGACAAGCAACCAAGGCCAAACCAAGATAAGTATCTCTATTCATAACCATTCTCTCTTGTGATAATCATTAAAAAAACATCTTTTATACTGATCCGCTATTACTATACTTCCTGTACTATTTTATGACTGAAGATAAGCAAGTCATATCAACCTAGAGCCATAGTTCCGTCAAAAGCTTAAAAACATTGTAATCGAAAAACTAGCCATAGTCTCTACGTTATCACACATAAGGGGTGTGCTAACATACGCATGCGTATAATCGCCGGCAAGCTGCTAATAGGGTTGTCCATCTTGTATTTAAACCACCGAACTTCATTCTGCCAAATTCATCGCCATGAAGCGGCCAGTAGAGACCGGCAGGAACTGTGAGTTGGCTGATTTCGAAAAGCCATTCTCGATAGCTGACATTTAAATCTTCATGGCTTCGACGAAGGCAAAGTCAGCCCCCGCCCCTTATGACCAGTGTCTTTTTATGCACAGTGCTTTGCCTCGAGCAAGACGTAGGATGGGTAGAGGCGATAGCCGAAACCCATCATAATTGATTCCTTAAGCGATGGGTTTCGCGCTGCTCTACCCATCCTACTCTTGGTTATCAACTTAAACCTACCAATAGCGATGTCGGGTTACCAATTTAAAGCGGGACTGATAAATAAAGCTGGCCTATTGATTCCGCGAGCGCGGAGTCCCGGCTTAAGTTGGTAGCCGTAAAGCAGGCGATCTATTAACCAAGTCGTTGCCGATACTTAATAGATCACCAACCTCAATGACCCTGTTTTGCTGGTTTATGCGAAAAGATGAATATGCAAGAAACAATTAACAAGAACAATACCGCTGATGCTGAGTAACGGCTTAGCTCTAAACCGCCCTTGCTTATAGGCTTGTCCAGAAAGTCGCCAACCACAGCACCTAGGGGTCGGGTAAGTATAAATGCTGCCCAAAAGAGTACCGTATGGGAAATCTTTGTTCGGAAATAGGCTGTTGCAATAACCGCCAACATAGCGCCAAACACCATAGCTCCACCGCCGTAACCCAGACCTGCTGTATCTGCCGTCCAATCACCGAGGGCAGTACCTAAGGTTTGAGAAAACATAATTGTTATCCAGTAAAATATCTCAGATTTCGGTGAACTGACGGTATCCACTGCGACAGAACCCATCGCGCGATGCCAAATGAGCAGTGATGCCATAAGCAAAGTAAACAGTATAGCCGTTCCGCCCGCATAACCGATACCAAGCGAACGGTCTGCGAAGTCAGCCAGTGTCGTTCCAACCGTTGTTGTGGCGATAATGGTGGTCCAGTAGATAACAGGATGAAACCTCTTCGCTGATATTTGAGCAATGACCGCAACAATGAACAATGCCGAAAATATTTCAGTGCCGACCAGATAGCCAAGATTCATCGACATGGATACAGCGTCTCCGCCGGTTTCTCCGAGTGTCGTGGCAAAAATTTTTATGATCCAGAAGATTAGTGTCACCTCTGGCACCTTACTCAAAACCTCTTGCTGCTCTGTATTCATTTTTTCCATGCTATGCTCTATATGGTTGTTGGATTACGTTGATAGATATTGAGATCCAATACTGTGATTAACAGGATGGCGGCATCATCAACAGTTTCTGGTTGCATGTTGTTACTCAACAAATCTTTTACCTAAATTAATCGCCACTTTAAATTAGCTCCAGAATTTGCTCTATGGATTGATACCAATAACCATAACACGTAGGACAATCGTGGTGTTAGTCATTGTAAAATTAGTTGTTAGGCGACAATTACCGGATAGTTAGTATTTGACGCAGGGATTGTAACTGACATAGAACCCTGATTTTCGAACGACTGCATAATGGCCGTCAACTGTCTGCCGTCAACTGTCTGCCGTCATCAGTTGAAACTGTATCTTAGCTTACAAATTCAGGATACTCATAAAGGTTGCTTGTTATCATATATCAAGCTCAAGATCAGATCGGGCAGTACTGCTGCAAGCATAGACGAATCCGGCATTTCTGGTTTTAGCATCAATTTCACAAAATGGACTAACGTTTACCTTGCCTTTACATTTAACCTCGCATTCACCACATGTGCCACTGCGACAACTGTAATCGATCTCAATGCCGTGAGCCTCCGCCAGTTCCAATAGTGTTACATTTTCATCGGTATCGACTGTTTTTCCTGATTGGGTAAAAGTGACTTTGTGTATCAGTCCTTCAAGTTGCAACGATTTGTTGATAGAGCAAGATTGTTGTGCAGAACGTCCTGAACTAAAACTTTCGGTATGAAAACGTGACATGTCATACGCCATATCACGCAATAATATTTTGACATTGTCGGCAAAAGGTTTGGGGCCACACAAAAATATATCGCGTTCATGAATATCGGGAACAAACATATTCAGCATGTGATCATTAATCCGTCCAGTCAATCCTGCCCAACATTCCGTGCCGTGCGATCCTGATGTTACCGTTATTCCGATATCAAAACTTCGGTTACGAGCTGACAGCATTTCAAATTCCTTGCGAAATATAATGTCTGCCGGTGATTTAAAAGAAGCCAATAATTTTACATCTACGTTCGCAGCGGTATCTGCAATCCAGCGACTCATGGAAAGTATCGGTGTAATACCGCTACCAGCGCCTATAAACAGTATTTTATTGGCGGGATAATTAAAACAGGTAAACTTTCCGGCAGGTCCCTTAACGGTTAGCACGTCACCTACTTTAACATGTTCACAAAACCAGTTTGAAACCAGTCCGCCCGGCATTCTTTTGACAGTCACCTCCAATAAATGAGGTCTTGAAGGACTGGAAGACATGCTGTAAGACCGATTGACTTCTTGATTAGCAATTCTCAGTATAAAAGTAATAAACTGTCCTGGTTTATAGTAAAAGAGCATTGGTTCTTCACTGGTCAGGCGAAAAGTTTTGCAATCATGGGTTTCTTCAATAATATCGACAACCTTAAGGTGAGTGATACCTTCACTCCATATTTTTAGTTGCCCCGGATTTTCTATCATATTAATCAACAACGGACTGGGCGGTGGTGGTGGCGCTTTATAGAAAAAATCCGGTATAGGATCCAGTTCATCGGCTTCAAGGACAGCATCATCAATACAACCTGGCGCATTGGCGATAGAAAATTTCAGTCGATAACCGGGAATATCTATTTGCACGCCATCATGAAGTTGAACTGATTTATTGAGCTTCAGTTTTTTATTTTTAATCAGGATGCCGTTGTTACTGTCCAGGCTTTCAATATAGAATTTCCCATCTCTATTCAATATAACGGCATGAAACATGGCCATTCCGGGTGATTCAAGTTGTAAATCGGCATCAGGATGTCGGCCAATAATCGTTTCCCGTACAAAATGTTTCAGGGGAATTTCATCAACAATGACTCCTGATTTGTAGATCCACATTTTATCCACAGAATTTTGTTCTATGTGTCTTGCTTGAAACAATTGTTTTAACCAAAGTTCGCCAGCATCACCGATTTTTTCCGAGTGTTGTGTGGTGATGCCATGCTTGACAGGTCGTATTGGCTGCTGTGGCCTCTGATCGGAGAAAAAAGTTTGGCGCCAAAATAAATTATCATCCGGTTTCAAATCGTCATTTTTAATCATAATCACACCTCACTCTCAGGTTTTTTAATTAAATTGACACGCCTGATGATAATTGTCAGTGCGCTTATCGGTTTAATATGGTGTCACGCAGACTTTCCATGATTTCCATCATTCTTTGCTGTTCATTGGCGGATATATTCAGTTCAATTAACGTTTCTTTGAAAATGTCGAGAACCCGGTTGAAATGCTCGTCTGATAATCCGTATTTTTCTTTTAAGAGTTTATGTACCGCACGCAGATCCAAATCCGAATATTGATAAGGACCACCGAAAGCCATTGCTAAAAATGATTTTTGCTTCAGTCGTTGGCTAACCATGTCAGTATCCTGAAAAAAATGACTGACCAGATCATCTTGCAGAATTTTCTGATAGAACAAATCCACACAGACCTCCATGGCTTTGTCTCCACCTACGCGATCATAAAGTGGAATATCCATTAGTTGAAAATAATCTCCGCCTTTTGCAGCCATATTATCCGTGCCCCAATCGATTTTTTTATCCAGTTTTTTCATCAGCGGGATATGCTTGGAACATTGAATATAGGCTTCTTCAACTTCTATCATTATCCAGCGCTCGGGACATTTTTTGCCTTCCAGATGGATTTCTTCAATAACATCTTGAGTCAGTTTGTCAGTATATTGGAGTAGTTCATCATTAGAAATAATTTTAACTTTACCATTAACATGTAGCCCCACAGTATCTTTGGTGAAATCTATCATTAGCAGGGCGATATGTGGGTTTTCAGTCATATTGCCACTATTTGCAAATACTCCGTTGCCTCGGTATTCAGGATATATCAGATATTTATTGCCAAGTACCCGAATAAAACCAGGTTTGCCAAATTTTGATGTACAGTCGCATTCACCGTTACGGTCGGCTGTGGCGATAAACAAAAATTCCTGACGGGCTATAAATTCCTGCATCTTTGGCGCCAGAAAATCCAGAACTTGTCTATCGTAAAAATTTAAGGCTCTGTCTCGTGCGTCCCATTTTTCCTGAAGCAGGTGTTCGCTATCCGAACCCGGGGTAATGGTAGGTTTTTGAGAGGTTGTTTGATTATCCAGAGTAGATATGATTGTTGGACTATCCTGTTGGCTATAAGTATCGGCTTTAAACCTGTCCTTAAAGAAGGTAAATTTTAAAGCGAATTTTTTTGATTTTGTTAGGGTATGGTCTTGTGTATCAGTAGTTTGCGGGATTTGGTGTTCCTCACTAACATCAACAGTTTCAGGCAGGGCTTGAGCTTTTTGTTGTTGTGAATTCTTCCCAGATTTATTATCGCTATTTTTTTTAGAATTGGATTTACCCATTATCTGCTCTCCTCATTGCTTTCATTTAGGCTACGCACAAAGTGCAATGTTAGAGAGCAATATTGGCAATAAACACTACCCAACATATTATCGGATTACGCTACATTGATCTGGTTTGCACATTCTAATTATTATTTGATGGTGCCTCCAATATCTTAGCTTAGCGTCAATACTGATGCTTTAAAATGGCATAAAAAATGCTTTGAGAAGACAGATTACAGGAGACTTAAACCGCAAAAGCACTACGATACTTTAATCATAACAATCCTTAATGCTATTTGACAAGGAAGGCTTTTAATGAAGTACTGACTCAGTATGATTGACGCACATTTTAATACTAAAACAGCTTGTTTTTAAAGTTAGTTGTTATAGGTATTTATACGAATTTTTTTCTATTTTAAATAAAATAATTTTTCAGAAGTTTAGTTTATGATTGGAGATAATTTAAATCTACACATCAGCATTCTCAAAGCTCAAGGGTCTGAATATCCTGTCGTTGTTATTCCCTTGGCAATGCAACATTTCATGCTCCTGGAGAGAAATTTACTTTATACCGGTGTTACCCGAGGTAAACAGTTAGTGGTGGTTATTGCACAGACGAAAGCCTTGGCAATGGCGGTTAAAAATCAGCGCTCTCAACGCAGGATTACCCATTTAATTTCACGACTTCGCTAAGGTAGTTTCTTGATTGCAAATCAGCCACCTGAAATTATTCAAAGCAACCCTTGGCAAGGGTTAATTTTTGAAGTTGACAGGCAAAAATCGGCCGGTTTTCTCCTAAGTGCTCACGCCAAGGATACGACTAAAATAAACGGGTGAGTTTGCGTTACAATGACGACTTATATAAAGATGACTTGCGAAATAATAGGGCATCTGTAACGCTATTAACTCAATAATCACTATGTCACAGCGCTCCTCAACCACCAGTAAATCGAGTTTTCAGCGCAAAAAACCGGCCGGTTTTTTAGAAGACCGGGGCGTAAAGTATTATCACTATCTGGCCAAAAAAGCCGGCATTACTGACGCAGACGCATTGGTGGCAATTGATGATTTGCCATCGGATGATAGTCTGTGTTCAGCCGCCAATAACCTTACCCGTTTTGCCGCTTTCATCGCTTTTGGTATTGGCGCTTTAACCACGGTAGTGAGTGTGTGGTTTGAATGGAAATATGCGGGACGCCTGGACACTTTGCTTTACTACAGTTGTTATCTGCTCCTGATTATTGCAATGTTGGTGCTTGAAATGACGGTATTATTTTGGTTGGGACTGAGAACCGTACACCGGCTTGCCTGCTTAACGGGACATCATGATTGGCATGACGACCTGTTTTTGACCGACGCTTATACGGTGCCTAATATGTTGGCCAGAGCCGCTTTGGAAGTTCCTGATCCCGTTATTCACTACCTTGGCATTGATCCGCTTAAACATGTCCCGAAATCCGGCTTATTGTTTATAGGCCTGTTATACAAAGCCAAGGTACTGTTAAGTAGCGTGTTTATTAAATTTGTTTGCGTACGTGTTTTTGGCAAAGGCGGTTCACGTTTAGGTTTTGCCTGGGTTGCGATACCGGTCACCGGTATTTGGGATGCAGTCGTCATGTATAAAGTCGCCAGAGAAGCCCGGTTGCGACTGTTTGGTAATCGTTTGGCGCGGCATATTACCGATGAAATCATGCAGCCCGAATTTATTTCTCAGTTATCGCCCAAGGCCAAAGAAGGCGCTATTCGGGCGATCGCGACCATGATGGTCTTGTCACAAAATCATCATCCAAATATGCTGGTTTTATTAAGCACGCTGTGTAAAAACTTCGAAACAGATGAGCGTTGTGAGTATGATAACTGGGCAGATTTTTTAACCTTACTTAATGAGGTCACCGCGCGGGAACGTTATTTTATACTTGATTTACTCAGTGTGTCGGCCGCTTTTGATGGTCATTTGTCGCGCCTGGAACGTCATCATCTGCCCCAAGCCTTTGGTGAACAAACTGAAATTTATATGCAGCGTATTGAAGCCCTTAAACAGGCCTTGTTAAACGGACGCTTACATAAAGCCAAACAACTGTGCCTGCTTGATTTTGAGCCCGGTTAAAAATTTTACTCAAAAGGGACACAGGAGGTTCAGAGCGCTATCTGTCTGTTTACAGGTCGTAGAGTGAGGGACTGATGCCCGCCCGCGCCAGATATTCACGCAGATGCTTAATGTCTTGTTTAGTGCAGACACTACCGTGATGTGGATGATGCAACACGCCTTCAACCTCATTCAGAACTACACGAAAACGGGCGCCATGACTGGGTTCGACACGGGCCCCCAAGTGATGAAGCAACGATTCGACTTCGCGCCAATGGATGTTGCCGCTGATCGGATCCTGAAAAATGACCCGTAATAAATTTATAGGGTGGCTCATGACTGTATCCTCACTCTCTGATTGCTGTCAGAATACACCTTAAGAGGCGTGCCGTTCAATACCTTATGCCCGAAAAAATATGATTTTTATATTCGACAGAATCAGTACGGCCAATTCCAGCCAACCGCTATTGTAATGGTAAAGGCCAGCAACATTTCAAAGACAGCCGCCTATTGTTGCATCTCGATGCCCTGTTGTTGACGGATTCGGGATGCCAAGGGAAACACAAATACCATCAGAACTCGACTTTGCCGATCAAAAAGAAAAAAGACCAACCTCTTTCGGCAGAAGATAAAGCCCACAATAAAATACTATCAAATCAACGTGTTTTCATTGAGCATGTCAATCGCCGATGCAAGATTTTCAGGATCGTCAAAGTTGTTTATCGGAGCAAGCACAAGAATTACTCATTGACATGAAATTTAGTGGCGGCTCTTGTTAACTTCCGCTACGACTGTATTTATGAAAGATGTCTATTATAATTTCCGGTATGTGCTTTTTAAGATGCTAGAAGATTGTAGCTAATTTGTATAATATAACTGTGGATAATTAAGTCAATTTTGATCTATCCGGCATACTCATGCCTGTAATTTTTATAAATACACTAAAGAGAATTAGGCTTCCTTCATTCCGAGGTTTACACTTTTTGCAATTACCGTCGCGTAGATCGGGTTAGCGATACCGTAACCTGACAAATCGAAGTGTCTGTATCGGGTTATGGCTAGCGCCTAACCCGTATCTACAGAGATTATTATCATTTTTTTGTGATAAAAAAACTGTCAACTACTTTTAGATTTTTATGAAGAATGCCGAGAATTACTTGTGTTAATTTACTCTGGAGAAAATGATGTTATCTAAAAAACTCAAAAAAACCCTTTTTTAACTCATTAGGTTCATTAACGTAGGTTTGGACTTAGACTAGATGAGGATGAGCGCACATGCAGGACGATAAGACCGTCATCATGCCACAAGGAGACATCCTGAAGAAGGTTAATCCGGATCGTACTAAGATATTGAAGCTTGGATTAAATGTTAGTTTGGTTAATGCGCCTGATAATATAACAAAAGAGTTTTTTTTTACAGATAGCTTCACTGCTGGACGCTCACAGGTTAACGATATTGTTATCCCGAATGGAGAGATCAGTCGCCGGCATCTTGAGATTAAAAAGGAAAATGGCGATTGGTGGATTTATGATTTGAACAGCGCCAATGGCATTTATATTCAGGACAAGTTGGTTGAGCGTAAAACTAAACTGCATTTTCCCGCATCGGTTTTATTGGGCAATTCCGGCATAACTCTGAGTATTCAGGCCACTGACCAAAAGGCGGAAGAAGAGATGCAGACAACAACAGCGGATGCCACTGTACTTGCTTCTGTAGTTGTTGAGCAGGATAAAAGCGGTCGTCGAAATTTATCTAAAGAGGCAATTAAAGCCCGCTTGTTGGCGAAGGAAGAGGCTGAGGATTCCGGGGACTACACCCGTATGGTGCGTAAATTGATCCACGAAGACCGCACTAGCCGCGGCAAAAAATATAACAAAGTCATTTGGATATTGGGCGTTTTGTTTCTACTGTCCGCTGCGTTGGTGGCCTACCAGCAGGTTGCGCTTTCTAATGCACGCACCTTGGCGATTGATATGTTCTATGACATTAAAACGCTTGAAGTCAGTATGTCCAAGTCAGAACTGATGATAGACCAAAGTGCGGAGATACTGGAACAAACCTTAAAAGCAGCTGTGAGTCAAAAGCTGGCTGTACAAGAACGGATTAAAGCCGAGCGGGAAAAAATTGCAGTTGAAAAGGCGCGTGTGGAGCTTGAAAAGAATAAGTTGAAAAACATGACAGCCAAGTATCAACAATATGTAAAAGAAGCTACGTCTTTCCGGATCAGATTCCCCAGTGATGCGAGTTACGAAGAGAAATTGATCACCAAGGTTGCCAGGGAGTTTGGTGAGAGTGAACTGGAGTTGCCCGATGGATTTGCCGAGGAGGTCAGGCAGTATATTAAGCGCTGGCAGGATTCGTCAAGAATGCAGCAGGCAATGGAGCATTTGGAAAAAAACAACTACGCGCCTGAAGTTATTTCTGCTTTGGAGAAAGAGGGTTTACCACTGTATTTTATTTATCTGCCGCTTCAGGAGAGTAATTATGATACCCAGGCGATTGGCCCTGAAACACCCTACGGAGTGGCTAAAGGCGCATGGCAGTTTCTGGCAACAACTGGGCAGGAATATGGACTTCAATCTGGCCCATTGGCAGACGTTAGGGAATATGATGAGCAGGATGCCCGGTTTGACTTCCACAAAGCTACCCTCGCCGCGACAAAGTATCTAAAATATATTTACAGCACCGAAGCACAGGCTTCAGGGTTATTGGTCATGGCAAGTTACAACTACGGTCATAACCGGGTAAGAAGCATGATCAAGAAAATGCCCGATAACCCCCGCGACAAGAATTTCTGGAAATTCATCCAGCAATATGAAATTCCTAAAGAGACATACGATTATGTTTTCTATATATTTTCTGCGGCAGTTATAGGGGAAGACCCTAAGCACTTTGGCTTTAAGTTTAATCCTCCTCTAGCGCAGTTCGCAACAAAGCAAAGTGAGGGCTACTAATGAAAGCGGGCTGTAATGGCCCAGTCCGTTGTCCTCTTACAATCCTAACAGTATTCCTACTGTGCTGATATAGTTATTGAAGTATTACCGAGCAAGGTTTCGAAATTCGCAAAGGCTTGTCAGCTCTATTCGGGAGGACTGCTGCGATATGGGAGAAATCGCGTCGAGTCATTGGGATAATGTGAGCTACCCCTCGTTGGGCAGATACGAGAATTTCCGGTCGGCTGAGACCCCTGGGCATTAGCAATCACGTAAACACCGCTACGTTGTCGCCTGATGGTTACCCAAAACAAACTTTCAAAAAAATAGTGCTCCCCTTTATGCTTCTTAAAACTCCAGCCTTACCCCTGCATTGACGCCATGCCCACTGTAATAACTATTGCCTGCGATACCACGGTAATTGACGAAAGTCTGTATGCCATGAGGCAACACCAATGAGCTGCCGGCATTGATCTCTAGAAAGTCTCGGTCAGGGCTTTGGTTCTGGAAAGTGAAGGTCTTGCTACGGGTGTCCCCCACGAAGCTAAAAGAAATGTCACGCTGATTATTAGCGAATTCGTGTATCCAGTCGACACCCGCTTGAGGAACGATGACGCCAAAACCGGTGCTAAAGGCATTAGATGCCATGGCGCCAAAACGGGACTGAAGGGAGGTTCGATGGTCATTATTGATGCGCAATTCAAGCCCCGAGTTCCCGCTTTCATTGTAGCTGTTGTAATTGTTTCTAACCCAGTTAAAGCTGGCTCGTGGGCCAATGGTAAAACTACCGAAATTCATGTCATACCCAGCAAGGGTACCGGCGTTATAGTCTTGTCCAGCGTAGTTACTGCCGGTAATGTTTGCGACGTTTGTTCGAATAATTCCAGTTTCTGGATTAATCTCAGTAAAGGTGGCCAGACGGTTGCGATCGTAATTCTTGTAGGCGACCCCGGCATTCATCTGGATAAACAAGTTTTCGATTGGGGTGAAAGATGCATAGGTAAGGCCGCCGTAGGAGTTATTGTTAAAGTCGCCAGCGCTGGAAAAGTTACCGCTTTGATGGGTATAATTGAAGGCCAGCCCTGCCAGAATTTGTTCAGTAACCTGTTTATCAACACCCGCAGTAAAACTTCCGATATCCGACTTGTAACCATCCTCAAAAATTGTAAATTTTTTGTCAAGGCTCTGATACTCGCCGGACATAAAAACGTTCCAACCTCTTCCAAGATCGGTAATAGCATCTGCGCTCGCACCGCCTCCCGCCGCTGTACTTTTATCCTCGCCCTTCTTGAGTCGCTTTAGCACTATCATCGGCAGAGAAGTCGTCGTAGCCGCACCGCCGCCGGTTGCTGCTGATGACGATGCCTCTGCTTGAGGCACAGGACGACGGCAAAGCGTGCGGCCAGCAAGTGGACCGACCAATACGCTTATAGGATCGTTTCCGAGGAGTGCTTCACAGGCTATTAGGTTAGGACCAACTTCTAATTGCTGATTGACAACGGCATTTAGGGTTTGCGAATGCCCTTGGGGCGTGTAAAAGACCGATATATTGAATGCCATGGCAAGAAGAAACACTGCGTTTGGGCGACAAATACCCAAGAGCGGCAACCCTCGGGTGTCGCAGTGCGAATACGCTAGTTGCTTGCCGATATCGGCTACCATCTGAATATTATACATATCTTTGCATTCCGTTTAAGTGTTGATTATTCTGAAGCTGTTTTCCAGTTCAACCTGTGTATGTCGTTAATCGTTTAGCTTTTCAATCTCAAGTCATAATAAACTAAGTCAAAATGTTGCGGAGTGCGAATCACTGCGGCGTTATTGTGATACTTAATACGGAATCATTGTAATCCTTATCAGATACCGAGAATGGCTGGTCTTCCCAGCACATTACATATAGATCAGGGTTAAAATCGGGCAGGCTTGATTCATCCGCAGAACAATCATTAATCGTCTTAAATTTTTGTTTACGGATGTGCACTTCGCCGCCGGGATTTAGCGACGGATCAGTAAAGTATGCATCATTTGTCTGCCCCGCTACAGGGCTACCTCTTAGAGTGATACCTGCAGCCTCGTCTCTTACTCGCCAGTTACCGTTTTCCAATTGAACCACGAGCTTTCGATTCGATATTACCGGAGTATATGTCGTGAAATACGCTTGATTCTGGCTGTAGCCATTAGGTATTAAAAAGAAGCCGATATTTGCGATGCCTTGGTTAGTTGAGTAGAAATCTTGTTTAAAATTATTGACTAGTTGAGTATTTGGGCTGCCGGCGTCATCAATGTCTACATCCTCAAGTAGGATATGTGCTTCCTTGGTGTCCTTCAAGTAATATCCGAATGTATTAAGAAACCCAGCAGACTCACTTTTAAAGTTTATCTGCAAGTTTTTGTTTTTGATGGCGTTAGAAATGTTGAGCTTGCTCTTTACTCCAAACGCTGATCCGACATCGGGGAGATCGGCTTTCGTTTTTAGCCTGTTTTCAACCTCGATATTCGTCAGGGAGGGCATTGATGCCCATAAGACCGCGGCAGCGCCGGATGTCAACGCGGTGGCAAAACTTGTTCCTTGGACTTCATGGTAACTACCGGCCCTATTCGTTGTGCACATCGTTATTCCCGGTGCATACAGTTCCACAACGGGGGTGTCGCTACAACTCGCGCCACTACCCAGCGATTTGACTAACTGATTAGATTTGTCCGTGGCCCCAACAGAGATTAAGCCCGGCTTGTTCTTGCCCTCAGCAGCAGGATATTGTGGTTGTGGGCTGGATGCTGCGTTGGGGCCCGTACAATTGCTACTCAGGCCAGCTGATGCTATGACAAGGCGGCCGCTGGAGATAATGGCGTCGATGCCCGGTTGTAAAGCACTGTCATAGTTTACGGTCTGGCTAATATTACTCACCCGAGCATTAACGTTCACGGATTGATTGACTATGGCAGCCGTTAAGAAGTTGTAAATGGTGTCAAAGCTGTAAGGGTATATATTAGTGTTGTACGCCGTTCCGGCAATGCCTATGCTATTATCTGCCTTGGCCGCGATAATGCCCGCAAGCTCAGTGGCGTGATCACCTACAATAGGAGGATTATTGGATACGTCCATACATTGTCCTGTTAAATCGGCATGCTGGCAGTTCACCCCGGCGTCAAAAATTGCCACACCCTTCGTCGTGTCGCCCCCGCCCACTAAGTTCCATGCATCCGGTGCCCCGATATTGTATAAATACCATTGGTGGGATTGGGAGGTTTGGTCGAGTGTGCAAAACGTAAATGCACCGTTGCCAAATCCAGGATCGTTAGGTAATCCCATGGGCATAGGCTTTTCGTTTGGAGAAGCTTGTTTGACTTCGCTGAAGCTCTGAAGCGTCGCGATAACCTGCTGTATCCCCGAGAAGCTCGTATTGCCGGGAATCTCCAGCAAGTAAATCCGGAGCGTTGGGATGGCGCCCACGACTTTTGTGCCGGCCGCCGCAGCGATTTCCTCGATACGATTAGGGGACACATTTTGGAGGAACTCGGCGATGACTTCATCGGCAAAAATCTGAGCGCCATTTTCCGGTACGGTTATCAATTTGGAGGGATCGGAAGGACGTGCTTCGAGGGGGAAGGGCGTGACACCAAAGGCCACCGCGCTCGATGTCACCGTGTTGCCAAAATATTCGGCTCTCACACGGTAATTTCGCTCTCCTAAACTAGAAGCATCAAGTTCCACAGATCCTGTATAAGCCAGATCCCCGCTTTTTTCATCGGGACTTTGGCCATCATCCTTCAATTGTACCATTCCGGTCTTAAGGACTTGGCCCGTCGCGTCTACTTGGTCGAGGAAAAGCATATCGGGTGGCGTTGATGTTCCACTCACCAACGACAAGAATGTTACCTTGACTTTTTGGGCTGTGGCCACGGCTGGGGGATTTGCGGAGGGAGTGCCTAGCGCCAGTGGCCCCGGCGCGGCAGGATCGACCACCCTTACCGTCATTGTTGTGCTGGCCGTCTCGCCGGTCTCCTGGATGGTGCCGGTCGAGGTAATCGCGTAGTTCCCCGGGGTAGATGCCTGGATGGTCTCGTCGACGGAAAAGACATTTCTCCCGGCTGCAACAAATCCGCCAGCGGGTACGCTATCGGTCATCAGTGTAATGCCCCCCGTGGCGGGTTCGACATGCTGCGTAAAGGTGACGTGTCGGACCGTGCCATCGGTCGCCGTACTGTCCGTTGGAACGTAGTACAAGAAAAACGGTGTTTGGAGCGCTTCCTGAGTTTTTATCGTTATTTCCGATCTGCCTTGGCCCAATTCGATAGATGGCTGTGTTACCGCATTTATCGTGGTCACGTCCATGAGCGAAGGTTTAGAGTCAATGAGGGAGGCCCGCAATGTACCATCACCGGCTGCCGGTATCGAAAATGATGTCGTTGCTAGACCAGAACCCGATGTTGACGCTGTCGTTGCTTGACCTGTACCGATCCCCTTGAATTCGAATCGAATGTTCGCATTCTCAACTGGCATGCCAAGGCCGCTCAAAGTCGCTTCCGCCGCTAGAGCCCCACCAACCCGTTGCGTATCAGACACTGGCTTAAGCTTGAGAGTATCCGCACAGGCATCAATACGGGCCGATAAACGCTGCCCTGATTTCGCTTTAACGTCGTATATATCAAGTTGGTTTGGCCCTTTAGTTAATGAGACCGTTGACTCAATAACATTCTTGCCCTTACCTACGGTTTCGACCTCTTTCCCGTTGACGGAGACTTTGGCGATTGCAATCCGTTCATCAAACGACGCGCCGATACGGGCACCATTCAACAAGCGAAGAATAGACTTGCCACCGATCGGGACATTGAATTTGATACTCTCAAATTGATGTTTTCCTATACTCCCCTCAAAGACTTTGACCGGCAAAATATTTCCTGTAGGACCGCAGGCGTACTGCACTGGAATTGAGAACGGCGTTGAGACGAGAGTATGGTTGTGGTGCTTCTTCATTGCCACGACACGTAATTGCAGCGCTCCTGATGCCTCCTCGTGGAAACGGGCCATGCCCGTAAAAATCGCATCCGCAGCGACTGGGTCGCCGTCTCTGCCATTATCGTGTAATTCAGTGATAGGAAAAAACACGCTTTTGCCATCGGGCAAAAATCGCTGCTGTTCGAGGATGAGTTCATCAGACGGAAAAATTGGTGAGTTATCGGTAAGGCTCACTGAAAACTTGATTCTGCTATGCTCTCCGACTGTAATAAAAGATGGATCAAAGTTAACATCTTTTATCGACAAGTTGCCGGGTATCTCGGAATGTCTAGTGGCACAGGATTGCGTTCCACTCGTTAAGATCAATGCAAGCAACACTAGCACTGCAATAACTTGTTTATTTTTTTTTAACATTGCTCCGTCTCCTGTAAACAATTCCCTCCACTGGGCTTATCCAAGGATTGGGAATTAAAATGCTGGTATCAACAACAAAAATCAGTTGGCTAACGAAAAAGCCTACAATATACAAAACAAGTCTTTATTACAATACGTAAAAATACCTATTACGTGAATCCACTAATCGTCTGAATGCTTGACTAGATATATCTCCCTGAGAGGAGTCTATAAATAAAAGGTAGCGCTTTTTTATTCGTAGACGACTCTGGATTATTGCCATGGAGCATAAGGTTTTTTAGCACCATCGGCCAGATTTCCTCCCAACAACAGGTATGATCAAATTCCGGCATTAACAGCAGTTGTGCCGAATCCTGATGCTGTGCAGTTGGCCGGATCAAACTCACTGGAACGTTCTGATCTTTACCTCCAGCCAAATGCAGTTGAAATAAAGCCGGATTCAGGGGCGGTTGCTGCGCCGGATTCTTTGATCCAATGAGTGGTGCATAACCATGTAGACTAGACCAGGCTTCGATATCCAGATTTCCGGCAATAGTTACGATGCCTTGTAAATTCTGTACCTGCTCAGCCAGAAGCATGGCCAACGTGCCGCCGCCACTATAACCGATTAATATCACTCTTTTCGTGCGTAACGGCTTAAGAATGTGATCCAAGGCAGCAGCCATGGTTTTTATGACTACCGCAGAATAGCGCTCATTCGTCCAAAGACCGGAGTGACAAGGTGGTGTATCGCTAAACCCGTGATAACACGGTCGACCCAAGTAAACAGCTTGCTCGGTATCAAGCGACATCAACCTGAATAGCAATGGATTTCTAGGCGTCGGGTCTTCAGAAATCCAGCGATTATTGATCCAGGGCGTCCCATCCCCATCCAAATAAACATGTAGCTCATTACCCTTGTTCTGAACTTTATTGGTATACACAACATGTTTAAAATCGGTGCCTTGGACAATGATCCGGTCAAAACCCAGGTACTCTGCTTCCTCTTTAAGGCGTGCTTCCGGTGCTGCACAACTAACAGTCATTAAAGTCAGACAAAAAATGCTGGTTAAGCGCACAGCAATTTTCATGGAAGGTTCCAAGTCCATATTTTTGTCACTCTACTTGAAAGTCTTGTAATTATGCCGATTCCTGCTTCTATTGATTTTCGGTTGGAAATTAACTGTTGAAAGCCTTAACAATAGATCCTGATTAGTTTCTGATAGGGGCGCTAATTTTTTGATGTAACCTGTTGCATAATCTGTTTTTTCAATTGTAAAAGTCCTTCATGCTTGGGAATGGCCTCTAATCCTTCTTCAATTTTTGCCAGACTTTCATTATATTTTTTGTCTTCAAATAGTTTTTCAGCTTCTTGGAGAACCAGATCAGCTATCTTTTCAAGCCCCTCTTTTGCCGGTTTATTATAGGGATCAATGTCTAACACCTGGTGATACGCCCATGACGCATTACTGCCTGCAGGTGCGGTTATATATCCCACATCGAAATGAATTTGAGCGAGCTCCAAAAAATCTTTAATTTTTAGTTCCTGCTCTGGTGTCAGTGCAATCACCTTATCGGCTACCAGATCAACAGTTGAATTTACATAAATGTATTGTCCTGCGGCAACAAGCAATGCAATAACCGTTATTGTCGCCAATAGCGAGGGTAGTCCGGAACGAGGTTCTATCTCATCAATAAACTGTGAAATGGAACTCGTTCGTTGCTCTCTCTTAAAAGCCAGCGCATGAGACAGAGCGTTCCATTGCCGCCTGTTTAGTCCGGAAATTACCGGTGACTGGAGATTAACCTCCAGGGCTTTCTGAGCTGAGAGTCTGCCAAAAGGATGCTTGCCGCTGAGGAGTTCATAGGTAACGCAAGCCAACGCATAAATATCGTCTCGCGGATCAGGATCTTTATTCTCAAACATTTCCAAACTGGCATAAGCCGGAGTAAGAGCGCCCAAGGTTCTGGCATTAAAAATAGTCTTGTCACCAGAATGCTTGTCAGATCGTGTTGCAACGCAGGCAATGCCGAAATCAAGAACTTTAACCTCACCATTTTCTTTAATGAAAATATTGCCGGGTTTGAAATCAGAATGAACGATGTTGCGTTTATGGGCATAAGCCAATGCTAAAGCCAGTCCTTTAATGATGGGCCATGCCTTTTTAAAAGCAATTCCTTTTGAAGCAGTTTCACTTATATATTCTTTGAGGGATTTGCCTTCAAGTACTTCCATCACCATAAAAACATTATCGCCATCACGATCAAAGTCGTGAACATTAACAATATTGGGATGCGCCAGTTGTTGCGTTTTTTTGGTTTCCCTTTGTAGCGCGATAAAGAGTTCAGGGTTATCTTTAAACTCGTCATTCAAAACTTTAATGGCAACGTCTGGTGATTCATCATGGGCCTCTAATCGGCGCAAATCAGTTGCTCTAAATACCCTTCCCATGCCTCCACTACCCAGTACTTCACGAAGAATAAAGCGGTTTTTAAGTAGGGATCCAGTTTTTAATTCTGATGAAGCTGGTTCGGAAATGTTGTCAATAACATTTTTTGTGACTATCGTAGTTGCTTCATTGTCTGTAACTTCCTTTTTGAGTGTAGCAGAAACATCAATGGTTGCGTCTAAATCCTGTTTTTGAGTAATTGTTCGCTGTAGGTCATTTATACCCGCTGGAGAAATTCTGGTCGCATCATTATCATCGTGATTTTCTGAGTTCATAATATATTCAATAACAGGTCGAGCTTTTCAAAATGCTACTAACCGTCTAATTACACGCTTGAGTAAAAAATATCTAAAATTAACTTTTGGGTACAAAAAAGAACGGACTGCCTTCATGTCCAGCATGTTGCATAGCGGAATATTGTGGCATTTGCTGAAAGCCGACATTGGATGCCGATTGTTTAACTTTGCTGGCAACGGTGTTGTAAAGCTTGTAGTCTTCCATTAATCCGTTATTTGATTTGAGCGCTTTGAGTAAAGCATTGGCGAATATTGAATGGTTATCGCTGCCAGAATCAAGTACCGGTTTTACACCGCCTGATGTCATCACTGTTCGGGCTTTACGGTTGATCATGAAGTTGAGCCATTTTTCGCGTTTACTTTCCGGCATGTCATCAGGAATCCGCGCAATAGAGCTTGTCGTCATGGCGCCGGAATAGCAGGAATCCGCAATTACCAGAATGTGTTTAGCCGAAATAACATTTAAATATTGGGTAATGTCATGGCTGGATAGCCAATTAGCGGAGTTATTTGCTTCTGCATCTGTTGGCAACCAGTAAGCACTTTGGTCCTTTTTATCAATATCGCCGTGTCCAGCATAATAAATCACCAAATTATCATTTTCAGTTAATGTATTGCGCAAGTTATTTAGCGAAGTCATGATCTGATGTCTGTTTGCATTAATCAATAATGTTGTTTTATACCCGTAATGATCCCGCAGAATTTCATCGATTGCTTTGGCGTCATTCACTGATGTTTTAAGCGCGGGTAAATTAGCGTAATCATTGTTACCAATGATTAACGCGTAAAACTGGCCAAAATTAACCGACGGGTAGGAGCTGGAAATGGTTTTTTCCGGTACTTCATTTGCAACCTGCGTTGTTTCCTGGATAGTAGTCAGGAGGTTAAAGGTCACTATGCTGCTGTTGTCTTGCTTGTCTGTGGCAACGATTTTCACCACAGTTAAGGGTTCTACAACAGCTACTTCTGATTTAAAAAGTCCATTTTTGTCAATCCCTATAGATTGTTGATTTATCTCCAGGCTTTTTAAGCCTGAATAGGAGGCGACCTTTCCGGCAATCGCTTTTGTTTTAGTAATTGATCGTAATTGATAACTAGGGTTACCGCGGGTCAATGTGATAGGTGGGTCAGTAATTTCTATGACCGGACCGGTAACTTGTAAAGTTGATTGATTTTCCAGGGACTCAAGGGAGCTTTGTGTTACTGAAATCGAATTTTTTAGCTCTTTTATTTGTTTTCCCTGATCTGATAAATCACTTTTTGCCTGGGTAAGATTGACACGTAATTTTTCAAGAAATAGCTGGTCTTGAGTAGTTTGCGCTTGTCCTGATTTCTCATCAATCTTATCCATATCCACTTTGATTTGGAGAAAAGTATTCTGATAGTTTGCCTCCATTGCTTGTAACTGAGCATTCATCTCTGCAAGTTTATTTTTGGCTAATTCTGTCTGTTGCTCCCGATTACGCTCATCTTTTGAAATGGATTCTGACTTTGCCTTGGCAATAATGGGTTCCGGTTTATGGATTAATATTCTTTTGGGCTTGGAAACTTGATACCGTTCAGGTTCTAAAGAGGGCGACTGGGCTTTAAAATCGTTTTGTGTGAATTCAGTTTCTTGTTTGGCAATAATTTGATTTTTCTCATTTTTTAATTTACTTTCAAGCTGAGAAACTTGTTGTTGTTGGGTATCCAAATTTGACTGATTGGTTTCCAGATCTTTTTGCAGGGAATGGATCAGTGTTTCATTACGTGTAGATTTCCCCTGTTCCTGATTTAATTTGCTGCGAGTATTATCAAGCTGATTTTCAATGATGAGTAATTTTTGCTTTTCTAGGGATAATTGTTGCTGAGTCGTATCCAACTGCTTACGTAAGCTTTCAGCCTCTTCCTTATAGCCTCTTGATTCCTGTCGCAATGCTTCCAATTGTTGTTGATAGTTACTGGGTACAGTAACTTCATCAGCAGAGGCAAACTGTAAATCCGAGCTCTCAAGGCCTGATGCCTTGCGGTACCAGTTTAGGGCAGCAGCCTTATTTTGCTTGACCCCGAGGCCTTTTTCATAAAGATAGCCCAAGTTAACCTTGGCCCGGGAATTACCTTGCTCAGCGGCTTTTAAATACCACTGGGCAGCAAGCTTGGGATCAGCAACGCCGCCACCGAAGCCTTTTTCATAAATTTCACCTAAAGTGACCTGAGCTTCGGCGTCTCCCTGTTGCGCCAGGGGTAACCACACTTTGAGTGCTGAAGCGTAATTGGCCCGGTCATAAGCAACATATTCCCCGCCACGAATTTCACAATCACCAGCGGTTGTTTTAACCGGGCGTCGCGCAGAAAGATAAGTCATTTGGCTGCCGAGTTTGCGGATTTGCCCCGGTAACAGGCAATCAACAATAAAAAGCTTGTCGGTATCTTGTGGGCTATAGCCTTCAGCTGCTCTGTTCAGATCAGAAACAGAACTGGATTGGCAACCTATTAAGGCAGTTAAGATTGCAACCATGAAAACATAGCCTAATTTTATAGGCGTAAAAGACGGATCGTCAAAACAAGCTCGTTTATTGATTGATTTCATCTGTGATCCCCTAAAATTAGGAATGTAAATTTACTGGTTCATTATGGCTGATGCGCATATTAAAAACCTTATAGTGGATTGTATAATAAATCTGTCGGTCAACAAAATTATGGTCTGCAAATACACAGCAAAATACAAATGGTGGATTGAACAGGATCTGTCTGGCGTCAACTATCTTGTCCGGTTCGCGTCAATTACCTTGGCCGGTTTTGGTTGAAAAATGGGCTACTTTTTTAAGCTCTGTTTTTTTCGATAACTGTCTCCTTCGATTTCAATAATGGTGGCATGATGGATAATGCGGTCAATAGCGGCAACGGTCATCATGGTGTCTGGAAAGATCTGATCCCACTGACTGAAAGGTTGGTTAGAGGTGATGATTAAGCTGCCGCTTTCATAACGATGCGCAATGAATTCAAACAACACCTGAGTTTCGGCATCCGTTTTTTTAACACGAGTGCCACGGCTAACTACCCTTTGCATCAGTCGATGTTTGATTGGATTCCAATGCACGGAATTTACATAATTCGCGTAGTTGGCTTCGTTGGATAAAGTAGTTGCTGTTCCCTGCACGTAGCACACAGGACTTCATTTAGAACATTAATATAGCGGACCAAAATATCCAGCCACCGTTTCAGCAAGTTGACTGTGAAAAAGCACATGCCTCCCGGCTTTGAATAGCGACGATAATTCGGCATAAAGTTACAATAAAAGGGCGGATACCCAATAAGGTGATCCGCCCATCAAAATTATTCAGAGGTAATCCGAGTCAAATCTTTGAACTTGATAAGATGGATTGGCAAGTTCACAACTCTGGTAACATTCGGCGGTGCCCCCCGGTTCCGTCTTATGCGGGTTTCAGAAAAAGCTCGTCTGCCAGGTGGCGCCGAACAGCGCTCCGGGTGCAAGCGTGCCTTTGCGCTCGGCAAGATCATAGGTCCAGGCGAGCTGCTGTTGACAGAAGAGTGAGAACACTGGGTTATTGCCTTTTTTCTCCAAATCCCACGCAATCTGATTCTGGATGCTAACGCCTGCGGCCATGCTCTTGAGCACCCCTTGGACAAAGTTGGCCTGGTAGCTGATCTGGGCCGATGGGCTGAATAGATGAAGATTTGCCGCATCGACCGCCAACACGTCAGTGATGGTGACCTGCGCGAACGACTGTGCGCTTGAACTTAGTCCGAAAGTCTCAAGGGTGAGTGGTACTGCTGCCAGCTGGCCGCCCAGAGCCAACTCGAGATGCCTCCCGTCGCGCTGCTCAACCCATGTCCATTGCACGCTAAGAATCGATGCCGCCGACTGTGAACCGGGCCCGATTATTGGATCGAGAGTGAGGTTGCCACCTGATTGCACCTGACGGTTCTGCAGCTGAACCTGAGCGATCAAAGGCTTGGTCTGACCAACCGGTGCTGAAGCGGGGCTTATCTGTGCAGCTGGCGTTAAACCAAAACTAAAGATATCGGCAGTGCGAAGCGATGTGAGGCTATGACTAATTGGTGGCTCCTCCTTGGTATTAATTGGAATTTTGACCGTGACCTGCTTTGCTTTGGTTAGCAGTGGTCGTGTCATTCGACCAACCACGCCGTCGTCAACAAGGCCGTTCATACGTTGGAACTCGCGGAGGCGCGCATCAGTATTGGATCCAAATTTGCCATCAATTGTGAGTGGCAGTCGCGTCGGACCGGGTGGAGTATGTGGAGGTGCAGTCGGTCGCAGGTGGTAGTTGAGCGCTGCTTGCAGGTCAGCGACGTCTTGGCCGGTCATGCCGATTGATAATGTTCGTGACATTGCTCTTTCTCCTCGTGCTGCGAGGTTGCAGCATCTGTTTAGCTTGTTATATTCACTATTGAATTTATTCAGTGCTCATTTAATGCTTCCCATGGTAATGTTGGCACCTTCCGTCTCATCCGTTCCAACTTTTAGCTTTCACATTCACGCAATTGATGCGACTCCTCATCTACGCGGATTACAGTTTAATTCTCAAATGAGGAAGGTTTCGTTTTATTTAATATTCCTTTCTTCAGTAAAATTGACAGACCTTAACGCTCCGAGTAATCTTCTAAATGTTACTAAAAAAGTAATACAAGTTTTTCTTCTAACGCAATTAAACTCAAATAATTGGACTCCTACAGATGAATGAGCCTTTTGACATTCCCAAATTACTCAAGCTTAGAAAGATTACGAAGGCAATTTCCTCTTATTTGGAACAAGAATTAAAATCTCACATTGCCACTCTTGAACCATTATTTCATCCCAGACTGGTATTGGGCGAGTACATTAGTGGCATCAAACAACCCGTTAAAGGCTCAGATGCGACTTTCAAGCAACTTCAAGAATTATATAAATCTCTCCAGCAAAGTAAAGTCTTCTATAACATATTGGAGGAGCTACAGTCCCCGATTGAAGTATTTGGTTGTTCTCTTGAACTAACCCCTTACGAATACACTTATAAAACTGAAGCGACAAATAATATAATCCGAATCGCTTCGCCTTTGAAATGGGTGCTTGGTTATAAAAATCAGGGAGTGTCACAATTAAAAGAACTGCTTACCGGCAATGTAAATTCAAGAAAAACAGATATAAGAATTTGCGTATTGCATCTTTTAGTCATGCATTCAGTATTCTCAAAACGACAAGATTTTACAAAACTGCTTGAAGCGCTTCGATTTAAAGAATTTTCAGAACCTTCGACAGAGTTTGGAAATCTTCCATTAATATACATAATGAGTCCCATTAAAACGATCCTTCCTCCTGATGAACTGATCATACAGAGCACCGAACTTTCTGGCAGGTCTGTATTCGAAGAATTGATTGACCTAGACGCTATTAATCAGCTCACAGATCCATACAAAGAACACTTACTTGAATTGGTTAATGGTGCCAATCCAACAAATTGACCGTGAAAAAATAAGCCCCCTGGCATCAATAAATAAGGTATATCCGGCATAAAGCTTCAAGCGTAGGACGGATGCCCGATGGGGTGATCGGGCTAATCAAAGCATGCAAGGATCGGCTCCAAATCAAATCTTAGAACCCATCAAGATACTTCAGCAAGCTCACAACCCCGGCTACATCCGGCGGAAACCATCCCTAACTCCACTTTATGGTTTATCAGTCGTACGGCAGTAAGAATTATGGCTGCGTTCTATACGCTTCCCTCAATAAAACTATAGGAAGAGATGGCTCGTTGATATTGATGTCCATGCCCTTCAGGTTTGCTATACTGCATAAGCCCAACCCAAGGAGGTCGAGTGGTTGAAAAAGTTCATATCTTGTCCCTTCTGAGGGAATGATAGGTCTCAACTGGGCACGCTCGCGTAAATACATAGCCGCCGAATAAGCATCTTTTGTGGAAATGGCATGCATTATGTGATATAAATTTTCTTCAACACGTTGAATTTGCTGTTCTTCTTCGGTTTCCTCCGGTTCGTCATCAGATTCAAAGCACAGGCCATATAAGAAATCTAAAAATTTCGTTGCCTCTTCATTCTGTCTACGCAATTGGGCAAAACCCCAATATGCCTGGAATCGCGGAAACTCATCGCCGTAGAACCAAAGGTCATCAGGAAGCGCTGCCAAGAAATGTGACAAGGATAAATCGTTAACCACAAGTGAACGATAAAACCAGTTATTGACTTCAATCGCTTCAGTTGGGTACCCTAATTCAAGGCCGGTTATAAAATCACGCACTGCTTGCCGTAGTGAAAAAACAATCTGACTGGCCGGGACTCCTTGGATTTGCCAAACCTGGCTTAGGAAAGCTCGTTGATAGGCCAAATTAGCAAAGAACTTGCCGTCTCTATAAACGAAGGCTTGTTTTCTAGCCAATTCGCACTGACGCACAAAACGATCCGCTCGTAACGCTTCACGCTTTATTCCTGCCAATTCCGATTGTTCGATCAAGGTAGAAACCAATTTTGACAAAACTATTTTAATTGTGAATTAGGTAAGATCATGAAGTTGGACTGCCATCAATTCATCCAGCGCTCGCACAACGTCAGGCACGACCTCAACTGGTTCATTGAAAAAACACTCTAGCCCCACAGGTGGTGATTTGGATAGATCGTACCCAAGGTACCCGGTTCCACCAGAGTCACAGATGACGAGGAAGTCTTCAAGACGGACTCCTGGAATAGCGTCCGAATATACTCCATCAAAAATAGCTGTAAGATCAAACCATTCTTCGCTTCGCATTGGCCCTGCGAATCCATGAATATCAGTCCAACCGTTGTGTATTTTGTAGATGTTTAAAAAATCGGGCGTTAGTACTTTCGCTTCCTCGCGCTCTATAAGCCGACACGGAAAACCCCTATTAAACGTGGATTCCCCATCGTCACACTCGAAGCCATAGATTAAGGAAAAAGGAATTTCTTGAGTCTGCAAAAGCCCAATGAACCTTAGTTTCTGTTCAAGTTCTGCGATGGTTTGAGGCAAAAGATCACGCCAGGGATACCAAAGTTTCTCCAATATGCCTTTGACAGGGTCATCAGCACTAAGAAACTCTTTCCAAGCCACTGGCATATCTTGTGGAAAACTGGACAAAGGTGCAAGTTCAAACTGAAAATCACCCTCGTCACCTATGTACTCTTTTAAAGCTTTTCTGTAGACATTATCCTTCATAATTATTTCCTCAGAAAAAAAGGTTCATTTTTTTAAAAAACCGTCAATCATTGCCTGCAACTTATCGGGTTGGAAGTTCCCACCAGCTGACTTCTTGCGATTACATTTAGCGCATAATTTTTGCATATTAAACTGTGCAGTCATAACCTTTCTGGCCGCTTCTAGATTTGTTCTTTTTTCCAACGTTGCAAATCCAGGTAATTTCTTTATTTTCGTTGCGGGATATTTATGATCCGCAACAATCTTTGATCCTTTGGTTCGCCAATATAATAACGAACTTGGCTTCACATTTTTGCCAGCTTGTTTTTGCGACATCAACTTACGAAATTCTATAGCGCCACGCTGTGCGCCAGTCATCCCACAACTCGGATTCTGGCACCTTGACTTTCCTCCCCCTTTAGTCGAATTGGCTTTGTCTCTATTAGATTTACCAGGCTTTTTCGAACAGCTACAAGGTTTATTCTTTTTATTACCTCCCTTGCCGCCACCTTTTCCGCCACCACCCCTCCCTTTCCTACCAGTGGTACCTTTTGCCCCAGGCGAACCTTTGCCACTCGCGTTACCCCCTGGAACTTGACCTTTTGCCATAACGTAGAAATCGCCTATCGCCAATCGGACATGAAAGAACTATTCGCAGAATTCCCATTTTGGACAATTCCTCCCACCGCAAAGCTCTTCACCATATCACCACAATCTATTGGCATGGCACGTTCTGTATGCCAACAATATTTCCATTATTTTGCTCAGTCATCACTGTATGGTATGCCCAAGCCTTTCCCTGTACCTTGACTTTCGATTGCCCTTGTTTTAACACAACGTTACCCTTAAAACGACTTGATTTAGCTCCCCCACCGGCGTTGCCTGGCTCATCCCCAGTAGACTTGCTCAATTTATCGCCTTTGCGCAAGGCTTCTTTTCCGCAAACCTTGACCTTGGATGAACCGGAGCCATCGCTGGTCGTCCCGATGTTAGGATACGGCAAGGGCACTGGTCCACCCGGGGTCGGTGTCTTGCAAAAATCCGTTGGACCGGTGGTCATGCATTGACCCTGTGATGAGGTTGTACAAACTTCAAACATAACGCCTCCTAGCCTAAATGGATAGTCTTACCGTTGATATTGAAGTCGCCTTCCGACTTCATCCTCGCCCGTTTGGTTTTGACCAGGAAGCTCTCCTCAGTCACCGTCCGACACCTGCGGCTTCTCAGTTGGAACAGGTCCTTAACCCACAAATACGCATCATCTACTTTTTGTACCAATCGGCGTGCCGAAAGCTCTAGTCTCGTTGCCCGTAAAGCCAGGCACGGGGAGATAATATCCAGTTTTTGCCGACTCTTCATCTTCATTGGCCCTGCACACTCAAACCGAATACCTCCCTCCGGTGCTTCAATCACCAAGTCACCCGGTACACTCCAGGTATTTAAACCAGCTCCCTCAAGAATGCCAATTACATAAACTTGTTCATTATTCTGGGTGATAACCAATACTTTATCGCCCAATTTGGGCCGATAAAATCCTGCTACCGCCATCACTGCCTTTGCATAGCTTCCCGTGGGCATGCGCACATCCACCTCACCAGATTTTTTCAGTACACCTGTTATAGTTGCCGGCCCAAGATACGATGCCGGCTTGTTATTTTCATTCAGTTGTCCATCGTGTGTTTTAGCATCCGTAAATTGGCTCCCTCCAACTTCGTTCCGGTCACGTTCGAGAAACATATATTTGCCTCATATAAATTTGATTCAAGTAAATTAACTTGCGTCAGGTCAGCTTTCTGGATGGACGCATTCAGCAGTTTAGCCCGCACCATCTCGGCAGAAACCAGGCAAGCCTCGTCGAATACAGCTTCCGTCAAGTCTGTCGCATTGAATTTCGCCCAGCCTAGGTAGGACGTTGAAAACTCCGCCCCTGGCAGGGTTGCACCAGAAAAGTCCGCCCCATAATAATCACCCTCTTCCCAAACCGATTCTTTACCCGTGATACACCTGAAGTTTCCTTCACAAAAATTAGCGCCAGCCGCTTTGAGAGTATCTACTGTTGCCTCTTCTAACTGAATATGCCGCCCCCATGCCCGTGTAAGCGATGCTTCAGTTAGGTTACTACGTGATAAATTAGTCCTATGCAATTTACAATCAGAAAGATCCGCGCTTGTCAGATTTGCCCCTGCCAACGTCGTATCAGACAAATCAGCCTCTGAAAAATCAACGCCTTGCGCATCAACCATTTCTAACCGGGCATTTCGCAAATCAGCCTTCATAAAGTCAGTTTCTTTCAAAATCGCCCGTGACAAATCAGCCCCAAACAATCGGGCCTCGGACAAGTCCGCACCGGTAAAATTTGCACCCTGACAGTTAGCTTCCTGTAGGTTTATCCCGGCCAGCATGGCACCCGTTAAATCAGCATACTCCAAATTGGCTTTATATAAAATAACCTGATCAAAAATTGCATTGCGGAGATTCATTTGGCTTAAATCGACACCGCTTAAATCCAAATTGCTTAGCTCCGCTTCTTCCAAACTCTCCTTGCGTCGAATCCGCTCCATAAGCTGTTCTACTGTCATTTCATCATCATCATCTTCTTCGAACGGTTCCTCTTCTATTTCTTCTTCTGTCTCATCTTCAGAATCTGTTGGCTGGTCTGGTGTTTGCTCGGGCGCGGCACTATTAGTCTGGTTGAAAGCCCTCTGCTTTAAAGACGCTGATTGCTGAACAGTATTCGGTATAATAACAGGCAACTCCTCATTTTCGAGTGAGGCTTCAGATTCTTCTTCCTCAAGCTCATCCTCCTCGGTTTCATCTTCCTCTATATCTTCTTCTTCTTCGTCATCCTCATCTTCCTCTTCGTCTTCGTCTAACTCCTCATCCTCTTCCTCGCGTTTGATAAGCGCCGCCTCTAGTGCATCATTATAATAGTCAAGCGGCATAGCCGGCTGATCCACTGTTTCAGCCATAACGAATAAGTATAGAATTTCTTCCAACTTCTCTGTTTGTACGGGAGTATAACCACGCCACACCAGGATCAATTGTTCTTGATCCATGTCGATCCAAAGCGTGTCAAGCTGCATGGGCACTTCACGAAAATTTATTCGGGCTCGAACTCGTTCTTCAAGAAAGCAGCGTACACGCAGACCTGGTAGCCGACTACGGTATTGGGCATACACTGGATGTAAATTTTCAAAATAAAGGTCTTCATTACCACGCAGATACCCAGGCAGTTGCTGATCCTCTGGCGCTGAATTGAAAAAACCCCAATTACAATCCGCCGGGAACCAGGGCCATCTTTCCTTTAACCACTGATCATCAAATGTCCCCATCTTGGTCACTCGTTGTGGCCATGTTTGGGCAATTGGACCAAAGCCGGCAGGTTCAAGACGTGTTCGGGTACCCCTTAAGTTCTCAGGATATTCGACATTTGGTAGGGAATAAATGCTCAGACCATCATTCACAGCAAACGGGGAACTGCCTTTTCCTAATGGATTTTTCGGAAAACCATTTCCGCCATAAGCATGTTCATAAGTGAGTGGCATTTTTTGAAAGGGTTTTGGTTGAGTTAAATTTCCACGATCATCCATCATTCGATCGCCAACAATCATCAATGCCTTTTCATAAGCGCCTATTCCAAGTCGAACGGGCACGGCTGCCGAGGTTCCAACGTTTGGCACATAACCCGTACCCAACAATAGCAAATCGGCATAAGGTTTAAAATAAGCAAAGTCCGATGGGTAACGAAGGAGTTTGTTCAAATCCTTGTCAACATGAGTATCACCCGTAAGATCTGCTTGCTCTTCTGCAAGCATCGCCACTTCTTCAGGTTTTAATTGAAAGGTACCTTTCACCAAACAGGTCATGGACCATTGTGGAGGTTGAAGCTTTCCTACCATCCATGCTGCGGGGAACAGACTTTCGTTTATTAACTCCATTTTGGGGGTGCTCCAGGTTTCCAAATTTCAGCCAGATACATTTCCATATCTGTAGGGCGTACATCGCTCAAATTCGCATTTGTCCATCGACCAGGTCGACCTGAGACAGCGTGTAGGTTTGCCCACAGCAAATCTGCTTCAGAAAAATCTATATTTTCGATAGTCCCATATGAATAATCTACATAATGTAAGGTACTACGAGAAAAATTTGCCGACGTAGCATCAGCTCTGGCGAAGCTGGCTTCACGGAGATCTGCTCCTGTAAAATTTGCCTCACGAACATTAGCAAATTCAAAATGTGAAGAGGACAACTGACTACCTGTAAAATTCGCTTTTTCCATAATCGCTTCTTTAAAACGAGCGTGCCATGCGATTATTCCAACTAAGTTTGTACCGTTGAGAACCGCTTTCGCAAAATTACAGCCAATCGCCACGGTTCCATTTAAAATGGCTTCCGATAAATCGGCTTCTGACAAATCCGAGTCTGTTAAATTGCACGTTGAAAGATCCACGGCACAAAAACAAGCACGCATCAAAATACATGAATGGAACAAGGTACGCGTCAACTTTGCCTCACGAAAATCCACATCATCCATCGCACACTCTATTAGCTGGACATCCGTAAAATCGGCGCCTTGAACACTCACTCCATCTAGAAAACAATTCTTAAAAACGGCTCTGTTAAATGTTGATAAGGAAAGATTTGCGCCACTAAAATCCGCTTCTATAATTTTTGCACCTGAAAAATCTGTCTTATCCAATATGGCAGCAGCGAAATCTGTATACATAAGCTTTGCACCGGCAAATTTTGCCCCCATCAATTTCGCATCAGAAAAATCGGCTCCTTCCAGATCTTGACCACTAAAGTCAGCTCCGGATAAATCCATTTCAGCAAGATTTGCATGCCGAAAGCTCGCCTCTTTTAAACTGGAGATTGTGATCCTCGCTCCTGTCAAAACAGCCGCCTCAAACTGGGTGAAGTCAAGTAGAGCATCTGTAAGGTCAGCCTCTGTCAAATCAGCCTGGCTTAGGTTCGAATGAGAAAGATCAGCACCGCATAATTTAGCATTCGAAAAATCGGCACCCATTAGATTCGCTTCCATTAAACTGGCACCCGTAAGATCTGCTTCAGTAAAATCGAGACCTCTTAAATCTCGCCGTGACAAATCGAGTCCGCGTAAATTTGCCTCCGAAAAGCTTACACTCGTTAGGTCATCAGGCAACGTGTTGATTCCAGATAAATCCGCGCTATCGAAGGAAACTTCATTTAAATGGGTATATTGTAAATCACTCCCCTTAAAATCAGAGTCTGGAAATGCGACTTTTTGTAAAGTAGATTGTTCGATTTGTGTTTCAACTAAAACGCATTCTACAAAAGTACATTGTTCAATGAGAGTTTCAGAAAGTTTGGCTTTCTTTATAGAGCATTCCTCAAAACGGGAATTATTGATCTTCGCCAACCGAAAGTTTGTTGAATCGAGATTTAGGGCTTCTGCACTTACTCCATTAAAAAGCGAAGCTGGAAACTCCCCCCCCTCAAATTTAACTTCATGTAAGACGACATCTTGCATTTTCATGCCTTTAGCAAGGATATTTGAAAAATCCGAATCAAACATAAGACCGGTATAAAACTCTGATTCCAGAAAATTACCACTCTGGCATCGCACTTCTAAAAATGTACAGTTCGAGAGAATGGCAAAGGATAAATTGATGCTATCCATTATTGCACTTCGAAACACTACATTTTTTAAATTTGTTTTAGATAAATCACTATTACTGAGATTTACTTCCTCCCATATCGTCCCGCTTAAATCAGCACCACTTAAATCAAGCCCACTCAAATCAAGGTCAAAAAAAGCCATACCCGAGAGAGAGTTATTCTCCTTAACCCTCTTCAGAAGTTCTTCGCGTGTACCTTTTGTGAAATGCTGCTCTGACATTGGATGTTTTAAAATTATGAAACGACCAGGGTAGTGCCCTTAATCTTTGTTTCACCTGTAATCTTGGTTTCTCCGACTACCTTTGTAGGTCCTTTCAAGTTAATCTTTGCACCCTGCTGCTTCAACGCCCCATCTGCTTTTATGTTAAATGCACCACTTGATTGTTGGTTTAATGCCCCCCCTGATTTAACATTGAAAGCTCCACCAGATTCTTGCTTGATAACACTTCCAGCTTTAACATTCAACGGACCATTTGATGTTGCGGATAACTTACTGCTAGCTTGCATACTAACCTTTGGGGAACTTTCCGTAATGCTTCCACCTGCGTTTACTTTATATTTACCACCAACATTCATCCCCATTTTGGGATTATTGAACGTGTGTCCGCCGGCTACTGTCTCCATCCGCCTACCTCCAACCGAAATGGTACTGGAGGCGCCGACAATTTCGGATTGTTTACCACCTATCGTTTTGTTTTGCTTACCCCCAACGAACGAAGTAAGATTGCTGCTAATCGATTCTTTTAAATTGCTGCCAATATCCACCGTACGGTTGCTGGCAATCGTTTCTTTTAAATTGCTGCCGATATCCACATGTCTATTGCTGCCAACACTTTGAGTGTCATCTACACCCACATGCGTAGTACGGTTGTTACCAATTTTGTTGCTTTGATCATTACCAACTGTCGTACCCATATCATACTGTCCATGAATGGCGATTTTTTCCTTACCTTTTGTATCATTCAACATAATCGCATTGTTACCGCCTCCCCCAGGTGTGCTATTGGATTGCAATCCACTCACCATTTGTTGCTCTGGCAAGCCATTGGGAGCTTTATTATCCCCGTTGTAAACCCGGCCAGTAACAATAGGCCGATCAGGGTCCCCTTCTTCAAAAGAAACAATAACTTCTTCGCCGATTCGGGGAATATCAACGGCACCAAAACCCTTACCCGCATGAACCTGGGAAACGCGTATCCAGCAAGAACTGTTTTGATCCCGATTGCCGTAACGATCCCAATGAAACTGAACTTTTACCCGGCCATGCTCGTCGGTGTAAATCTCGTCACCTGACTTACCAACAACAACCGCTGTTTGAGGCCCCTGGACAAAAGGTTTAGGCGTAATACGGGACGGACGGAAGGGCGTTTTACTATCAATAGCAGTAAAGCTGTTTGTATAATTGGTTCCACCACCAACACCGGCTTCAAAACCTGCGGTTTGAATGTTGTGAGTAATTGAACAAAGCAGATATTCCCGATTTTGATCTTCACGTGTATATTCGCTAAGCTTAAACAAACCACCACAAGTTAGCCCCCGCACTATACTATTTCCTTGCACTTGTTCGTACTGGGCGTGCAACTCTTCAATATGAGTTCTTGCATAATGAGTCCCTTCATCGCTATTAACATATTCACCCGGATAATCGTAAATTTCATGTTCACATTCATTGTGCCCTTGAGAGATACTTGAATTGACCTTGAGGTCAGCTTTCGGGTTAATGTAGTCATATTCATTTAGGGCATAAGCACCCGGTTGAATTTGCTTGGAGAGATACCAACTGGAGATTGATTCTTCTTGCTCGGCCATATTATTTGTAGGATTAAAGGGAATTTCCTTGTAACCAGGAATAAGGCTATGAGAAGTATAGGAATCGGCCAAAATAAGTGTATGTTTATCTTTTTCGTGGACAAAGTAATAATAAATACCTTCTTGTTCCAATAACCTGCTGACAAAATTAAAATCTGTTTCGCGATATTGCACGCAATATTCCAAGGTGCGATAGGGGCCGCTTAATTTAGTAACCTCAACATCGGTATAGTCAAGTTTTTCGAAGATCTCTTTGACAATATCAAGAACCGTTTTCTTTTGAAAAATACGGCAATTTGATCGACGCGTCAAAAACCATATCTTGGGATGGACTGTGACTTGATAGACACAATACCGGCCGCTGTTTAAGGATTGAGAGATACTGCTTACATGACCATTAAAAAAGCGCGTGCCACTAGCCACCTCGAGGCGAATGGTTACATTTTGACCGAGCAGGTCTTCAAACTTGATGTTTTTGTCGCTGTTTAGCTCCAGATTTATGGTAAAAAGACGCCCCAGTTCTTCTGTTACCGTCATGGCTCGAAGTAATAGAACATCCTTACCAAGCGGGGTAATGAACTCTATTTCCCGATTTTCTTGGGTTGCTGACATAATTTAATCCTTGATTAGATGTTAGTTTAAGGCGCTACTAACCAGTAATTTGCCATTTTTTGTAGATGGCTATTTTCAGCCTTTTCTTCTATACGGAGGAATCTTTAAAACACAAAGATTTCGAACTAACGTTCGAGATAATGCGTTTATAGTAAACCTACTTTATTCAAATTGATAACTAAATTCTCCATCTTTTACCAAAATTCTAATCGATGATAAAGGCTCTCCAGCCATCATCCTTGTCAAAAATTCTTGGCTGATAGTGGGCAATACTGTATTGGTTAAAATCGCATCCACGACTCTGGCGCCGCTTTCCAATTCGCTGCAACGATCAACAATTAACTGAACAACTTCTCCATCATAAGCGAACGGTATACGATGATTTTCCCTGATTCTTTTTTCGATTCGGCCCAGTTGCAGTTTGATAATCGCTTTCAGCATTTCATCGCTTAACGGATAATAGGGTATCGTCACCAACCTGCCCAGTAGCGCAGCGGGAAATATTTTCATCAGCGGCTCACGTAAAGCCTTGGCAATCCATTCTGGCTCAGGCATCAATTCAGGATCTTTGCACAGGTTCATGATTAAATCGGTGCCCGCGTTGGAGGTCAGGAGAATGATGGTATTTTTGAAGTTGATATAACGGCCTTCGGCATCTTCCATCCAGCCTTTGTCAAAGACCTGGAAGAATATTTCGTGTACGTCAGGGTGTGCTTTTTCCACTTCATCCAATAAAATGACACTGTATGGTCTGCGACGAACTGCTTCAGTGAGAATTCCGCCTTCACCATAACCGACATATCCGGGCGGCGAACCTTTAAGCGTCGATACGGTATGAGCCTCTTGATATTCGCTCATGTTGATAGTAATGATGTTTTCTTCACCACCGTAAAGGGCTTCAGCCAGCGCAAGGCCTGTTTCGGTTTTGCCCACGCCGGAAGGTCCGCACAGCATGAATACGCCAATGGGTTTGCCCGGATTATCGAGACTGGCTCGTGAGGTTTGTACACGTCTGGCAATCATGTCGAGAGCATGGCGTTGGCCGATAACCCGTTGGTTCAAGGTATCTCCAAGCCTGAGTATAGTTTCAATTTCATTTTTTACCATCTTGCCAACGGGAATGCCGGTCCAGTTAGCAACGACAGAAGCAATAGCCTGGCTATCAACGGTAGGAAATATTAACGGTCGTTCACCCTGAACCTCAGTAAGCTGATGTTGCAAGTCTTTGAGTTGTTGCAATAACTCAATACGCTGACTTTCATCCAGAGCTTCAGGTTCGGTATTGTCCGGTTTTTGTATCATATCGACACTAACGCTTTTACTGACGGCTTCGGCATTTTTTTCCAATTTACTTTCGGTGCCTTCCACTTTATTTACAACACCGCGTAACTTGGCGCGTAGCTCAAGAATATCTTTAACCAGGGTTTTTTCTTCCTCCCAGCATTTTTCCAACTCGTTTAAGCGTTCGTGCTCTTCGGCCAATTTTGTTTCTACGTTTTCTTTGCGTGCCTTGGTTTCTATGCCAACGGCCGTTTCGCGATCAATAATGGCAGATTCAACGGTGAGCGCTTCGATTCGCCTACGGCTGTCATCAACTTCTGCAGGAACTGCATACTGGCTGATAGCAACCCTAGCACAAGCGGTGTCCAATACGCTGACTGACTTATCCGGTAACTGTCGATCAGGAATGTAGCGGTGAGCCAGTTTGACAGAGTCTTCCAGGGCTTCATCCAGCAATAATACCTGGTGATGTTTTTCCATAACAGAAGCGACACCCCGCATCATCAGGAGCGCTTTTTCCTCTGATGGCTCTTCAATTTGCACCACCTGAAAACGTCGAGTTAAAGCGGGATCTTTTTCAAAATATTTCTTGTATTCCGCCCAGGTTGTTGCGGCGATAGTGCGCAAGGTTCCCCGAGCCAATGCAGGTTTAAGTAGATTAGCTGCATCACCGGTTCCCGCAGCACCGCCAGCACCTATTAAAGTATGAGCCTCATCAATGAATAAAATAATCGGCTTTTCTGAAGCTTGAACCTCTTCTATGACTTGACGCAGTCGATTTTCAAATTCTCCTTTCATGCTGGCGCCCGCCTGCAACAAGCCCAGATCCAGAGTGCGGATAGTGACATTCAGTAACGGTGGCGGTACTTCTCCTGCAGCGATGCGTAAGGCAAAACCTTCGACCACAGCCGTTTTCCCCACGCCAGCCTCGCCCGTCAGGATGGGGTTGTTTTGTCTACGACGCATAAGAATATCAATAACCTGCCTGATTTCTTCATCCCGCCCGACAATGGGATCCAGCTCGCCTTTTCGGGCAGCTTCAGTCAGATCTATAGAAAATTGCTGCAAGGCCTTTTGTTTACCCATCTGCGCAGGTGGCATAGCTCCGGAATATTCACCCGGTGCCGCCGCACCGGCCAGTTTGGAGCCGTCGTGCGCTTGTAATACATCTTCTGGGGAACCGGAAACAATCGAAGAAAATTCCTCCAACAGCGTATCGGTATTGATTTTTTTGAACTGACTGGAAATGGCGTTCAGGGAATTTCGCAAGTCGGAGGTTTTTACGATACCGACTATCAAGTGACCGGTTCGAACCTGGCTGCTTGCGTATTTAAGACTGGCATATAACCAACCTTGCTCAACGGCCTGCTCAACATGGGCTGAAAGATCTGAAATCGAAGTGGAGCCGGCCGGGAGGCGATCTAAGGCCTCAGTAAAATCACGCGCCAAGTGGGAAGGATTAAGTTCGAATTTTTTGATTATGCGGAGCAGATCAGAATCCTGTAGCTGGAGTATTTGGTGTAACCAATGCACCAATTCCACATAAGGATTACCCCGCATTTTACAAAATACGGTGGCACTTTCTATACCTTTATAAGCCAAATTGTTGAGTTTGCCAAATAAAGCCGCGCGGCTGATTTCTGTCATAAAAGCATCTCCTTTTTGAGATACAAATCATTAGCATCGAACTCCCTTATACCCGCTTGTAACCAGGATGTCCAGCCTAGCCGACCATATTGACCCAGTTGCGTGGAGGGAACTTCATTCTTTTTTAAAAGCAGGTTCACGTCCCAGTTAAATTCAAATCCAATGTAATTACTAACAAGGTCAAGTAGACTTTTCAATCTGTTTCCTGTTGGCAACAGGTTTTCATATTCTTCCAACGCCAAGGGCCCCATAATGATGCGGAATTTATGTTGGCATTGCCAACTTTTTACGCCTATTACTGTCGAGATTCCAAGTTGTCCTGTTGCTTCCATTCCATTCAGATAACAATAACTATCTTCCGGAATAGCTAACCATTCACCAACAAATTCCTGTATTTTGACAGTAACCTTAAAATAATCACACAGGATAGATTTTAATCCCTCACTATGATGCGTATGACAACCCAAATGCGCGGCAAAATGTAACTTGGTATGATCACAAATAGCATCCCGCTGCCGAAGGGATAAATCTCCCAAGCCCAGCAATGATCCAACATATAGCAAGAATTTATCCTTTTCCGGCCGATCCAGTTGCACGGTAGGTTCTTTATCAGCCCATGCGCGGTAAAACAAACACAATAAGCGATGATGAAACATATCCGCAAAATCGGCGAAAACCGGATCTTTGGCGTTTCGTATGCGATTTCTTGCATATTCCGTCAAATGCAGGGGCAACGGCCCGTTAGGCCCAAACACCCCAAAAAACAAGACCTTAAGCCGTGCCGGCTGAATACCTTCTCTTGTAAATGAATCTAAAGTCGAAGTTGCAAATTGAAGGCTCGGGCTTTGTCCTAATTTAACCGGATCATCCTTTGGACGAGCTGAATAGCCAAACCGGGGATTATTTTTATACAAGCATTCGAACTGCCGTAATGCCTCATAAAAACCAAATTTATAAGGATCCTTAGCCAAATCGACTAAAAAATCTAAATCAGTGTTCGAGTCCCTGTCCTGACCGGCCATCGCATAATCTCCCCACGTTTTTTTGTTTTTATGACTGCCTGGGTAAAGCTGTTAATAGACACATATTTACAGAAAAATCTATCCAAAACGGCACCTAACAGAAAACTACTTGCTCCTTCAAAAGCCGAATCGTCAAAAGTAACTATTATCTCTACACCTCGCCCAAAACTCATTGGGCCCGGAACCGGAACCCGAAATACCACAGAACGACTATAGACCGCCAAAAGGCCTTCGATTTGTTTGGCTACAGAGGCATCGGCATAATCCCCATAAAGCCTTAAGAGATCACGTAGCGCAGTTGCACCTTGAGCCTCATCATTATTAATCAGGGTGAGATAATTCAATGACAGATGACTGATCAATCGCCAAGCATATTCTCCTTCAGCATGACTTGGTTTGGGATCTGTCGGTTTAACCAGGCAACAGACAGCATCGACTGGAGCGTTAATATCCAAGGTGAAATCAGTTGCACCCTCACCCACCAGCATCAACTTTGGCAGCTCACGATTTGTGCATAAGGTGTTGGCGCCTAACTGTTTTAAATCACTCCGGTAAGGAGTCTCGCTGTCATCCACTAATGAAATAAAAATCTCACTACCTAGATAGTCTGATTTTAATTGCTTCTTACCCAGATTGACTGGATCCAGTGTAGGTTGGCGGCTTAGCGTATAATAGGCAAAGTCGCCCTGAAGACACAAATCTTGCTGATTTGAATAAAAAGGCCGAAAAGTTTCATCTTCTGCATCTGCTGAGCCATAACCTGTTACCTCCAAGACAGAGTGTACTTCAAAATCATAAGGTCTGGTTTTATCTACAACAAGGTGATGTTCTGTACTGAGGCGACTTAAATGAACTCTATCTGCCCTTTTTGGAAACAAATTAATCGCAGGCGTGCAATAAAGTACAAAATTATCAATACTGACCAAATCTTCCATTTCCGGTATCGACTTATCCAATAAAACCACAATTTCTAAAGCGGTTTGAGTACACCGTTGCAACGCAGGTTGAAGATTTCCTATTTCAACAAATAAAAACCGTTGGGGAAGAGCAAAATATTCTTGTAATAACCGATAACCTTGAAATGATGGAGCGGCATAGGGCAATAAAGCATGATCAGGTTCAAAACCCATTGGTTTAATGAACGAGTTACCAAGTTTCTGCTTCCATGCCGGGGTTTGCCCGGGCGGTTGAATCACAATAGCCAAAGCGTGGCCTATGAACAACTCATAGAGTTGCAATGGAACTCCGCCTATACCGTGCAGATAAATCGGTAATCGATCCATGTTGAGATTTTGGAACGGGATATCCAGTACCGTTTCCAAACGCAAACGGAGGCCTGCTTTGACGTCTTTAATTTCCAGGCCGGCATAACGGACAGCTTCACCTAAAGGCAGATAACTGGCTTCAGTCAATTGTATAGGCCATAGTTTTAATTCGTGCGCCGTTTGAAACTCGCATTTTGTTCGACCGTGCACGCTGGAACTACTTCTTAATCTGGTGTGCCTAGGCAATACAAAACCATTTTCTGTAACGCCTCCTTTAAGATCGGGTTTAAATTTCACCACCGCCATCGATGGTAGCGGTGTCAAATAGTGGGGGAAAACCATCTCCAGTAAATGCTGAGTAAATCGGGGGAATTCGGCTTCAATTTTCAATTGAATACGCGCAGTCAGGAAGGCGAAACTCTCCAAAAGACGTTCTACATAGGGATCGGCGCATTCGGTTCCGCCTAAATCAAGTCCTGCAGCGATTTTTGGGTGACTTTTGGCGAATTCCATCCCCATTTCGCGAATGAACTGCAATTCCCGTTTGTAGTGCTCAATCAGCAGGGGGTTCATGGCCGTTGTTCCCCAGGATAAAAGTCATAGACAGAAACATTTCCATTTTCTAATTCGAATTCGGTACGTAAGAGCAAGTGCAGCGATTGTGGCTCCGCCCACAATTCGCCTTCGATTTCGAATGCCAAGGCATTATGGTCGAATAGGCTCTTATCGGCAATTACCCGAACCGTTAAAGTATTCCGGATAATACGCGTTTCAAAGCTAACGATCACCTGTTTCAGTAAGCGTTCCATGTGACGCTGATCGAAGCCTGATACTGTTTTACCGGTTAGGTCCGGCATACCGTAATTCAATACCGAACAGGCAACGTCAGGATAGTCTTCTAAATCCTCCTGTGGAGCATACTGGCTGGCATTTAACAGCCAGTCCAAATCTCGTTTTACACAGGCGCGAAGTTCCTTTATGGAGCTTACTGATGTGGTCAAAACGCTTAATTGTGCGCGAATTTGATCGAGTTGTTGCTGCAATTGGAGCCGATGTCGACGGCTATCTTCCTGCTCTGACTCCGGAGCCGATGGTTTTTGTAGCAGTTCGGCAAGGGATTTTTCGATACTTTGAATTTTATCTTGTTGTGTCCGAATCGAATTATTGATCGGATCATCGTCGGTTAGACGATCGAGCAAAGACGGCAAATAGCGATCTTTAGGCAGCGTTCTAGCCACCTGAAAACTCCATTGGAGGTTCGTCCACTGAATTAAGTTGAATGGATCGTATATCCATCAGTGCATAATCAGAGGTTTCGGTCGTTAATATTTTTTGGCCGATGCCCAAAAATAAACCGTTACTGCAATCTTGCCAAGCAGTTTTACGCGATAGCGCAAATAGCGGATCGTCGGTTTTATAAGATTCAGGATAACGCGCAGGTATCAAGCCATAGCTTTCACCGCCGTTAGTCCAGGTGAAATGCGCAGGAAGCCATACCACGTCTCTAAGATCCACAGGCTTTTCGATGTTAATCGTGCGGATGCGCTGCATCGGCACCCAAAAATAACGGCCTTCTATCATCGCTTCAATTACCGGCCCCAATCGCGGGTCGCTATCGGCAAGCCAGTCGAAGGCCGTTCCGTCGATATTGCCGGAAACCGCCGGGGCCAATTCGAAGGCTTGGTTACGCAGGTGCTGAGATTTTGAGTATTGGCCTTCGGCAGTCAATTTTAGCGCCTGAAGCGACAAGGCCAGCCATTCCTCGGGTTGGCCAAACACCACCGGATCCTGCCGACCAAGAAAAACAGCTTCCCGGAAACGTTCGCTGGCGATCACATGCCGATACATGGCAACCATCGCCAGCGTTGCGTCATCCAACTCGCCGGCAACGCTCAACTGCGTTAAAGCTCGATCCCATTGGCCCATGACGGATAGAAGCTGAAACAAAAAAACACGGTATTCGGCCTTGGCCGGCTGCGCTTTCACCTGTTCCTGAAGCCGATGCAAAGCTTCTGTTATATCCCCTTGCATCAAATATTCTTCTGCTGTCATATATTTACACTGAGTTTGCCCATTTTCACTTACTTGGCAGGCAGACTAACCTGCCTACCGAAAAGCAACTTTTGAAACATTTTTTAATGAATACTATACGACATCATTCTTTGTAAGATCCCATCCCTTTGGACCAACTGCGGTTCCCTCTGCACCATCTTTAATTGGTTTATAGGTATATTTAACCAGGTTGTAACTAAAAGTCACACTCTCCATTGGTCTATCTGAACCACCAACGCCGATAGAAACAGATTGCACAGTCACATGCTCAAATTCAAATTTCCAATAACAAATCTTCTTATCCGATGCCTGACAGACTTCGAGTTCCATCTTTGCTATTTCAGTACCTTTAGCACAATGCTGTAAGAGATCGATACTTGCGGAACAGATGGGTTTACTGACAGAAAAAACATGAAAATCTGCTCGAGCTTGATTGCCAAGAGTTCCTCCAGGAGAGGACGTAGGCTGTGAAACGCCAAAACCGAAACTAGAAATTTCTAACCACTCTGAATGAGCAGAATCGGTTGCTTCACCTTTAAGTGGATCCGCCTTTAAATAAGTACTAGTAGCCATAATAATTCACCTTAAGTAATTGAATAAAAATAACGAATGCCTAATCCTTGGTATTTTAACGAGAATCTGCGTAAAAAAAATAATATCGCAAAACTTCTCAGGTTGATGTGCTATCAACCTCCTTTTTCTGAAGGCAGTTTAGAAACCAGGCGTAGCGAAACAGTAAGCCCCTCAAGCTGATAATGTGGCCTTAAAAAAAACTTCGAATTATAATATCCAGGATTTCCCTCAACCTCTTCAACCACCACTTGCGCAGCTGCCAAAGGTTTACGGGCCTTGTCCGCTTCCGAAGCAGTGGCTGGATTTGCCTCAACGTAATTATTTATCCATTTATTCAACCATTTCTCCATATCGTCGCGCTCTTTGAAAGAACCGATTTTATCCCTGACAATACATTTCAAATAATGTGCAAAACGACAAGCTGCAAACAGATAAGGTAACCGCGCCGAGAGATTGGCATTTGCCGTAGCATCGGGATCGTCATATTCGAACGGCTTTTGTAGCGACTGGGCACCGATAAATGCGGCAAAATCCGAGTTTTTCTTGTGCAGCAACGGCATGAATCCATTTTTGGCTAACTCCGCCTCACGCCGGTCACTGATCGCAATTTCGGTAGGACATTTCATGTCTACCCCGCCGTCGTCGGTCGGAAAGGTATGCGTCGGCAACCCTTCAACAGCACCACCGGATTCAATTCCACGGATTCGCGAACACCAGCCGTAAAGTTTAAACGCCCGGTTTATATTCACCCCCATCGCATAGGCTGAATTAGTCCAGGTGTATTTATTATGTTCGGCGTGTTCGACATCTTCCTCGAAAGCAAATTCTTCTACCGGAGCTGTTTTTGCACCGTATGGCAAACGTGATAAAAAGCGCGGCATCGCCAAGCCAATATAACGTGAATCTTCCGATTCACGCAACGAACGCCAAGAGGCATATTCAGGAGTTTGAAAGATTTTGGTCAAATCGCGAGGGTTGGATAATTCCTGCCACGACCCCATATTCAGCAGCGTTGGTGACGCAGCAGCGATAAAGGGCACATGGGCTGCCGCTGAAACTTCGGCGATACCATTCAAAAACTCGACATCAGGCGGACTGTGATCGAATTCATAATCGCCTATCAAGCATCCAAAAATTTCGGCACCGAACAATCCGTATCCATATTCGTAGATCTTTTTAAAAAGCGGACTTTGGTCCCAAGCAGTTCCTTTGAATTTCTTCAAGGTTTTGTGTGCCTCATTTTTGTTGATATTAAGCACCTTGATCTTTAACATCTCGTCCGTTTCGGTGTTATTGACCAGATAGTGCATACCGCGCCAACTTCCTTCAAGTTTTTGGAAATCAGGATGATGCATAATCTGATTTACCTGGTCGGTTAAACGCTTATCTATCTCGGCAATGATAGCTTCGATAGATTTGACGGCATCATCGGAAATCAGATTGGTTTTAGCCAGCGCCTGTTCGGCCAAGGTTTTAACCGCATCTTCCACGGCTTCTTTAGCCCGTTCCGACTTCGGTTTGAATTCTTTTTGAAGTAAAGAGGCGAAATCGTCAGTTTCTGCCGCTTCGGCTGCCGTGCCGGTTGCCTGAGTTTCAATTTCGGCCATTGTTAACTCTCCTCTGTTTTGCCGGGTTCACCGGTTTCATCAGTTTTACCTGCTTCAGCTGCAGGCTTGGGTGCTGAGGCCAGCGACTGCAACAAAGCGGAATCGTTTAATGCTTTAGCAATAAGCTCTTCTGCACCGCCTTTGCCGTCCATAAAAGTAAGAAGGTTAGATAGCTGAGTGCGCGCCTTAAGCAACTGATTGAGACCCTCAACTTTACTGGCTATTGCTCCCGGAGAGAAATCATCCATACTTTCGAAGGTGATATCGACGCTTAAATTGCCTTCGCCAGTCAAAACATTCGGAACTTGAAATGCGACTCTCGGTTTCATTGCTTTTAAGCGGTCGTCGAAATTATCAACATCGATTTCCAGGAAATCCCGCTCAGTAACAGGAGCCAGGGGATCTGCCGGCTTTCCCGATAAATCGGCCATCACCCCCATCACAAAAGGTAATTGGATTTTTTTCTCCGCACCGTAAAGTTCGACGTCATATTCAATCTGAACTCTTGGAGCTCGGTTGCGGGCAATAAATTTTTGACTGCTTGCTTTGGCCATTTTTTTATCCCTTAATATTTAATTGTTTCACAGTTAGTACGTTAAAACTCTCTGAAAGCTTTATTCTGTTTTTTTTACACCACAAATATTTTCCGCCTGACTGACCGCGTCAGGAGTAAGATCTTGCAAAATCTCCATAAAGTTCATGGATAGTAACTTTTTTGCCCGCTGCAAAAGAAAAGGAACGGGGCTTGATGGTTCGTAACGCTCAAAATATTTACACATTACATCGATTGCAGCAACAACATCTTCGCGTGTATGTATACCTGTCCCAATAACCGCTTTTTTTAAACTACCTACAGGAGTGAGTTCATCCAGTACCTCAACTTCAGAAGCGCTTTGCTCAAGCGTTGAAGCTTCTATTAATTTAATTTTTTCAGTTAATAACTTTTGGAGACTTTTTAATAAAGTTATCAAACGGGAAATATCCGGCGCATTTTCGGATCCGACCTTTTCAGAAGTTATGGCTACAATTCCTTCGGCCTGTGCCAATGCATGCTTTATAGCTTTTTCCTGGTATTTCAGACTCTCAAAATTAGTATCTTTGAATGCAGTCTCTATAGAAGCCAGTTCATCAGACGCCTTTTTTTTTGCTTCTTCTACAGTGCCAGGTGAGTCTTTATCAAAACCTTTCTTTATATAAGCATCTTGGGTCATGTGACTTAAAGCGTCGACTTTATTTTTCGAAGCTTCAATTTGATTCCAGGAAAAACTGCCTAGCTTTGAGTTAGTAATAGGAATATTTATAAGTGGATCAAGAAATTTTTTGTAATCATTCAGGGTGGATAGTGTATTCATGCGTAGCAATGGATAATCATCATCAGGATCTTGGCGTGGATATACATCATCCCAATATCTCTGCAACAATTCTTTAATAAGTGTTAATCCATTGTCCAACCCATTAAAACCATCAGTATGCACAAGTGCACAACTCAAGTGCATGATAATTTGGATATCTCGACTACGTTCCAACAATGAAAAAGCTAAATCACGAACTTTTTTCCAGTCAGGTTCCTTTGCCGGAACTATTGAATCTCCTATCTGCCTCTCAGGGGTTCCTTTAACCTCTTGCTCCAGGTCGGCAAAATCTGGTTCTGCCTCCAAATTTTTCCCGCACGGAGATCCGGGAGCAATTTCTTTAAGACAATCTTCCAAAATAAAGTCAGACAATGATCTCACCTTTTCTGTAAATCGGGAATTTTTTTTGATAATATCACAAATACTTAGAGCCTTAAAAGCAGTTTAATAATTTTTTTTACTCTATCGGCTTGTCTCTATACACAGGCATACAAAAATGGCTATGCAAAGTTTTTCTGGTTGATTGTCTCTACAGAAATTTGAAGAAAATTAACGCATTTTCTGGCCGTTACCATATACCGGGACAAGCCCAAGAATCTACAGTAAATTTTCGGAGCTTAACCTAAATTAAAACGAACTCCTTAGATTTTTTAATATTGATCCTATGATTGGTATTGAGTTATAGTTAGATCATTGAGGTAACGTTGCGTTTTTTAACGTTTGGTTTTATATCCCAATCACAGACTGTATCCAATTTTTATGAGGCAAAGTATAGTTCTATGAAGCTTACCTTAAGTGTCATATCTTTTGCAGGAGCGGATGCCAAAGGCTCTAAAAAAATTACTCTTAATCGGGAAGGTGCTTCGCTTGGACGAAATGAGGATAATTCGCTTGTTTTGCCTGATCCCAAAAGATACGTTTCCGGGCATCATGCCTCGATTGAATATCGCTCCCCAAATTATTTTATAAAAGATACCAGTGCCAATGGTGTCTTGATTAATGATTCTAAAACCCCACTAGGGAATGGCAACAGTTATGAACTTTTCGATGGGGATCACTTTACCATCGGTGATTACACCCTGGAAGTAAGGCTTGAAGATGATTTTATTGAGGTTAATTGTCAAGCGATTCCTACCTTGTCTGATGCTCAATTCAATTTTTCTGATGATCCATTTGCCGACCTGGCTTCAGATTCGATTCAGGAACTGATAGAAAAAAACGATCTAATTCCTTCCAGCTCAGGAAATATTCAAGCGAACTGGAATGACCCCTTTGAATTTCCGGATAGTATAAAACCCGAGAAAATAACAAATGATAAAATAGGTTTCTCTCAAGGAGATTATGAGCATATCTTACCTTACAAGGAGGCTTTTTCTGAGTTTCAACAGGAAAAAGAAACATTAATAGATAGTGAGCCGGCCCCTGCAATTCCAAAGGATATTTTTTCTGAAGATTGGTATGACGATGGTAATAACAGTAAAAAAGATGAGTCAAAATCTACAACTGTTCCCGATATCAAATCACAAATCCAAAAAGAATATAAATCCACAAAATATGAGTCCGGACACGTTGAGCCTGATGAAATACCTGCCCCAGAAAAAACTCATGGCACAAATGCGTTTGCTGAGGAATTAATACAAAACTTTCTCCGTGGCGCTCAACTTGAACACGGCAAGTTTAGGGAATCAATCAATCCAGAAACTTTTTTTATTATTGGTACGATTTTGAGGGCAGCCATTCAGGGGACGATGGATGTTTTAATCGGTAGAACCAAAATCAAAAACGAGATGCATTTGGATGTCACTATAATCAAACCCAAACAAAACAACCCGATCAAGTTTTCAGTAACTACAAATGAGGCTCTCTTCAAGCTCATATTAAACAATAGCTCCGGCTACATGTCCCCCAAAGAAGCTATTGAAGAAGCTTTTGATGATATACGAGCTCACCAATATGCAGTGATTGCCGGCGTGCAAACGGCTTTAATAACAGTGCTTAAACGGTTTGATCCTCAAAAACTGGAAGAACGTTTACAAAGGTTGAGCCCTATAAGTGCCAACATTCCGATTCATAAACAGGCCAAATTATGGAATTTATTTGAACAACTCTATGAAGAAATTCAACTCGAGGCTGAAGATAATTTTTATCATCTATTCGGGCAAGCATTTGCAGAGACTTATGAGCAACAAATGCAAAAATTAAAATCTTCAAAAAAAGATATTACTTTTAAATAAAATTTTATGATAATCCAGGGGCGCTTAGTTATGAGAGCTACAACAGTAATTTTACTTATCGCTACATTAGTATTGTCAGGCTGTAGTTCAGATCCCGAAAAACCGGCATCTGTTCCAGAGCCTACTCCCAAAGCACCTATAACCGTTCAATTACACATGATTGTTTCTGAACAGGCCAATCCAGACGTCAATGAACGCCCTTCACCGATTGTAATTCGAATTTACGAACTTAAAAGTCTGGGTAAATTCGAAGAGGGAGATTTTGATAAATTATTTGAAAATTACGAGTCTCATCTAGGCCCTGAATTAATAGTGTCTGAGCAATACCATTTGAACCCCGGTGATGTTAATATAATTAAGCGGACTCTAGCAGACGAGACCAAATATATAGCGGTGTCAGCGGCCTTTCGCGACATAAATCAAGCAATATGGAAAGACAAAATTCAATTGACCGATGAAAAGATTACTGATTTATTGGTTTTTATAGAAAAGCTTAATGTAAGCGTTTGGAAAAAATAACCCCTGTAGTGGTTTAAGGAAATCAATATGTCACAGGATAACAAAGTGATCTGGACAGAAGGCATGTTCCTTCGGCCCCAACATTTTCAACAACAAGACCGTAATTTCCAGAGCTGGGTCGAAACCCGTTGCAGTGGTTTGCAAACATACAGCTGGGGCTTAACAAAACTAGAACTGGATCAACAAATGCTTACCTTGGGGAAAATTGCCTTGGCACTTTGCCAAGGCGTCTTTCCTGATGGAACGCCTTTTTGTATACCCGATCAAAAATCCTTATTCGAACCGTTAGATGTTCCACCGGATACAAAAAACAAAATAATCTATTTGTCGTTACCGGTTCGTCGAACTGCTGGAAAAGAATTAACTTGGGATAATAATAGGGATGAATTGAGCAGATACCGGCTTAAAGAAATTGATGTTAAAGATACACATACCCAGTTCGATCAGGACAATGTAACCATTCAAAGTGCTGAGCTATGGATCCGGTTACGATTATCGAGCCAAAATAAAGATGCTTTTGTAACCATCCCCATAGCTAAAATTATCGAAGTAAAAACAGACAAACAAATAATCCTGGATAATTCATTTATTCCTACTTGCCTGAACGTTGGCGCGTCAAATCAGCTTATTGGTTATTCAAAAGAAATTGAAGGCATGCTGCATCATCGAGGAGAGGCAATTGGACAACGTTTAGGATCTCCGGGAGCCGGGGGAGCTGCTGAAATAGTGGATTTTTTGTATTTGCAAATAATCAATCGCTACGAACCGCTTTTTAGTCATTTTAACTCGCTAACCCAGTTACATCCTGAACGACTTTTCAGTAACCTGATTTTAATGCTTGGGGAATTATCAACTATCACCCAAACGAATCACAGACCCATTGCATTACCTGCTTATATACATGAAAATTTAACTCAAAGTTTTGAACCGGTTATAGCTGCTTTACGAAAGGCCTTAAGTTGGGAACCTTCTTACCGGGCAATTCCTATTCCACTTGAAGAGCATCCGCATCAAATAAGAACAGCTATCATAGCCGATCGACAATTATTGAATACGGCCGATTTTATTCTTGCGGTTAACGCAGATATCACGACCGAGAAGTTGCGTAGTCACTTGCCTCGGCAAACCACTATAGCAACCCGTGAAAAACTTCACGATCTTGTTATGTCTCAAGTTCCAGGTATTAAATTAAATGCATTAGCAGTTGCACCCAGACAAATTCCATTCCATAAAGGTATGACGTATTTTGAGTTGGATAAAAACCATAGTCTCTGGAAAGAACTTGAAAAAAGCGGCACAATCGCCATGCATTTTTCAGGCGATTATCCTGGACTCGAACTAGAGTTTTGGGCAATACGAGGATAACTATTATGACCTCCGATGACCCCTTCTTTACACCGCAGCAATCCGATGACAGGACTATTATTCGCCCGGTACCTGGAGGTAAGCGTTCGGATCTTCGTTACTCTTCTTCGCCACCAGAAACAGACGTCGGTATATCTTCACTGCCCAGACTCGGTCGATTAAACCCTCTTGAAAAAGCTTCCTCGGGTCTACTTGTATTGTTGACGCGTTTAAACACTTCCACAAACCAAGCGAATCCGTCCGGTTTAAAAAACAAAATTATTAAAGAAATTCAGCAATTTCAACTCAATGCACAAGCCTGTGATATTGACCCGGAGACTATATCTAGTAGTCGTTACGTACTTTGCACCGTCCTGGATGAAGCGGTATTGAGCACACCTTGGGGCAATAGCAGTGGATGGTCACAACAAAGCTTGTTGAGCTTATTTCATAAAGAGGTTTCCGGTGGAGAACGTTTTTTTGATTTGCTTAAATCGTTAGCACAAAACCCAACCAAAAATCGGAATTTACTGGAAGTGATGTATTTATGTCTGGCTTTAGGATTTGAAGGGCGGTACCGCATCATCGAAAACGGCAAAGACAAACTCATTAGCATTCGGGAATGGCTTTATCGCATCCTGCAAAAAGAAAGAGGTATAGCAGAAACAATGCTATCACCCCATTGGGAAGGTGTAACCGATCGCCATAACCCCCTGATGAGGTTGATACCTTTATGGGTTTTTGGGGCAATAGCGGCCAGTCTGCTTGCAATCATGTTTAGTGTTTTTTTGTTTAAATTAAACAATGACTCTGATCCGGTGTTTAGGCAAATATCTTCAATAAAGACAACCAAAACAGAAATTATAGAAACAGAAACTTTACCCGCAACACCACTTTCGCTATCGGTTCTTCTGGCTTATGAGATAAGTCAAAATCTTGTCAAAGTTACTGACTCACCTCAGCAAGGTACAATAACAATTCAAGGTGATAATTTATTTAGTTCAGGTAGTTCTGCTGTAAACCAAAACATCATCCCTGTGTTATATCGAATTGCAGAATCTTTAAATAAATTACATGGCCAAGTTGTTATTACCGGACATTCGGACAATGTCCCAATCCGAAGTGCACGTTACCCGTCTAATTGGCATTTATCTAAAGCCAGAGCCCAGGCGGTAGCAGATATTATCAAACAAAAACTATTGTCCCCTGACAGAATGGTCATTGAGGGGAAATCGGATTTGGAGCCAGTTGCTTCCAATGAAACCCCTGAAGGAAGATCAAAAAACAGACGGGTTGTTATTACATTATTAAAATAAATAGCGACTATTTAAGCCGTTTTTAGAAAACAAAGATTTCTACTCCGCTTAAATGCGCGCTTCAAGCTGCTACCTGGGGCCAATCAGGTAATGATCGACTTAGGATCCAAGGAAATGATGAAGTTATTATATTTTATTAAGCAACGCTGGTTTATTTCTTTACTTGGTATCATAGCTCTGGCATTGTTTATCTGGTTTGTAGGTCCTTTATTTGCCTTCGCCAAATATGAACCTTTAGAGCCGGAAACTAATCGTCTTTATTTAATTGCAGCCTTTTTCCTGATTTGGTTAATCATTCAGATTTTTGGGTTTTTTAAGGCAAAGAATCAAAATAATCAAATTTTGGCAGCATTGGTAACGAATGCAGAATCTGGTCTTAGCCCGGAAAATCAGGCTTCCAAAGAGGAAATAGAAACCCTGAAAAATCGCTTGCAGGATGCTCTTGAAATCCTGAAAAAATCACGATTAGGAAGTCGCGCCGGGCGGCAATTTCTGTATCAACTACCTTGGTATATTATCATTGGCCCACCGGGTTCCGGCAAAACAACATTACTTAAAAATTCTGATTTAAAATTTCCTCTTTCTGACAGTCATGGAAAAGATGCCATTCGAGGTATCGGGGGCACTAGGAATTGCGACTGGTGGTTTACCGACGAAGCGGTTTTACTTGATACCGCAGGGCGCTATACCACTCAGGACAGTAATGAAAAAGTCGATCAGGCGGCCTGGTTGGGCTTTCTTGATCTACTTAAAAAACATCGCAGCAGAAGGCCTGTTAGCGGAGCTATTATTGCTGTTAGTATTACCGATTTACTGGAGCAAAACAAAGCGCAGCAGCAAACATTGGCACAATCAATCAGAAAACGCATACAAGAGTTGTATGAGCATTTTAATATAAGATTTCCTGTTTATGTATTATTTACCAAATGCGATCTACTGGCCGGCTTCATGGAATACTTTGATGATCTGGATAGGGATAAGCGCTCTCAAGTCTGGGGCATGACATTCCCGTTAAACGAAAATACAACAGAAAATATCTTGGATCAATTCCCCCCTGAATTTGAACTTCTTGAAAAACAATTACAAAACCAACTCATTGACAAACTGGAGCGAGAGCGTGGATCAGAAAGACGCAATCTAATTTACACATTCCCACATCAATTCAGTTCTTTTAGCGAACTGGTTAAGCCATTTATTGATGAAATATTTCAAATATCACGATATGAATACCCTGCCATGGTTCGGGGCATCTATTTCACTAGCGGCACCCAGGAAGGCTCACCTATAGATCGAATTATGAGCGCTTTAGCCAACAATTTTGGCTTGGATCGTCAAAATATAACGCCAGCATTCAATCAGGGAAAAAGCTTCTTTATCAACCGGTTACTAAGGGATGTTGTTTTTTCGGAATCAGGATTGGCCGGCGCCAATCTCAAACTGGAGAACAAGAGAGCATGGTTACAAAGAGGGGCATTCCTGTCAGTAGTTACATTGACCCTTTTGACGGCAACACTCTGGATAACCGGTTTTGCAAAAAATAAAATATACATTCAACATGTGGCTGAACAAACAAACGAAATTCAACAGTACCTCAAAGCTGTTGATCCCAAACAAGCGGATCCATTATTGATCTTGGCCGTCCTGGATAAAGCACGCAATATTTCAGGCGGCTATGCTGACCAGATTGAGGGTGCCTCCTGGTCTTTGGATTTTGGTCTTTCTCAGCGCGATAAACTGGGTGAAGCAGCTATAAGCCTTTATCAAAAATTACTCAAGGAGGTTTTTTTACCAAGCTTGATGCTTCGAATTGAACAGCAATTACAGAATAACGTCAATAATACCCCCTATCTTTACGAAGCGCTTAAGGTTTATCTGATGCTAGGTTATCCTGAATATTATAAACCTGAGGCAATCCAAGCATGGATAACACTCGATTGGAAACATAATTTACCACTTGAAGTGACTAATGAGCAAAGACAAGCGTTAACCGATCACTTGGATGCCTTGTTGGAATTTCGACCGACTCCCTTGCCCCGCCCATTAGATGCAAAATTAATCTCCGATTCGAGAGATTTAGTTGAAAATACGCCTTTGGCTAAAAGACTTTACTCCCGGTTAAATCTGGAATTAAGCAACATTGATATCCCGGAGTTTCGTGTAAGTGAAAAAGCGGGACGTGATGCCACTTTGGTTTTATCCAGTAAAAGCGGTAATCCTCTTACCAAGGGTGTTCCCGGCTTATTCACCTGTGTGGGATACCGTGATGTTTTTTTAAAACATATTGATCCCTTAATCAATAAATATTCTGAAGAAAATTGGGTAATTGGGTCGGAAAAACAAGAAAAATTATCTGAGGAAGAACTTAAAGCCTTGCGCGAAAATGCCTTTAAACTCTACCTGGAAGATTATATAAAGACATGGGACACTTTGTTGGATGATATACAAATTATACCATTTTCCGGTCAAACCCAAATGGTTGAAGTTTTGAATATCCTTTCATCCGATAATTCTCCATTACGGCTTTTTCTTGAAGCCGTTGATCAGGAAACCAGCATGAACTGCCTCGTAAAAAAGGATAAATCCTTATTAGATAAGGCTAGCGACAAACTGACAACTGCAAAATCCACGCTGGATACTATCATAAGCAACACAACTGAATCGAAGACTGTTATGCCTCCCGAAATAACTACAAAGTTGGTGACCGATCATTTTAAAGATCTACACCAATTAGTACAGAGCGAAAATCAATCGCCTCCGGCACTTAACCGTTCTCTATCAATTCTGAATGAACTGTATGTTTTTTTAAACTCCTTATCACACGCCAGTGGTGATGAGCTTGTTTTAGAGCAAAGAAAACAGATCGCACAAGTTCTCGATAAAGTAAAAATAGAAGGTAAACGGGTTCCTGTTCCGCTTAACAGCATGATGGGAAATGTTGCTGAGACTAGCCAAAACCTGGTCAGCGGAGGAATAAAAAAACACTTTAATGCCATATGGCAATCATCGGTTCTGCCATTTTGCCGAAAGGCTATACAGGGCCTTTACCCCATTTCAAAAAGTTCGCAAGAAATTACCTATGAAGATTTTACCTATTTTTTTGGCCCTAATGGTTTAATGGATGAGTTTTTTAACAAATACCTCGTTTCATTAGTTGATAAAGGCGGGGAAGATTGGACTTGGAACACTCAAGCTGAGGGAGGCTCAGGTATCTCTTCCTTGGCACTAAAACAATTCCAGAGGGCTGATACGATTAAAAATACCTTTTTCCGTATGGGCAAACAATCACCTGCTGTCAGCTTTAGACTTAAACCAATTTCTATGAGCCCGGAAATAACCCAATTTATACTGGATGTTGATGGACAATTACTGACTTATGCGCATGGTCCAGTCAAGCCGGTTGCCATGAAATGGCCCGGGCCTAATGATTCAGGGCAAGTTAGAATACAATTATTGCCTATCCTACAAGGCAAATCCGGTATTGATAAGCAGGGACCTTGGGCTTTGTTTCGCCTTTTTGATGAAGCGCAAATCACCCGTACTTCTAACCCTGCCGTTTTTATAATGACATTTAAAATTCAGGGGCGCGAGGCAAAATTTGAATTGCAAGCTACCAGTGCTATCAATCCTTTTCAATTACCAGACCTGCAATCTTTCCAATGCCTACAGAATTTATAGAGCCAGGTTATTACGGCAAGGTACATACACATGGAGATTTTGTAAGCAGGGGACTGCCTGTAACTTTCATAGATCCTTGGGATGCCTGGTTACAAGAGGCCATCAATACCAGTCGTCAGCAATTAGGTGATACCTGGCTAAACTATTATTTGACAAGCCCGGTATACCGTTTTGTATTATCGCCTGGAATATGCGGAAATCATGGGTGGCAAGGAGTAATGATGCCCAGCGTTGACAAAATTGGCAGATATTATCCCATGACCGTTAGTCTTATCGACAAGCAAAACATAAATCCTTTTATCGCTCTGCAAACAAGAAGCGAATGGTTCATTTCAATAGAAAGACTTGTATTTTCGTGTTTAGAGGATAATTTCAACTTGGAAAAATTTAACGGTAGTTTAAGCAATTTTAGATTTAAAGCCGGCTACTCGGATGCCAAAGCAAAGCAATCGTGCATTCAAATACCTGAAAAAATACTTCACCATGCCTGGCAGCAGTCCCTGAAATCTGTTGAATCAATATCAAACCTGTTACCTGATATTTTGGATAATTTACTTAAAGAACAATGTTTCGCCTACAGCTTGTGGTGGACTCAAGGTTCAGAAATGGTTTCTCCATCCTTATTGATTTGCGAAGGGCTGCCACATTTTGAAGGTATAACTGCTTTGTTTGATGGAAACTGGCAAAAATGGGGATGGGAGGGGCGACTCTACCCCATTCCACCGTTTGGAACATAAAAATAACACTGCTAATGACTAATTTTATATGGAATTCGTATGGAATAACGCATGTTGGCAAGAAGCGAAAAATAAATCAGGATGCATTTTTAAATCTGCCAGATAAAAAATTATGGGTTGTTGCTGACGGTATGGGAGGACATAAAGCCGGTGAAGTTGCAAGTGCCGCTATTGTTAATAGCCTGAAGGTATTAATACCAGAGCCAACCATTGGCTCAACAGTTAAGAAAATAGTTTATGAACTGCGTAAAGTTAATCAAAGGTTACTCGATTTGGCAGCCGAAGGCGGAGACAACGAAATTATCGGCAGTACTGTGGTGATTTTATTAGCCAGTAATCAATATTGCGTGTATTTGTGGTCTGGAGACAGCCGAATTTATCTTTTTCGGAACGGATATTTAAAACAAATATCCCGTGATCATAACAATGGATACGGACTGTTTGCTGAAGGTTTCAGTAATGAAGAGATCCAAAACAACCCCTTTTCACAAGCGCTTACTCATGCCATAGGAGGAGAAAAAAAATTGTATCTGGATATTCAAATTCAGGAAATAAGGGATGGAGATATCTTTCTTCTTTGCAGCGATGGCTTAAATAAAGATGTAAGCGATACGGAAATAGAAAGCATACTAAAAAAATCCGATCTTGAGGAAAGCCTTACTCACTTAATAGAGTTAACATTGGAACGAAAGGCGCTGGATAATATTACAATAATTTTAGTACAAGCTTCTATAGCACATTGATGCTCGAGTTTTTTAAGATTAAAACAATTGGGCTAAAAAACCACCAGATGATGACTTAATTAAAAGAGTTAATTCTGTTGATGATGACCTTGAAGGCTTGATGCAATATCCTATTCCTTATAGAGCTGCTGTAATAAAAAGGTAGCATGAGCTGGAAGGAATCTATAATCCTAAGAGCGCTCTGGAATTAGCAAGAAATCAAGTAAAGCTTCTAGAGCAACTAGAAGAAACTCAGGAAGCTTTACAGGAAATGACTCGAACCAAAGCATTTATAGGCAATACGAGAGAAGCTAGGGCTACAGCGTCTACTGCCACCAAAAAGGCATTGGCATTAGAAATAGAGCTAGACAAATCTAAAGGTTATGCGACTATTAATAAAATAAAGATTCTGTACGACAACAAGTTTGGTTGGCATAAACTAGTAGATTATTGCAAAGAATACAGCCTTAACGTTATCAAGATTCCTCATCCTAATTATCCCAAGGGATTTAATTCTTATCCGAAGGAAGCATGGTTAGAGGTATATGGGATATCTTTATAAATCTAAATTACTATAAGTAAATCAATTCATACTAGCGGTATAGCCTTCGGAAATCTAAGGGTTATACCGATATCATTTTATTTATAGTTACTGGCCTACATACCATGTCCTATGGTGATTTAATTTTATCTAACTTAATTATTTCACCCTCACTTACTTCGAAGTTTGTAGTTGATTCTGGATTAGAACAACTGCTAATCAATATGTGAGCTATTGATACCAACATAAAACTAGCAGTACAACTTAAGGTTGGTTTACTGGTGACTTTGAGCTTTAATAAAGATAATCATTACTACCCATTAATAGCAAAATAAACTAAATTTCTTTGCAACAAATATTTAAATTCTTATTGTTTAAGATAGGATTTGACTTTTTATGTATTAAACATTACAGTTTAGAAAAAATAGTTTCTCTCTTTTTGATTCACGGGACATTAAAATGACTCTCCACAAACATCTTTGGCTACTCAGCTTTATCAGTTTATTTAGTACAAACGCTATGGCTGGTTTTTTTGCTCCCATCCCTGCAACTTCTACTACATCTGGCTCCTCTACCAATGTCAACATGGGTTATGGTGGTCTGAAATGGACATTAGGCGAAAGCTTAGTTCCTGAAATAGTTGCAGGCTATCGTTATGCATCGGTAACATCCAGCGGTGCCACACAAGGGGGAGACGTTTCAATTGCCTTTAAGGTAACGGGCGAAAAAAACATAGCTGACATAATTCAATTAGGTAAGTTACGGGCTAAGTATCTAAATGGTATGGATTATCTACAGGGTGAAATTGGTGGTGGCTATGACTTTTCTAAGAAAGGTTTATTTGCTGGCATAAGCGCTCAAGGACCTTATGTTAACTCCGGTGTTGATTATGAATTCTCGGGAAAAGAGTCTATTAGTAATTCATTCAAACCTTTTATTATGTTCAATTCAATCGGCATCTATAATACTCCATCTAAAAATGTGACCTTAAGTTGCCCAACAAATTTTCGACTAATAAACGGTGTATGTGTTAATACAACTCCTGGATAATAAAATTATTAACCACTTATAAAGTTGATGAGCACCATCGATTTGTCGAGAAGGCACTGGATAAAAGTTATGAGTGGGCTTTTATTCAACGTAGGGCTCATTGGTCCCTATCTGGCAATTGCTCAAACGAACTCTAACCTCTTCCAAGAAGAGATCATACGCTTGTTTGTTGATGCTATTCTACCAGCTGACGAACTTACACCAGCAGCCAGTGCACTTAATGTACATACTCAAATCCTTAAAGATGCTACTCATAATCCAGCACTTGCATTACTGATTACTAATGGATGTGAGTGGATAAACCAAAGCTTTACCTCCTTTACATCGCTTGATTCTAGGCAAATGGAGCGCTTATTATTAGCCATGAGCAAAGCTGAATGGGATACTGGTCCACGTAATTTCTACCATGAAATTCGAGATCGTGCAGTAATGTATTATTATGCTGATCCTAAAGCATGGGCGGGCTCAGTTATTAATCGTCCACCCCAACCTATCGGCTACCCTGAAGTCATTAACCGCTAATGTCTCGTCCAGATGCTATCATCATTGGCGCAGGTGCTGGTGGCGCAGCAATGGCTTGGCGACTTACTCAACACAAACTAAATGTCCTCCTTATAGAAACAGGTCCTCGCTATGAACCTACTAAAGATTATCGATTAAATACGCCACGATGGGAGCTTGAACGCTTCCCCTTCAAGCCTGACACTCAAGGTAAGCATAGCTTTGATGTCAATGTTCCATTAACCCCCCAATGGGATCATTTACACTCTTGGAATGCTGTGGCTGGTCGACTTAATCGCAGTGGTCAACGAACTGTAGCTGATGCCGGTTATCACCATGTGCGTGGTGTCGGAGGCAGTACGCTCCATTACATAGGAGAATCGCACCGCTTACATCCAGACTCCATGAAACTCTTTAGTCAATTTGGTGTGGGTGCTGATTGGCCATTAAGTTATGCAGACCTTGAGCCCTACTATGTTCAAGCAGAAAAGTTGGTGGGCGTAGCAGGTCCTATTGATACAGGTGTACGATGGCGAAGTGAACCCTACCCTTTACCAGCACATCCGCTGTGCAAGGCCTCACAAACCATAACTGTTGCAGCTAATACCCTTGGAATAAAGTGGGTAGCAAACAGCCGTGCAGCACTCTCTAGACCTTATGATGGAAGACCCTCTTGCAACTATTGCGGTAATTGTGGCTATGGCTGTCCGATTGGCGATAAGGGGTCAGCTGATGTCACTTTTATCCGCCATGCCTTAGCTTCAGGTCATTGCACCATCCTAAGCGATACATCAGTCACTCGTATTATCAGCAATCCTACTGGTCATATTACTGGTGTAGAGACTACAGATAAACAGAAAAGCAAAGCCAGATACAAAGCTCCTATTATCATTTTAGCCAGTGGTGCAGTTGAAACACCAAGGTTGCTTCTTAATTCAGCCACACCCACTTTCAATAAAGGTTTAGCTAATAATCATGGTCAAGTTGGACGACATTTTATGGATACGCTAAGCTGGGTCAGTACAGGAATGCTTGATAAATCCATCGATAGCTTTAAAGGACTACCAGCAGACGCCATTTGCTGGGATTACAACGCACCTAATGGTATTCCAGATGTTGTGGGAGGTTGCCGTTTAACATCATCTACACAGGAAATTGGACTGACTGGCTCAATTAATTATGCTCGACGTATTGTTTCTGGTTTCGGTACTAGTTTAAAACAAAACATACGTAACTCACTTGGACATGCACTATCTATCTCTGGCATTGCAGAAATGTTACCGAATGAAGAGACATATATTCAATTAGATCCTAATCGACATGATGCCCTAGGCTTACCACTGGCGCTTATTCGTTCTAGACTAACTGAGGATGATTATAAACGCTTAAGCTTTATGGCAGAAAAAACTCGTCATATCTTGACGGCAGCAGGTGCAAAAACATTGGTTGAAGAATTCAGCGCCTATGACCACTTTAGTGCCACCCACGTATTTGGTTCTTGTCGTATGGGAGAAAATACAAAGAATTCTGTTGTTAACTCTTATGGGCGTACTCATGATTGCAATAACCTTTACATTGCTGATGCCAGTATCTTTCCGAGTACAGGAGGTGGTGAAGCCCCATCCTTAACTATTTTTGCATTGGCGTTAAGGACTGCCGATCACATTGCTGGTAATCATTAAAAAGTAAATGTTATTAAACAGTTATTCACAAAAAAGCTTCAGTTAAGAGGCTTGATTATTTCTTATTAAGAGAAGAATTGTCTACTCGGACTAATATTATTGTAAGATGCTACATTGCCCGTTACTTAATATGGAAGGAGTCGGATTAAAGTGCCTCAATAGACACGCCTTTACGCACCACTAAGGCGCAAATCTTACTCGTTTCCGGCTTCTCCTACAACTCAAACAGCGGCATCGTATTTTGGATTTTAAGGATACTTATTCACTGTCCGACTAATACCCCCCTCTAAATTGCCCATAAAACCGTGCTATCAATAACAATATTTGTTAATATCCAATGATAAGAGCTAATATTAAAAAATTTAACTCATGAACATTTCCCTAAATCCTCACTTTGAAGAACTGGTAAAAGGCAAGATCGAAAGTGGTCTTTATCACACAGCAAGTGAAGTCATGCGTGAGGCTTTACGACTCTTGGAAGAACGGGATCAGTTACGTGAACTGCATCTGGAAAAATTAAGACAAGATATTAAGAACGGCCTAAACAGCGGTGAAGCAACGCCTTTGGATATAGAAACCATCAAAGCGAAAGGCCGCGAACGAATGACTTCTTAAAGATGACATGACCGGATCTATCGCCACCGTTTTTAAACGACTGGCAATCGAAAATACCTTGTGTCGTACAGACCTTTGTCTAGGTATTAAAAGCCTATAAACAGCTACGGATTCGCTAATAAAAAACATGGAAATAATCGATAACATCAACCACCTGCTTGGCGATAATCTCAAACAGACGATCAAGCCGGGTTCAAAGTTAAAAATTGCCGCCTCCTGTTTTTCAATTTATGCCTTTGAAGCCTTAAAAAAAGAACTGGATAGCATTGAGCAACTTGAATTCGTATTTACCTCCCCGACCTTCGTACCCAATGAAGTCACCGACAAATTCAAAAGAGAACGCCGCGAGTTTCATATTCCCAAAGCTGAACGGGAACGTAGCTTTTATGGCAGTGACTTTGAGATCCAGCTCAAGAACAAACTAACACAACGGGCAATTGCCAAAGAATGCGCAAACTGGATGCGCCGTAAGGCTGTTTTTCGCTCTAATCGGGGCAAAGCACCGATGCAACAATTTGCCTGCGTACAAGACAAAGAATCGGCCGCCGTTTACATGCCGCTACATGGCTTTACCGCCGTTGATTTGGGTTACCAGCAAGGGGATGCAGTGTCCAATATGGTCAACAAAATGGACGAACCGACCATTACACCGACCTATTTAAGCCTTTTCGACCAAATCTGGAACGATGCCGATAAACTCGAAGACGTAACCACCCGTCTGTGTGAACATATTGCTTCTGTCTATCAAGAAAATGCACCGGAACGCATCTATTTCTTGATGCTTTACAATATTTTTAAAGAGTTCCTGGAAGATATTAACGAAGATGTCATGCCCAATGACCTGACCGGTTATAAAGACAGTCTAATTTGGCAAAAGCTCTTTAACTTCCAAAAAGATGCTGCCACCGGCATTATCAACAAACTGGAAACCTATAACGGCTGCATCCTTGCCGATAGCGTCGGTTTGGGTAAAACCTTTACCGCCTTGGCCGTGGTTAAATATTATGAACTGCGCAATAAATCCGTCTTGGTCCTGTGTCCCAAAAAACTGGCCGACAACTGGTTAAATTACAATCGTAATCTAACCACCAATATCTTTATCAAAGACCGCTTTAGTTACGATGTGCTATGCCACACCGACTTGCAAAGAACCCGAGGCGAATCGTTTGGAATGCCGCTTAACCGAATTAACTGGAGTAATTACGATCTGGTAGTGATTGATGAATCGCACAACTTTCGTAATAACGATGCCTTTAAAGCACGGGAGACACGCTATCAAAAATTAATGAACTCCGTGATCAAACAAGGGGTTAGAACCAAAGTATTAATGCTGTCAGCGACACCGGTTAATAACCGCTTTAATGATTTACGCAATCAACTGGCACTCGCGTATGAAGGCGATTCAGAAAACCTCAGTAAAAGACTAAAAACCACAAAGGATATTGAAACGATTTTTAGTAAAGCCCAAGCCAGTTTTAATGCCTGGTCCACCTTGCCGGCAGAACAACGCACCGCCAAAGCCATCTTGAATGCCTTGGATTTTGATTTTTTTGAGTTGCTGGATAGCGTTACCATAGCCCGCTCACGCAAGCATATCGAAACGTTTTATGACACGGCTGATATTGGCAGTTTCCCGGAGCGTCTTAAACCGCTGTCCTTTCATTGCCCCTTAACGCAGCGTACCGATGTTATGGGCTTTAATGAAATCTATGCCGAACTGTCATTATTAACCTTGGCCGTCTATGCACCGATTAGCTATATTCATAAAGCTAAATTGGCAAAATACGAAGCGCTTTATGATACCCAAGTCGGTGGTGGTAAAGGCAAACTTAAACAGGCCGATCGTGAAAAAAGCCTGCAAGCCTTAATGACCATGAACTTGCTTAAGCGCCTGGAAAGCTCTATTCAATCTTTCCGCTTAACCCTGCAAAAACTAAAAGACAAACACAGCAGTACACTGGCATTAATCAACACGTTCCAAAAAACCCGAAAGGATACAGGCTTTACCGACCTTGCCGGTCTTTACGCCAATGCCGAACCGGACGACGATGATTTTGAAGAATCGGATGAAACCACCATAGGCGGCAAAATTCAAATCAGCTTGGCAGATATGGATTTACCTTCTTGGAAGCATGAATTACAAACCGATTTAGTGATTATTGATGCACTCCTGCTTGAGATGCACAAAATCAAACCCGCTGATGATGCCAAACTCCAACACCTTAAAGACCAAATAACTAATAAACTGGCCGCACCGATTAATCCCGGTAACAAAAAGATTCTGATTTTTACAGCCTTTGCCGATACCGCCAATTATCTGTATGAGCATATCGCCGGCAGTTTTTTACAAAGCCATCAACTGCACACCGGCAAAGTCACCGGCGGCGATGGTCCAAAATCAACACTAAAAACTAACTATGATTTTCAATCCTTATTAACCTTGTTTTCGCCACGCTCCAAAGAAAAGGCGTCTGTCTTACCTAACGAACCCTGCGAGATTGATATTCTGATTGGGACGGATTGTATTTCCGAAGGCCAAAACCTTCAGGACTGCGACTATCTGATTAACTACGATATTCATTGGAACCCCGTGCGGATTATTCAGCGCTTTGGCCGTATTGACCGTATTGGCTCCATCAATGCTAGTATCCAATTGGTTAACTACTGGCCCGATATTACCTTGGATGAGTACATTAATCTAAAAGAACGGGTTGAAAACCGGATGCGGATTGTAGTGATAGCAGCAGATGGAGAAGATAACGTACTCAGTGCAGAAACAGAGGATGTCTCTTATCGAAAAGAACAACTCCGTCGTTTACAAAATGAAGTCATTGAAATGGAAGACCTAAAAACCGGTGTATCCATTACCGATTTGGGACTGAATGATTTTCGTATGGACTTGCTAAACTATGTCAAAGGCAATGGTGATATGAATGCAGTCCCCAGTGGCATGCACGCCGTTGTTCCCTCTGTACCAGAACGTGGTTTGTTGCCGGGCGTTATCTTTACCCTGCGCAACCTCAATGAAGGCGTCAATGTTAATCAACAGAACCGTCTACATCCCTATTATCTGGTTTACATTAGCCAAACCGGCGAGGTAATTACCGATCATACCGAAGTTAAACGCTTGCTGGATTTGGTGCGCGGTGCCTGTAAAGGCCAGAACCAACCGGTTGCCAATGTCTGTCAGTTATTTAATCAAGCCACCGAAGACGGCCGCAACATGCAGGTGTATTCTGATTTACTGGGTAAAGCCATTCGCTCCATGATGGATGTCCAAGAAGATAAAGATCTCGATAGCCTGTTTAGCGGCGGCCGCACGACCGCCTTGGTTAATACCATTGCCGGCTTGGATGATTTTGAACTGATTGCTTTTCTTGTGGTACAAGCCGCACGCTAAAGGATGAAGGCGGAAGGATGAGGGATGAATGAAAGATTTACGCATTAGAACCAAGGAGTTTGCATTGAGGATTATTCGCTTGTATTCATCATTGCCCAGAAGCACTGAAGCGCAAGTGATAGGCAAACAATTATTGCGTTCGGGTACTTCAGTGGGTGCACATTATCGGGAAGGCATTCGTGCCCGTTCCAATGCAGAATTTATCAGTAAACTTGAAGGCGGGATGCAAGAACTGGAAGAAAGTAGCTACTGGTTGGAATTATTAGCCGAAGCCCACATCTTTACACCAGAAAAACTATTGCCATTAATGACCGAAGCTGATGAACTGATGGCCATTTTAACCACCTGCGTTAAGAAAGTTAAGGCTCAAGGCAAAGGGCTGAAGGATCAAAAGGGAACGCAATGATTTCATCCTTCATCTTTCCTCCTTCATCCTTGGTTTGTAAAGTTCTACCGAAAAGTAAAATCTATGAGCATTCAAAGCCCGGTAATGCCGTTAAAGAACTATTCGTTAAGCAAGTCGATAAAATTATATGGCAATACAAATTAGCACCTGAAACTATCAATTTACCCGCTAAACCCAACGTCCCGGAAATTCAGGTCTTTACCATCACCCTTAAAACACAAGAACTCAACGAAGACGTTTTGCGCTGTATTGATCAAGCCATTCCCTTGCCTATTTTCTACCAACTGACCTTTGCCAATCGTATCAAAATTAAAGCCGCCTATAAGCGCCCCAGTGATGCCGATGCCGGCAAATGGGTAACAGAAAGTTACTTTGAAACGGACTGGTTACCCAGTGATTCTGGCCGTGCAGAATTACCGGTGGTACTGGATTTGGCCGGCCTTTATGAACACCTGCTAAGACCCTTGATGCCGCTTCCACCCAGAGTCGGTGAAAGCCTTAAAACCCAAGTGGAACGCTTAAGTCTATTGCGCACCAAGCAAAACGAATACCGTAAACTGGAAACCCGTTTAAACAATGAAAGACAATTTAACCGCAAAGTTGAATTGAATGCTCAACTTAGATTATTAAAAGTAGCCGTCAGTAAATTGCAAAACACCGAATAAGATTAGCGATCATAAAGAAACAAATTTGCTATGATAGCCAGAAGCGCTAAGCAAGTAACTGACTATAAAATAGTGTCTTTAATGGTGCCTTAAAGTAAATCAGGTGTAATCTACAAATAATTAACGTGGACAGTAATTAATGAATAAAAAACCGCTTAACTTATCAGCACTAAAAAAGATTATTCAAACAACCCAAGCAATCGAAGGTTATAAGCCCGCCACAGCGGAAGTCATTCAAAAAGTTCAACAATTACGGCAACAATATGGCGTCCAAGTATCTTCTGGAAAGTAACACCATTTACCTTGCGGGTACCGATATACCGCACAATAAACTCGGTATAACCAACACAGAAGAATTACACGAATTAGAGCGTGAATTGCTTGAAGAAGCTTATCAAGTTTTTTACCAAGAATTGACTGACGACACGCAGTTTGATGAGGCTTATTTTAAAGCCTTACACCGCAGAACCTTTGAAGGTTTATATGAATGGGCTGGAGACTATCGACAGTTCAATATGTCCAAAGGCACTAGCCGCTTTTGCCAAGGCGCTTATGTTGCCAGTAGTTCACATAAAATCTTTACCGAGTTGGCAAAAGTCGATTATTTGAAAAAATTTGACGGCTCTAAAGTTGAGTTTGCCCAACAATTAGCGCATTTCAAAGGAGAGTTAATCGCCTTGCATCCCTTTTGCGAATTAAACGGACGGATCACGCGTTTATTTTTTGACATGATTGCCCTGTCAAATGATTACTCTTACATTGATTATTCAGGCATCACACCAGAAGCTTACATCAACGCCTCAATTAACTGCGTGCAACATGCCGATTCCAGCGCAATGGCCTTGATTATAGCAGGCGGCCTAAAAGCCAATCTAACCTAACCTAACCTAACCCGTCACCAGCCAATGAAGCAACTACTGAGACTGAATTTTACAACTATGCGGGGCTATTGGAAAACCGCATATTAACCAGAAACCCATCCTCGTTAAAGCATGGCGGGATAATGCAATTAATTTAAAGTGACCTTAGGTAAAAAATGGGAAAATACACAAAATTATTAACCTCAATCTTATCCGGTAGCTCTGATAAAAATATCGCTTTTGAAAGTTTATGCCGATTATTAATCAGATTGGGCTTTGAGCAACGCATAAAAGGCGACCACTTTATTTTTTCGCGTGAGGGTGTTGATGAAATTATCAATTTACAACCCTTGGGGAAAATGTCAAAGCCCTATCAAGTTAAACAAGTCCGCCAAATCATTTTGAAATATAACTTAGGAAACGTAGATGTTGACGAATAAATATGAACTTATTATTTACTGGAGTCAGGATGATGACTGTTTTTTAGTTGAAGTCCCTGAGCTTTCAGGTTGCATGGCAGAAGGTAAAACCTATACAGAAGCGGTTTTAAACGCTGAAAAAATCATTGCTGAATGGATTGAAACCGCACAAATGCTGGGGCGCAACATTCCAGAGCCACGCGGTAAATTAATGTACGCCTAACGGAATTAAAAACATGGAAAAACTCAAACTGCACAGCCCCGATTTTACGCAAGCCAATATAGCCAAGTTAGCTGAGTTGTTTCCTAACTGTGTTACTGAAATAAAGGCTGAAGGTGGAAGGCTGAAGGATGAAATGGGGGGTGACAATTCATCCCTCAACCTTCAACCTTCATCCTTGCGCTATGCCATTGATTTTGACCTGCTAAAACAAGAGCTATCCACCGCTATCGTTGAAGGGCCACAAGAACGTTATCAGCTTAACTGGCCTGGCAAACGCGAAGCCTTATTAACTGCCAATGCCCCGATTGCCAAAACGCTAAAACCCTGCCGTGCAGAAAGTGTTGATTTTGATACCACGCAAAATTTGTATATCGAAGGCGATAACCTGGATGCCCTCAAGCTGTTACAAGAAACTTATTTGGGTAAGGTGAAGATGATTTATATTGATCCGCCTTATAACACCGGCAATGATTTTATATATGAAGATGATTTTGCCGAGAATAGCGAAGCGTATTTTGAACGATCAAACCAGAAAGATGAAGTGGGTAATCGACTGGTAGCTAATAATGAATCCAATGGCCGCTTTCATTCTGATTGGTTGAGTATGATGTATTCTAGGTTGAAGTTAGCGAGGAATCTGCTCAAGGATGATGGGGTGATTTTTATATCTATTGATGATGGTGAGCAGGCTAATCTTAAAAGGTTGTGTGATGAGGTTTTTGGTGAAATAAATTTTATAGCCAATATCGTATGGCAAAAAAAACAATCACCTCAAAACGATGCCACATATTTATCAGACATGCATGACCACATATTAGTGTATGCAAAAATTGCGAAACAAACAAAAAATGATGCTTATGGTTGGGATAGGATTCTTTTACCTAGAAGTGATGAACACAATGCGAGATATAATAATTTAGATGGTGACCAAAGAGGAGATTGGGCATCTGTAGATTGTACCTGTAATAAAACTTCTGTTGAGAGGCCTAATCTTTATTATTCAATTAAAAATCCAATAACTAATCAAGATATATATCCATCTACGCAACGAGTATGGCGCTATGAAAAAACCAGTATGGAAAAACTTCTATTAGAAAATAGGATATTTTGGGGGTCGGCTGGGGGTAATTTTCCAAGACAAAAACGATTTTTATCCGAAGTCCAAGACGGTGTCGTACCATCAACTTGGTGGTCACGAGAATTTGCTTCAGATAATCAGGCGGCTAGAAAAGAGTTAAGAAGTATTTTCAACGAAGATGAAGGTGATTTTAATACGCCTAAACCGACAGGATTAATTAGGCGCATGATCCAGATTTCGGCTAAAAATCAAGATATAATCCTTGATTTCTTCTCAGGCTCAGGCACCACCGCCCACGCTGTCATGCAGCTCAACGCCGAAGACGGTGGTAAGCGACAATTCATTATGGTGCAACTATCAGAAGCCTGCGATCCTAAAAGCGAAGCCTATAAAGCGGGCTTTCAAACCATCGCTGAAATCGGCAAAGAACGCATTCGTCGTGCAGGTCAGAAGATCAAAGCTGAATTAGAAAGGTTGAAGGATGAAAAGGGTGGCGAAAATTCATCCCACAGCCTTCAGCCTTCATCCTTGGATATAGGCTTTCGAGTCTTAAAAGTTGATAGCTCCAACATGAAAGATGTTTACTACACGCCCGATAAATTAATGCAGGGGGATCTGGATCAATTTACCGATAACATTCGAGACGACAGCACGCCTGAAGATTTATTATTCCAAGTACTACTCGATTGGGGTGTGGATTTAACCCTGCCCATCACTATGGAAAGGATGTCTGGAAAGGATGAAGGTGGAAGGCTGAAGGATGGTCAAAAGGCTGAATTAGGAAGGCTGAAGGATGAAAAGGGTGGCGAAAATTCATCCTCCAGCCTTCAGCCTTCATCCTTTCGAAAAGAGTTTCAGGTCTTCTTTGTTGATGATAACGCCTTGGCCGCCTGCTTCGATGCCGACATTACCGAAGCCTTTGTTAAAGAACTCGCTGCCCGTCACCCCATGCGCGTGGTATTTCGTGATGCCGGCTTTGCCAGTGATAGCGTCAAGATTAACATTGAACAAATCTTTAAACTCATTTCGCCCACTACTGAAATTAAAACATTGTAATCACGGATATTTGGAGAATCAGCATGAATACCCAGCAAACCGATACTGCTCATAGTCTGTATGCCCTATACGAAACCTTGCCAGAGGATGTGCAAAAAACATTTCTTGAAGAATTGGTGCAAAAAAAATATCTACAAATTAAAGCGCTGGCTTTTCCAGGTTCGCCTATTAATGAAAAGCGCAATAGAGTTGTTTTGGGGGTTATGCAAGATGCTTTTACTGTCCCGGATAATTTTGATGAGCCTCTGCCGGAGGACATCACCAACGAATTTTATTCAAGTCAATTATGAATCTGTTACTGGATACACACATTTTGCTTTGGGTCTTAGCAAAACCTAAGCAATTACCTGATCAAGCGGTTAAAGCCATTTACCAAGCGGATAATATATTTTTTAGCCCCGTTAATCTCTGGGAGATCGGCATTAAAAGCACTATTTGGCCAGAATATGGCATTAAACGGATTGAAGATATTCATGCAGGGGCGCTTAAAGCTAATTTACAAGAACTGCTAATAGATTCAACTGATGCAATGTTTGCCACTCAGTTACCCAATGTGCATCGTGATCCATTTGACCGCTTATTGATTGCCCAGTCGCATAACAATCAATACCAGTTAGTCACGGTTGATGACAAAATCGCTCAATATCACATGCCTTATGTTATGAGCGTTTAGGAAAACATGAAGACTCTATCGTTCTCATGAATCTTAAAAGTTATTTTGTAGCAAAAAACTTATTAAAGCCTATAATCAACAAATAAATGTCGATTACTAAACTTATTACACATAATTATGCTACATAAATATGCTTTTAAAAACTTTCAATCGTTCGTAGAACGTACTGACGTTGATTTAACTATCAATCGAAAGACGACCTTGACAGATTGGATGAGTGAGGATGTTTGCGGCAATCGGGTATCCAAGTTATTAGCGGTGGTGGGTCATAACGCAAGTGGCAAAACAGCCTTACTAAAACCTATCGCTTTTATACACTGGTTTGTCAGTCATTCTTTTGCAAGCTCACCTGACTCAAGCATTCCTTGTTCACCTCATGTGCTTCATAGTTTAGAGCCCTCTGAATTTGAATGTGTATTTGATTATGAGGGCACGCAGTGGCGGTATGTTTTGGAGTGTACTCAGCAAAGAGTATTGCATGAAGCGCTTTATCAAAAACGTGAACGTTTTGCGTATGTGTTTATCCGCACCTGGAATCCTGAAACAAACAGTTACTCTGTCAAACAGCAAGGCTTTGGTTTAGCACCCCAATCAGCCAAAAAAGTACGCGCAAATGTATCGTTAATTGCTTGGGCAGCACAATATGATGTGCCGCTTGCCAAAGATTTGGCCACTCGGATGGTTATTTCTAATGTCAATGTAGTGGGCAGATTGCCTGTCAGTGATCAGGCCATCATTTTTGCGGCGGAACATTTTTCATCCAGTCCTAAGCAACAGCAGTTAATGAACCGCTTGTTATCCGAATGGGATTTAGGTTTATCCAGTGTCGAGTTGCAACAGACCCAACTGAATCCTGTTGAAGCGCCGGAGGTAAAATCATGGTTTCCTTTTGGCAGACATGTCAACGGTCCTGATAATTTTATCTTGCCTTTCCATTTAGAATCTAACGGTACGCAAGGTGCGTTTATCTTACTGTCACGCTTATTGCCTGTCCTTGAGCATGGCGGCTTGGCAGTTATCGATGAGTTTGAAAATGATTTACACCCTTTAATGCTTGAGCCCATACTTGATTTGTTCGCCAATCCTGAGACCAATCCACTGTCTGCACAACTGATCTTTTCAACACATGCTATAGAGGTTTTAAATCTCGTCGAGAAATCGCAAGTGATGCTGGTAGAAAAGGACGCAGATTGCCTTAGTCAGGCTTATCGAATGGATAGTATTGAAGGTATTCGTAATGATGATAACTTTTACGCCAAATACCTAGCGGGTACTTACGGCGCAGTGCCCAATCTATGAGTAAACCTAAGCAACCCATTGTACAAAGAAGAACACTTTTTATTGTCGGTGAAGGGACAGATGAACAAGCCTTTTTAAGCTACCTCAAACAACAGTTGGTTCCGCGTGGGGCTGGGTTAATGGTGACTATCAAAAATGCCAAAGGCAAAGGAGCCAAGGGTGTGCTTGATTATACTATCAAACAAATCAAGATTCCTGAGTATGACACGGTTGCGGCATTATTGGATACCGATACGGATTGGACAGATGCACTCGTAAAACAAGCCAAGGAACATAATATTTTGTTATTAAAATCAGAGCCCTGCTTTGAAGCCATGTTGTTGCGATTACTGGGTATTACGCCAGAATTGGATTCAAAAAAACTAAAAGCACAGTTTGCACCTTATGTTAATAACGAAGCTACGAATAGTAAGCAATATGCCAAGTATTTTAATCTTGAGAAGCTATTGGCGATGCAGCATACAGAACCCACAATAGAAACGCTTTTAAGCCTATTTAAACCCTAGCGGCCGAACATAATTCATTTAAAGTTACACTCATGAAACTTAAATTTAAAAAACAAGCGTACCAAACCAACGCTGTCGAAGCCGTAGCCAATTGCTTTGCAGGGCAACCGTTAAGCACCGGCTTTAAATATGATATTGATCCGGGTTTGGTTAAATCAGGTCAAGATCAGAGTTTACTTGAGAATTCTGGTTTTAGAAATCATGAAATCAGCAAGTCGATTAACGTGCTGGAAAACATTCACGCTGTTCAACATCACCAGAATTTACCGCTTTCTTCAACACAGGTAGTCGGTGCAAAAACCGGTTGTGCCATCAATCTTGATATTGAAATGGAAACCGGTACCGGCAAGACTTATTGCTATATCAAGACCATCTTTGAACTGAATAAACGCTATGGTTGGAGTAAGTTTATCATCGTGGTGCCCAGTATTGCGATACGGGAGGGCGTCTATAAATCACTGACGATAACCGCTGATCACTTTCTGGAAGACTACAGCAAAAAGATACGTTTTTTTATTTATAACTCCAAACTGCTGACCAATCTTGAAAGTTTTTCCTCGGATGCCAACATCAATGTGATGGTGATTAACGTGCAGGCGTTTAATGCAACCGGTAAAGATAATCGCCGTATTTACGAAGAGTTGGATGATTTTCAATCACGACGTCCGATTGATGTCATTGCCGCTAATCGCCCCATTTTAATTCTGGATGAACCGCAAAAAATGGAAGGGGTAAAAACGCTGGAATCTTTTAAGGGCTTTAATCCCCTGATGATTTTGCGCTATTCGGCGACCCATAAAACCGAACACAATAAAATCCATCGTCTTGACGCGCTGGATGCCTATAACCAAAAACTGGTTAAAAAAATAGCCGTGCGCGGCATTTCGGTTAAAGGGCTTTCAGGGACTAACGCTTACTTGTATCTGGGCGGCGTTGAAATATCAACCAGCAAACCACCTGTGGTGTGTGTGGAACTGGAAATCAAACAAAAATCCGGCATTAAGCGGGTATTACGAAAATTGGGTAAAGGCGATAATTTATTCGAGTTATCCGGTGGCCTGGATCAGTATAAAGATTTTGTAGTATCCGACATTGATGCCCGTAACAATACCTTAAGTTTTATTAATGGTGAAGTGCTTAGGGTGGGTGAATTAACCGGTGATGTCAACGAAGAAGCGCTGCGCCGTATCCAAATCCGCGAAGCCATCAAAGCCCATTTTGAAAAAGAGCAGGTGCTGTTTCATCAAGGCATTAAAGTATTAACCTTGTTCTTTATTGACGCAGTAGCCAAGTATCGAAGTTACGATGAAAACGGTGAGAATCCGGGTGAATATGCCCTAATGTTTGAAGAAGAATACACTGGGCAGCTTAATGAAGTGCTGACGCTGGATGATAATACCTACAATGATTATCTACGTGGTATTGAGACCGGCAGAACCCATGAAGGTTATTTTGCCATTGATAAAAAATCCAAACGTTTAATAGATCCTAAAACAGCGGCAAGATCGACTGAAACCGATGATGTCGATGCCTACGATTTGATTTTAAAAAATAAGGAACGTTTACTGTCCTTGGCAGAACCGGTGCGTTTTATCTTCTCGCACTCGGCCTTGCGTGAAGGTTGGGATAATCCCAATGTCTTTGTGATTTGCGCCCTTAAGCACAGCGATAATACCATCTCACGCCGTCAAGAAGTCGGGCGTGGTATGCGCTTGTCGGTTGACCAAAATGGCGATCGTATGGATAACCCCGCCACGGTTCATGATGTTAATGTACTAACGGTAGTCACCAGCGAAAGTTACACGGATTTTGTAAAAGCCTTGCAAAGCGATATGAGTGCGTCATTATCTGCACGTCCTCGCATTGCTAATGAACGCTTTTTTACCGGCAAAGTGCTGACAACAGAAACCGGTGATGTCGAGGTTACGCCGCACTTGGCCAAACAAATTTATAAATATTTACTGAAAAACGATTACACCGATGATGACGATAAAATAACCACCACGTATCATGAGGCCAAAAAAGCCGGCCAACTTGCCGACTTACCACCAGAACTGGCAGTCTATACAGAACAAGTCTATAAGCTGATTGATAGTGTATTTAGTGACGCACAATTGCCTGTAATAGAAGATGGCCGCAACAGTAAAAGCAATCCGCTTAACAGCAATTTTGACAAGCAAGAATTCAAGGAACTTTGGAATCGCATTAACCACAAAGCCGCTTATGTCGTCGATTTTAAAACCCCTGAATTGATCAATAAATGCGTAGCAGAGCTGGATAAAGCCTTGCGCGTAACCACTCTGCAATACACTATCCAAACCGGTGTACAACAAGAACAAGCCACTTATGACACCGTTACCCAAGGGGAATCCTTCAAGGTAACAAAAACAACCACGGAGTCGAATAAAGTCTCTATCCATTCTGCCGTTAAATACGACCTGATCGGTAAACTGGCAGAACAAACCAAACTGACGCGCAGGACTATTGCCAGTATCCTCAAGGGCATAAGGGTGGACACTTTCAGTAAATATCCAACCAACCCGGAAGACTTTATCGCCAAGGCTTCAGTCTTGATCAATGAGCAAAAAGCCACGGTTATCGTAGAGCATTTGGCTTATGACCCCATTGCCGATACCCATAGCCTGGATATTTTTACCCAAGATAAACGCAAGGTAGATTTAAGCAAAACCGGCGACCCACTCACACGACACATTTATGATTATGTGTTTACCGACTCCACAATTGAGCGTGAGTTTGTCAAAGAACTGGATACCAGTGCCGAAGTGGTGGTTTATGCCAAACTGCCGAATGGTTTTTCCATACCGACACCCGTAGGCGACTACAACCCGGACTGGGCCATTTCCTTTAAAGAAGGCGCGGTAAAACACATCTACTTTGTTGCCGAAACCAAAGGCTCTATGTCATCGATGGAGTTAAGAAAAATTGAAGACTGTAAAATTGAATGTGCTAAGAAGTTTTTTAGCAAAATAACGTCTGACCAAGTTAAGTATGACGTAGTGAGCAGTTATGGCAAGTTGATGGAATTGGTGAAATGAGTTCATTTAACTCTTATGTTACTTAAAGCAGTGCCCGAAAGACAATGATACCTTTATTGAAGGTATGGGGAAGTGCTTGAAAAAGCAGCAGTCGTTGCGGATAGGTTGTCCAACGAGATTCAATGCGAGCCACCGCGCAGGGTGGGGCAAGCAGACATAAAAAAACCGATTGTCTTTAAAAAACAATCGGTTATCTTTCGTATATGGCGGAGAAGCAGGGGTTCGAACCCTGGGAGGGGATAAACCCTCAACGGTTTTCAAGACCGCCGCTTTCGACCACTCAGCCACCTCTCCAAGCCGTCTATAATAACCCATCAGATTTAAAAATCAATAACTTTATTGGTTTTTTTGTTATTAATCGGTCATTTCGTATCTTTATTACCCTGAGCAGCACTTAATTTATAGTGCCTGGACAAAATGGTTTTGCAAAAAATCCGAATGATAACAGGAGGCTTGTCAATGCCGTTAAGTTAAGCAGTCAACTGGAGTAAAACCGCTTTAGGAACGTGCATAAAATAACTTGACCATTTATATCCCCTCACCCCAACCCTCTCCCTGTGGGAGAGGGAGCAAAATGCCTGATTTATTTCATGCGCATTCCTTAGCTGTTTTTACAGGCAATAGCTGAAGCGATTGCACTCCAGTTTTTAAACAACTTACGCTTAATTTAACGGCATTGGATAGCTTGTCGTTATCTCTGATAAATAATTTCTATGTCGACAAATACCCTCCCTTCAAGGGATGTTATCTGCATGAACTTACAGCGACGTGAATTAGAAATTTAATTTATGAATATCTATATTCAAAAAATCGACCCAATAGTGCTTTATCGTTCTGATTCTTTTTTTGCAACCTTATCACGCAAATAAACGGGCATTGCCAGTTCGACATCAACTGCCAGACCCTGCTTAAAACCTTGAGCGCCCAAGCGGGCAATGGCTCCGGCTCTGGGCAGGTTGTCAATTTGACAGGTACTGACTTGACCTGCCAAACGCTGTTTTAATTCTTCGCCATAGACACCCCACCCTGAACCGATACCCGTACCGATCAAAGCGGGAAACTCGACTTCAGCCGCCAGGGTAACGGCTTCTTTACCGACCAACTCGGCAAAGCCTTGTGCGTTGCGTTGATAAACGCCCCAAAAAATCTCGCCCATTCTGGCATCCATTGCGGTAAAGGCAATATTGAAAGCAGAGATGTCTGTCTTTAGCCCTTCAGCCTGAATCCTCTCATGATTATTATCAAAAAAATCCTGAGCAATTGCCGCCAAAGTAGATACCGGCACTACCGGTAAATTAGCACCTAAAGCAATACCTTGAATCACACCGGTGGCAATTCGCACGCCAGTAAATGACCCCGGCCCACAACTAAAGGCAAGTGCATCCAACTGCTGCGGTTTTAATCCGGCGTCTGCCATTAATGAAGCTATCATCGGCAATATCAATTGGGTATGTTCTTTGGGTGCCAGTTCAAAACGTTCGCTAACGACACCATCAATGGTCAATGCAGCTGAACAGGCTTCAGTTGATGTTTCTACTGCCAATAACTTCATGGCTGATCCTCTTCTTTAAAAAATGCCTGAACATCGGCTATATCGCGGGTTCGCTTCATGGGGGGCACACTGTCCAAAAATAGTTGTCCGTAAGAGCGTTTTAATAAACGCGGATCACACACCATTAAAACACCCCGATCAGTGACATCACGAATCAACCGACCAATGCCCTGCCTTAAGGCAATAACTGCAGTGGGCAATTGATACTCGAAAAAAGGATTTTTGCCGTGTTGTGTCATGGCTTCCAAACGCGCTTTTAGCACCGGATCACCCGGCGATGCAAATGGAAGCTTGTCAATAATCACGCACGATAACGCTTCGCCCCTGACATCCACACCTTCCCAAAAGCTTGAGGTACCCAACAGCACCGCATTACCGGCGGCTTGAAACTGTTCCAACAACAGCGCTTTTGGGCGACTGCCCTGAATCAGCAGGGGATATTTTAGTTTTTTCTCCAGTAGTTCTGCCGCTTGATTAAGTGCCCGATGACTGGTAAATAAAAAGAACGCCCTGCCCTTGCTGGCCTGTAACACGGGCAATGCATACTCGACAATGGTGGGAATAAAGTTGGGGTCATTAGGCTGCGGCAGGCCTTTAGGATGATAAAACAAGGATTGGTTGGGATAATCAAAAGGACTGCCCCAACTTTCACTGGCCGCCGACTCAAGTCCCAGATTATTGGCAAAATAATCAAACTTGTTGGCAATACTTAAGGTCGCTGATGTAAAAATCCACGCGGCTTTATGTTGTTGCATAAAGCCATGAAACTCTGCGGCAATATCCAACGGGGTAAGACTTAAGGTAAAGGTTTTCCTGTGCGTCTCATACCAGCGTATCCATTTACCGCTGCGATCATTTAAAATAAGCTCCAATTTCTGAACCAGCTCTTCAGCGCGTTTAAAGCAGGATTCCAGTGCTTTGGTTTTAACAGATGCGAGCTTTAATTGATCCGTCAGGCGTTGCAATTGCTCTTTAACAGAGATTAATCCGCCCGCTATTTTAGGGTTATTTTCAATGTCCTGCCATTCACCCCGTTTAAGCTCCAGCCCAAACGCCAGTCGCAAGTCTTTAATTTCATGATCCAAATCTTCGCAGGCAGTGCGTAAAGCAGGAATATCTCGGGCATCTTTGTGATATTCCACCAGCGCATCTTGCGCCAAATCATTAAGTTGTTTTGCGCCGACGGTAATCCCTAAAAAATTGGAAGCGGTATCGGCCAATTGATGGGCTTCATCGATAACAACCACTTCGGCGTTGGGTAATAACTCACCAAAACCGCCGTCCCGTAGCGACCAATCTGCACACAGTAAATGATGATTAACCACCAATACATCGGCTTCTTGGGCTTTCTTGCGTGCCTTAACCAAAAAACATTCAGCATAATCCGGACAATCTTGCCCCAAACAATTATCCAGCGTAGACGTGGCTTGATACCAGACCGGATCACCTTCAGTGACCTCGGACATTTCCGAAATATCACCCGCTTTGGTAAGCTTGGACCATTTGTTTATTTTACCCAAGGCACCGGCTTCTTCCTTGCTAAAACCCAAGGTTGAAGTCAGCGCATTTTTCAATCGATAGGTGCATAAATAATTGCTTCTACCTTTTAATAGCGCAGCAATAAAAGGCGTTTTTAAGGCTTTGCGAATAATCGGCAAATCTTTATTAAACAGCTGATCCTGAAGATTTTTGGTACCGGTTGAAATAATGGCTCTTTTGCCGGATAGAATAGCAGGCACTAGATAAGCAAAGGTTTTGCCGGTTCCGGTTCCCGCTTCTGCTATCAAGTGCCGTTTTTGCTCAATCGCATCGGCAATGGCCGCTGCCATTTCAAGCTGGGCTGCGCGTGGCTGATAACCTGATATAACGGTTGATAACGCACCATCACCGCTAAAAAATGATTCCAATTCTGTCACTTGAGTTAATGCCAATCAGCTGTAGATAAAAATTGACCATAGTAGGGCAATATAAACAATAATGCTATTAAGGAATAAAAAAAGAACCAAAAACCGAAGCAGACTTGCTGGCTGAGCTGTAAAAAAAAATATTATTGTTGGTTCTACACCGATTATATGCCGGACAACAAGCTTTCGTAGGGAATCCGCAACCCGTCATGTAAACGCTTAACCATGCGTAGACTTAATGAGCGCTTACGATTTAGCACTTCAGAAACA
>JBAXUR010000029.1:0-30901 GCA_037129595.1 Methylococcaceae bacterium | reverse complement strand
AACCTTTTTTAAGTGCCACACGGGTTAAGCCACCCGCCGTTACAAAAGTATTTTCACCTTGCAAAATAAAGGGACGCAGATCAATATGGCGCGGCTCCAGCTTACCTTTGCACAACGTTGGTGCAGTTGAAATCGCTAAAGTGGGCTGGGCAATATAGTTGCGGGGATCTTCTTGAATAATTTTCCGGAATTTTTCTACTTCTTTTGCGGTGGCATGTGGCCCGACCAACATGCCGTAGCCACCCGATTCATTGGCTGGCTTTACCACCAGTTCCGCCAGATGTTCCAGCACATAATCAAGATCTTCTTTATTACTGCACAAATAAGTCGGTACATTGGGTAGTATCGGCTCTTCATTTAAATAGTAACGTATCATTTCCGGCACATAAGCATAAACCACTTTATCGTCGGCAACACCGGCACCTGGGGCATTAGCCAAGGCGACATTACCGGCTTTCCAGGCACGCATCAAACCAGGCACGCCCAGCGTTGAATCCTTGCGGAATACTTCAGGATCAAGAAAATCATCATCTATACGTCGATAAATAACGTCAACTTTTTCCAGACCTTCAATAGTGCGCATGTAAACACAATCATCGTCATTGACCACCAGGTCATTGCCTTCAACCAGTTGCGCACCCATTTGCTGGGCTAAATAAGCATGTTCAAAATAAGCTGAATTGTAGATACCAGGCGTTAAGACCACACAAGTCACGGGGCCATCTTGGTGCGGGGCAATGGATAGCAACATGTCATGCAAGTGGGTGGGGTAATCGTCAATGGGCAGAATATCAATATCCTGCAATAACTCAGGAAATACACGCTTGGTAATAACCCGGTTTTCCAGCATATACGAAACCCCGGAGGGAACCCGTAAATTATCTTCCAGCACATACATCACGCCATCTTTGTCCCGCACCAAATCAGTGCCACAAATATTAGCCCACACGTTATGACGGGGCTTCATGCCGATGCATTCCTTACGGAAATTCTTGGAGCTGTTAATAATATCACCGGGTATTTTCCCGTCTTTAATAAAAGCCTGCTCATCATAAACATCGCTAATAAAACAATTTAAAGCGGTTAATCGCTGCTTTAAACCCTTTTCTATTACTCGCCATTCTTTTGCATCCATAATGCGTGGGATAATGTCGAAAGGCCATGCACGATCAATATTTCCCTCGTCACTGTAAACTGTAAAACTAATACCCATTTCCATAATAGCCAGTTCAGCCGCTATTTTTCGCTTGTCTATGTCTTCTTTTTTAAGTGAATCCAAGTATTGGCATAATCGGTGACTGACCGGGCGAGACTGACATTCAGAATGCATTAGCTCATCATAAGCAATTTCAGTTTTATAATTTTTCCAGATTGATTTCATGACACTTCAATAGGTGATGTTTAGTTTTATAAAAATAAAGCATGAATAGTGCCAGTTTCAAAAAAAATACCGGCCATATACTATTTTTTAGAGCATTCTCTTAGAGTTGCACAATAAACTTAACCTACCGTTTTAAGTTGAAAGCACTTTTTGACAGCGTGTAACGGGTAAAACTATTACTTTAAATATTGCAGTACTTAAATTGGGTATCAATAAAAAATTTGCCCTCCCCTAAAAAGACAACTCATTCACTACAGAAACAAAGCAAACACAACGATAAGGATTCAGATTACTTCTTTGCAATTTTACATACGGAAAATAATAGACTAATTATTTCATTTCCGCATTCAATCCTCCTTAACACTCGCATGAAGACTACTATTAATGCCGCTGTTAAGTTTACAAGACATGGCTTGCCGCCTATTTAGCGCCCCCTTTTATTCAGACAAAGAAAAGCCTACTTTTATAGTCACTTGCCAATGCGCAACCTGGCCATCAATGATATGTCCACGGGTTTCAACCACTTCAAACCAGCGCATGTCCCGGATAGTTTCCGCTGCTTTACTGATAGCATTTTCAATAGCTTCTTGGATGCCAACCGTTGATGAACCGGTTAGTTCTATTTTTTTGTAAATATGATCAGGCATGAGGTATTCTCGATATATATAAATGATTAAGTTCCTGCAAGCGTTCCGGAGTACCAATATCCATCCAGAACCCTGCAAATTTTTGCCCTGAAACACGCCGGCTTGACATGGCCTGGCGTAACAAAGGACCTAGCTTGCTGCTTCCAGCGGGAATGTTGCTGAACAGCTCGGGACGGTATAAGCCAATACCGCTAAAAGTAAATTTCTCTGCATCTTTTTCAGTCACTTTTCCGGCGTCATCCAAGCCAAAATCTCCTTGAGGATGATGCGCAGGATTATCAACCAGTACTAAATGGGCTAAATCAACCGTCCGGTTTTTGAGTTCGGCAAAAGGAAAATCTGTCGCAACATCACCATTGACCACCAAAAAAACGGCGTCACCCAATAAAGGTAAAGCATTAATAATACCGCCCGCCGTTTCCAGTCCCTGTTCGCCTTCGGGAGAGTAGTGAATAGTTGCCCCATACTGCTGACCGCTGCCCAAGTGCTGTTCTATCTGCTGACCCAAATGCGCGTGATTAATGATAATGTCGTTAAAACCTGCCGCAACCAGTTGCTTAATGGTATGTTCAATGAGAGTCTTTCCTGCCACCGGCAAAAGTGGCTTGGGTGTATGATCGGTTAAGGGGCGCATTCGTTCGCCTCGCCCTGCGGCTAAAATCATCACTTTCATGGCGTTATCAAAATCTGTCTACCAGCGTCTTTCTGAGTTAAAGCAGTTAACTCATCCAGTATAGGTAAAACTTGAGCTTGCAGAAAATCACTGAATCCGGTCAGTTCCGGATAAGCTTTGCAGATTGTTGTAATGTAATTAAGGGTGCGTGGAATATCATTTAAATAACCGGATTTACCATCCCTTAAATGTAACCTTGAAAAAATACCAATCGCTTTAAGGTGACGCTGCATACCCATCAAATCAAACCAGCGTTTAAAACAAACAGGCGAACAGGTGATGATTTTTGCTTGTAAAAGCCGCTGATAATAGTGCTCCCGCCACAAGTCAACCTGTTGTGCTGGCCAAGCGATATAACAATCCCGCAATAACGACACCAGATCATAAGTAATCGGCCCGATAACCGCGTCCTGAAAGTCGATAACACCAGGCGAATCGTCATTTAAAACCATCAGATTGCGCGAATGGTAATCCCGATGAACGCAGGTGACCGGTTGCTCCACAGCTGAATCAACCAAAATAGTGCACACAGCCTCCCAAAGTGATGCAGGAATCTGAATATCCAGCCATTGATTTAAAAACCACTCTTCAAAGATACCCAGTTCGCGCTGTAAAAGTGGCTCGTTATAACGGGGTAAAGTAACGTCTTGTATAGACGTATTGGCCTGTAACTTAAAGAGTGCATCAAAAGCGCTTTGATACAGCTCGGTGGCGCACTCTGGATTAAGCCTGTCCAAAAAACACGTCGAGCCAAAATCTTCCAGGAGCAAAAATCCGTCAGAGAGGTTTTTTTGAAAAATAAAGGGAACATTAACCTGAGAACCTGCCAATAAGGCGGCAACTCTTATAAACGGTTCAATGTTTTCTTTTTCCGGCGGCGCATCCATAACAATAAATTGCCCCTCTGCTGCCTTGATTCTAAAGTAACGTCGAAAACTGGCATCACTGGAGGCAAGTTCGCAAGAAGCAATGGTCAGTAACAGATCATTCTCAAGCCAATCGAGCATGGATATTTTTCTTAAGTTGTCGAGCATCATGATGTTTGGGTTAGATTAGTTATAAAGCTGGGATAAATTAAGGTAAAATGCATTTTAAGCATTTTATTCGATTTACGATCCATAACGCTACTAAACTTATGCCGCCTATGCTTCGCCGTTTATTTATAGTATTTTTACCCTCCTTAACTGCATCTGTCAGCTATGCCAATGAAGCATCGTGGAATTGCGAGCAAAATAAAGACAGCAAAGAATGGATTTGTGTCGGCGATAAAAAATCGGCGATTAAAACCAGTGCGGTAACGACACCCGTTACGCCGGAACCGGCCAAGGCAGAGCAGCCTGATTTAAACGAGCCCTTTGAAAACACGCCTCCGGTTGCGGCTAAATCAGCTGAACATAGCCCAACCGCATCCGCCCAAGTGACTCCGCCTGTTGTTACTGAAGCCGTTAAAAGCACTCAACCGCCACTATCAGCCTCCCAAAAAACAACGATCGATAGTAATAAAATTATCGACCAAGAAGCTAAAAACACTGGCGGGAACTGCGGATCCAATAAAGTAGCTGAAAGCCGGGACTGTCAGTCAGTGGCCCCTAATACTGAAAGCAATGCCGAAATTGCGGCCGAATCCCCCATGATGAGGCTACTATCACCTGCATTTGATCGACAACAAGAACAAACCTTTAAGACCCTAACGTCACAACTCTCTTATGATCCTTGGGAAAACTGCAATATGAAACAACGTGGCACAAAACGTGATTTTGTGTCGCAGGCCGATAAAAGAGAAACCTCACCGATGGACATCAAATCGAATTATGCAGAAGTTTTCGATGGTGAAATCAGAAATTTTGTTGGTAATGTCAAAATGTCTAGAGCCGATCAGCAATCATCGTCCCGCACCGCTAATTATGATAGTGTTTCACAGGTACTGGATATGCACGGCAATGTCTATTACCGCGAAGATGCTCTAGCCTTGCACAGTGAAACAGCCATGCTCAATCTGGCTTCTGATCAAGCCAAACTAAGAAATGTTCAGTTTATTGCACCCGAGACGCCCTTAAGAGGCATGGCAAAATCGTATAATCGACAAAGTAAAACCTTGTCGCAGTACCAAGATGTAGCTTATACCAGTTGTCGTCCTGGTAATCAGGACTGGGTTATTCACACGCCGGAATTAAAAATGAATAAAACCACCGGCAAAGGAACGGCTAAAAATGCCTGGATGGAATTTAAAGGTGCGCCTGTGTTTTACACGCCTTATATATCCTTTCCTATCGATAATAGACGGCTTTCCGGCTTTCTTGCGCCCTCATTTGGATCTACAAAATACGGCGGATTTCGTATAGCGGCACCTTATTACTGGAATATTGCCCCTAATTATGATGCCACTTTAATCCCTCGCGAGTTAACAACGAGAGGCCCTTTATTGGCCAGTAAATTCCGTTATCTAACCGAGCAATCAAGCGGCAATGTGGCGTTCGAATTTATGCCGCATGATAGTGTTCTTAACACCACACGGTATTTGGGTTCGATCAAGAACACCTCACGAATTACGCCTCATATCAGTTCAAACATGGACTTGAATTATGCGTCGGATAAAACCTATTTTGCCGAATTGGGCAATGCACTGAGTTTCTCTAACTATAATTACCTTAGAAGCTTTGCCAATCTTAATTATGCAGGTGACGGTGTCTCCCTTTCAGGCCTGGTTGACAATTATCAGTCCATTAATACCACTATAGTTGATGCCGCTCTCCCTTATCGAAAACTGCCCCAAATTAACCTTAATCTGAATCATAGCTTTCAATTCATGCCGCTTAACACCGCCATGGAAAATGAATATGTCTATTTTCAACAAGCCAGCCTGGTTAATGGTCAACGTATCAATACCAAACCCTCAATCAGTATTCCACTGCAAACAGCCAGTTCTTTTATTACGCCCAAACTTTCTGTGCAACATACCCAATATGCACTCAATAACTTACAACCCGGCTCATCCAGCTCCAGCTCCGCTTCCAGAACCTTACCTATTTTTTCTACGGACAGCGGCCTGTTCTTTGAACGCAATCTAAATATAGCTAACACTTCATTTGTACATACGCTGGAACCCCGGCTATTTTATTTATATGTTCCTTATACCAATCAACAGAATATTCCTGTGTTTGATAGTGCATTGTATGATTTTCAATACTACTCCATGTTCAGGGAAAACAGTTTTAGCGGCAGCGACAGAATACAAGATGCCAATCAGATAACAACCGCGATTACTTCGCGACTGATTGATGATACATCCGGCTTGGAAAGACTAAAATTAAATATTGGGGAAATTTTTTATTTTCGTGACCGAAATGTTACTTTGCAGTACGCAGGAACTACCACTCAGATACCCGGCAGTACCACCGTACCAACCGGCAACTATTCAAATCTGGTTACTGAATTATCCAGCGAATTAACTCATGATTTATCACTTACCTCAGGTTTGCAATGGAATCCTCAACAATATACTGTTCAACAAAGCACTACTGTTAAAGAACCTTTCAATGTCAATGCTGGAATTCAACGTATCAATGCTGGGATTCATTATAGTAACCCGGCTAACGAGATTTTCAATATCGGCTATCTTTATAGAAAAAACCCGTTGATTCCTGATCAAACCAATGACATTAAGCAAAGTGACATGTCGTTTCGTTATCCAATTTATGACAACTGGTCGGCAATGGGGCGCTGGCAGTATTCGCTGTTGTATAATAAAACCCAGGATGCTTTATTCGGCGTTGAGAAAGAAAATTGTTGTTGGCGCTTTCGCATAGCGCTGCGGCATTACATTAATAATCTTTCCAATGTCAACAGCAGTCTTATCGGCACTAGCACCAACTTGGCGCTCACCGGTACCGCCCAAAACGGCATATTTTTCGAAGTAGAACTAAAAGGCTTGTCCGCCCTTGGCGACGATATGGACACTTTTTTACAACGCGAAATTTATGGCTACCGGAAATCTCAACAATGATTAATCAGAACACAATGAAAAAAGCCGTTATTTCTTTACTGACCAGTTGTTTACTACTGGGCAACGTGCCGGTAACGGCTGAAGTTCTTGGCAAAATTGCCGCCGTGGTTGAAGATGATGTTATTCTGGAACAAGAATTAAACCAGGAAGTATCGACTATTGAACAAAGAATACAAGCCAGTAAAACACAAATTCCTCCTGAGTCTATTTTACGTAAACAGGTGCTGGAAAAAATGATTATCGATAGGCTTCAGCGCCAGCTGGCAGAAAAAGCCGGAATTACGGTTACTGAAGAGATGCTTAATAATTCGGCAGCCGACATTGCCCAAAGAAATAATATGACCCTCCAGCAATTTAGAGCAGAACTGGAACATCAGGGCATGACCTATAAAGGCTTTTTGGATAATATGCGCAATGAAATTATTATTAACCAATTACGTAGCAGAGAAATAGGCGGACGCATTAAAGTGACCGACAGAGAAGTCGATCACTATCTGGAAACTCAGGGAAAAGTGGGCGAAGAGGCGGCTCAGTATCATTTAGGTCATATACTGATTGCTGTTAAAGAAGCCGCCTCAGCCACCGAGATACAAAAAGCCCAAAGCAAAGCCGATAATCTGGTTAAAAAACTACGGGCAGGTCAGGATTTTAGCCAAGCCGCCATGAGTGAGTCAGAAGACGACAATGCCCTTAAAGGCGGTGATCTGGGTTGGAGAACGGCTAATGATATACCCACACTGTTTGCTGATAAAGTCAGTCAAATGCGTGCAGGCGAAGTCGCCGATGCGGTTCGTAGTCCCAGCGGCTTTCATATTATTAAAATGCTGGAAATAAAAGGTTTTGATAACCATATTATTACCAAAACCAAGGTGCGTCATATTTTAATAAAAACCAATGAGTTGATCGATGACGAAGAAGCTAAAAAACGCTTGCTGGCATTAAAAGCGCGTATTGCAGACGGTGATGATTTTGCCTCGCTTGCCCGTGCTCATTCAGATGACAAAGGTTCCGCATTAAAGGGAGGTTCACTTGATTGGGTAAGTCCCGGTGATCTCGTTAAGCCATTTGAAGAAACAATGACCAAATTGGACATCAATCAAATCAGTGAACCCATACAAACGCAATTTGGTTGGCATTTAATTCAAGTTCTTGACCGGGAAAATAAAGATGACAGTCTTGAGCACAAAAAGAACCTGGTTCGAGATGCCATTCGCAAACGAAAAATTGAAGAAGAAACCGAACTTTGGATGCGCCGCCTGCGTGATGAAGCTTATGTTGAAATTGTTCAATAAGCTTTATAAAATTGCCATAGTCATTAGGGTCATACAGAAGTAATTATCACTTCTAAAAATAAAAGCACCATGACTGGTCTCTAAAATACCTACAGATTTTCAGATAAATAATTTCGATACTAACGAATACCATCCCAATGCCGTTAAGTTAAGTGCCTCTTGACAAGATAAACCGTTGACTGAGCGGAGCCGAAGCCAGCAAAATCGCTTCGACTTCGCTCAGCGAACGGCTTAACTTAATGACATTGGATAATATCCCTTTAAGGGATATTATCCGTGCCGACTCAAAACGTCATGTAATGGAAGTTTAATTTCTGAAAGACTATACATCGACTTTTTTAAATCCACTCTTGGGATACGTTGAGTTGCTCATGATTAAACCAGTAAAGAATTTATGAACAACGACTTAAACAAAGAAGAACCGTTGAAAAATCGACTACAACACATTATAAACAGCAAAAATATCGACAGCCAGCGTGAATTTATTAGCACCCTGACTGCTGAACTGCAAATCGATATCGTAACCTGCGCTGCGGCGCTGATGTATTTAACCCAGACAATTGAAAATACATTACCGCCCACATGCCAAGATGATAAAAAAACAGAGTTTCAGTTACCAACAGACAACTCGCCGTTAATCCTCAAAATGGTTCGTTACCGGTTGGACGTAGGCTCTAAACACCGAATCACACTGGAACAGCTTAAAAAAGTACTGATTGAAGAGTCAGGTGTCGACAAAAAAAATATTCATAATGTTAATATTCAACACTTATATACACTGCTTGAACTTCCCGATGAAATGCCTCCGGATATATTTCAACATTTAAAACTCGTAGAAATTAATCAACAAAAGCTGGATATCAGACGAGTAAAAGCACGTAATAAAAAACGCGGAAATATTCATCTACGCAGGGGACGAAAGCGTGATATCAAAACTGACAATCATATTTTGGATCAGGGCAATAGTAGCAAGCCCGTTGATTGATTACTTAAAGGAGTCATTATGACGCACATATCTACACCACCACTGTTGGGTTGGCGCGAATGGGTAAGTTTACCGGAACTTAACATTGCCCAGATTAAAGCTAAAGTAGACACCGGAGCACGTTCATCGGCTTTACATGCTTTCGCAATTGAACCCTACCGAAAAGGCGGGCAGCGCTGGGTTATGTTTACCATTCATCCCATACAAAACAATTCAGACGTGGCGATTGAATGCCACGCGCCTATTAAAGATAGGCGCGTGGTATCGGATTCTGGTGGCCACAAACAACGCCGTTATGTGATAGAAACTCGGCTAATTTTAGGGCAATCCATTATCACCGCAGAAATGACGCTGACTAATCGGGATAGCATGCTGTTTCGCATGTTAATAGGCCGGACTACCATGAATAATCGTTTTATTATTGATCCCAACGCGTCTTATATACAGGGAACACCTGATCCGGCTTTGAACAAATCAGAAATATGCGCTATTAACCATTCCCTTATTTCCTGATAGGCAGCGATAACCAACAATAGACGATGACCGTAATAAGACCACCCAAGCGTAGTGCGTGGTTGCGTTTCCGGCACTCTCGTAGCTAATACAGGTAAAGCCATCAAGATACTTCATTTTTATCTATTCGTGTCCTGATACCGACCGGCATTTCCAATTTATCCCTATCCCAGCCTTCCAAATCCAAAACTTCATCCAGACATTGCTCCATGAGCTGATGAGCCTGTTTAGCGACTTCGGCAATTCGCTGATGAACTTGTATGTCTACCGTATTTTCGGATGGCATATCCATACAGGTCTGCTGATAATCAAATAATTTACGCAAATTGGTAATTTGCAAACTGATATGAAGAGGGCATGCGCAGGTATAAAGAGCGGCTTGATTATTGATGATGGCAAGTTGTAGCGCAGTAAATTTGTTATTAAGATTCATAGTCATCCCCTCTTATTATTATAATTATCAGATATATTCAGGTCGTCGGTTTTTTTAAGGCTTGCTCTGCCGCAAATCGACCCTTATTGCGGCGTTAATCATAACCCCTATTACGGATTATTCTCATCAAAAGTAAGTATTCAGTCCCCTCGCCTTGCTAGCCTAACTTTGAAAAAGGCGGGCGCGGGTAATGCTGTTAATTTAAGCAATCAACCGGAGTAAAACAGCTTTAGTTTTTTACTGGCAATAGCTGAAGCGATTACACTCCAGGTATTTAAATAACTTGCGCTTAACTTAACGGCATTGCGGCAGCTGTGGTGAAATAGTGCTTTAAACAATAGCATAAGTAAACTTTGCAGCCCTAAGCGCTAACCTTACCCTTTAAAACAATTTTACTAATGGCGGGAAGAACAATAAAGGTGCAAACCATAATCCAGAAAATACCTATGGTGATAATCAAACCCATACTGGCAATGCCTTCATGCGATGAAAAAGCCAAGCCGCCAAAACTGGAAGCCGTGGTTAAGGCACCATAAAACATGGCTCTGGCAGTACTGGATTGGTAAATATTTTGCTTTTCAGATAATGAGTGATGCAACTTTTCAACCATGTGTATGCCGTTATCAACACCCAGTCCCAGTAATAACGGCAAGGCAATGATGTTGGCGTAGTTAATGGGCGTATTGGTCAGTACGGTACTGGCCATGGTGAATAATCCCGCCAAGATCAGGGGCGTCATAACTAATAAAGTATCGGTTATATTGCGACGTATGCCGTACAAAAGTAAGGCAATAATAATTAAGGCGATGGTAATGGCTTTTTGAAAAGAATAAACCACTTCTTTCATCGACTCCCAATAAATGATCGGCAAATCGGTTGTTTCAGGCGCAACGGATTGAACATCAGCAATAAATCCTTCCAGATTGCTTAAATCATTTAAATCTTTTTTGGGGAATATCTGGATACGGTAACTGCCATCCTTACTAAGCCACCGGTCTTTAACATCAGATGGCAAATCGTTCAGCGTAACTTCCTTGGCGTTTAAACCTGCCAATAGTTCATTCATGGTGCTTGGCAAGGTACCCAGTAGCGTTGTTTGTATTTTCTCAATAAACATGCGTCGACTGGGTTGTTGCCGTGTATCCAGTTCGACCAATACATCCTGTAACTCGTCTTTAAAGCCTTTTAATGCCTCTATTTCGTGGGCGTCCGTTTTAGCCGGCAAAATATTGTCAATCGTTTTTATCAGTCGATTAATGCCGGGAATAGGATCATTATCCGTTTTCAATGCAGGGAAATACTGTGTTTGTGAACCCAGCAACAAAGCCATTTCTTCAATGATTGCCAGCTTTTCTGGTTGTTGAGAAGGCTCAAAATCAAAAAGACTGACGGTTTTATCAACAGACCCCAATACCGACAGTTTTTGCTGCATGGCCTTGGCTTGTTGTTCGCCCGCTGCCAGCACCGTCAACGTCATGGGGGTGGTGTCAGGATCTTTATTCAAGTTTTTAAAGGCAATGACCGACTCGGTATTGGGATCACGCAGATTAATGGGGTTAAAATCAATTTTTACCTTAAACACCAGTACGACAGAAATAACGGCTATCAGGAGGGTTAATAACGAAATAGGTTTGGCATAATGAAGCGTAAAGGTCGCCATTTTTTCTGCCAACGTTGCTAACAAAGGATGAGTTGACTGGGGCTCCAATTTTTCTGATACCGGAATAAATCGTATCAGTGCCGGTAAAACCGTCAAGGTTATCAAAAGACAGATAAACAAGCTGGTTCCTGCCAACAAACCCAGCTCGGATACGCCTTTGTAATCGGTGGGTACAAATGCATAAAGCCCGATGGCTGTAGTGCCTGCGCACAATATTAAGGAAGGACTTGTCGAAACCAACGTACTGCGTAATGCCCTGTCTTTATGAACGTGGTGCCGCAAATTATCCTGATAACGCAAACAAAAATGAATGGCGTATTCAACCCCTAAACCAATATTGGATACCGCAAAAGCCACTGAAATCAAGTTTAGCTCTTGCACGGAAACAGCCGCAAAAGCGCCACAAAATATCATTCCTAAAGCCAGGGAAATCAGTGTTGCTAGGGTCAGTAAAATGGAGCGATAAGCGATCAGTAAAATAAATAAAACCAAGACTATCGAGAAAATACTGGCATTAAATGTGCCACTGCTCATGCCTACCAGCTCATCATCTTCCAACCCTACTTCACCGGTAATCCAAACCTTAACCTCAGGCACATCGGGTTGTTGAACCTCGGCAATAGCTTTGCGTATGGCATCAATTGCATGCTCGGCCGGACGAATTTGGGTGTAATCAAACTTGGGTGATACGGTAATAAAGCCTTTATCCATCCCGTTACCGCTTAATTTTTTCTCCGCGATTAAGCTTTCCCACGACAATAAGTTATTTTCACCATTCATGCTTTTATGCAAGGCCAGTGAAACTTTATCAATTAAAGAAGGCAGATCAATGGGGACTGCCTGATCTTTATTAGCCGAACTTAAGGCATCCTCAAATATTGAAAAAAAGCCGGTTAGATTGGGCTCTTGTGAAATTCTGCCGATAAATGACTGCGCTTGAGACAAGTTGTTTGACAAACTTTGCAGCTCAACGCTATCTAGGTAGAGCAAGCCGTTTTGATGAAAGAATTCATTCTCGTTGGGGAGGTAAACTGTTTCAAAATTGACTTTGTCTGCACTTAATAAGCGTCCCAGTCTTTTAGTTGCGGCCTTGGTTAATTCCGGGGTATTGGATTCAACCACCAGTAAAATGGTATGTAAATCTTGCGAGAAAGCCTTTTCATAATTACGCAGATTTTTCTGAAAAGGTGCATTAGGTGCAACCATGTCAGTTGTGTCGGTATCAATGCTTAAATGACTAGCGGTATATTGCCATGCAAAAAAAGTGAGCACACTGATAATTAACAACACCATAACGGGATTGCTGAGAGTCCAGTTTCCCCAACGAGTAAAAAGACTGCGACTGTAATTTTTAAACGACATTATGTTGATCCGGTTATTCAAGGGTGATTCTATCCAAAGTGTTTAGCGCTTCACTTCGGGATTCGATAAGATTGGTGTCCTGCTGCTGAATAAACAGCGCAGGAATTTTTGCGGCGTTGGCGGCTTGCAGCCCGTCTTTTTGCCCCATACAAAGCAGCGCGGTATCCCAAGCATCCGCGATGGTCGGGTCTTCATGTATCACGGTGACAGAAACCAGGTCATGAGTAATGGGTCGCCCTGTACGTGCATCAAGAATATGACTGTAGCGCTGACCTTGGTAATCAAAATAATGATTGTAAGTACCTGAAGTCATCACCGCCATCGGTGACTCCTTGGGCATGGTAATTCTTTTTTGCATGCGCTGCTCACCCGGCAACGGTCTTTCCAGCGCAATACGCCAAGGTTGAGAGTCCGGCTTGTGCCCACGGGTTTGCAGTTCCCCACCGATTTCAACCAAATAATCGTTAATGCCGTTTTGCTCCAAAACCCGGCTGATTTTACCCACGCTATACCCTTGCGCAATGGAGGACAAATCAACTTTTAAATCGGCCTGTTTTTTACGCAAGTGAGTATCATCGACCACTTCCAACTTTTCCATACCGATTTTAGACAACGTCTTAAGAACGGCTGCCTCATCGGGAATAGCCGGTGTATCGCCCCGAAAACCCCATAAATCAAACAAAGGTTTGGTCGTTAAATCAAAGCAACCCTGACTGGCCTGAACAACGCTTTGTGCAATGCGTACTAATAATACAATTTCGTTACCGACTTCTTGACTGTCCGTGTTTTCAGTACTGTTGAACTTCTCAATGACCGAGTCTGGCCGATAATTAGACAATGTTTTATCGATGGCATCGAGTTCATTTTTAACACTCACTTCAACGGACTTCCCCTCTACCGGTAATTCTGACCAATAACTGATATGATAGGTTGTGCCCTGAGCTGCGCCTTCAAGCTTTTGAACGGCTTGTTCTGAACAACCGCCAAGCAGACTAAAAAACAATAGCAGTCCATAATAATTAGATAAATTAAAGGATTTCATTTTTAAACTGACCGGCTTGATATTCCATTTCTGTTCATTCATTATCGTCACAAACTGTTTACCTGATTATTGCGGCACAAATTTACTATTATTTAAAGAGTGCCTACGTAAATTTACTTTATTTTAATCTGCACAATGATGAGCAGACTGTTTAAAAATGGAAAAATCGCATTATTATAATCTCAAATACACATTGATTTATTTAAATATCAGATTGTTGGTTTATATAGAGCCACTATTTTTGATTCATCACCGTAAAGCGCGTCCGCGTATCACATTATTTTTTAGGCGATAGCCATGAATGAATTATTAGGCAACAAACCCATGCGATCCCTTATACCAGGCATTCTTTTAGCGGGTCTATTGATACTGAGCTTTATAGTTCTCCGTGAGTTTTTACTCTCACTGATTTGGGCGATTATTATAACCTATGTCACATGGCCTGCTTACCAATGGCTGAGACATCAACTGAAAGACCACGCCAATCTCAGTGCGATTGTTATGACAACGATTATTGCCGCCGTGATTTCACTGACCCTTTATTGGCTTGTCGCCATGCTACAAAACGAGACCAAAACCGCTTATCAAAGCCTGGTAGACAACCTTATCCAAGGTCCCTATCAACTACCTGATTTTATACGCAAACTACCTTGGCTGGGCAATTATTTACAAGAATTACTGAATCAGTTGACGCATGACAAAACCGAACTGGCCTCACAACTTGTTGATTGGGCCAAACAATGGCTGGGGGGCTTTGCCAAGTTTCTGGGCGGTATCGGTCTCAATGTGATGAAGCTGGGCGTTATCTTGGTCACCGTATTTTTTTGTTTTCGTGACGGCAAAGAAATCATTAAACAGTTACAGGAAGGACTGGTTCGTTTTCTGGGAAAATATCAGCATGTTTATCTGCAAGCCGCGGGTAAAACGACCCGTGCCGTCGTTTACGGCCTGGTATTGGCTGCCCTCGGCCAAGGTATGGTGGCAGGCGTGGGTTACACGGTTGCCGGTGTAAAAGCGCCGGTGCTATTTGGAGCAATAACCGCACTGTTGGCGCTAATCCCGATGGGTGCAACACTGGTCTGGCTGCCCACCGGCATCTCCCTGATTCTTATGGACAAGCTGTGGTCCGGACTGGGACTGTTACTGTGGGGTTTTCTGGTCGTTAGCACGGTTGATAATGTTATTCGCCCTCTGGTCATTAGTGGTGCCAGTCGCGTGCCTTTTCTTATCGTGTTGCTGGGCGTACTCGGTGGACTTACCACCTTTGGTGCCATTGGACTTTTTTTGGGGCCCGTCGTTCTTGCCGTTCTGCTGTCCGTGTGGCAAGCTTGGTTACAGTTACAACAAGATGAAAATGTGCCAGACTTGGAAACCCGTCAAATTTGGCATACTTTATCGGTCAAGGAAGTACTTCATGAGCTCGATTCTGATCATGCCTTGGGATTAAATCAAACCGATGCCGCAGAGCGCCTGGATCGATACGGCCCTAACCGGCTTACCGAAAAACCGCCCCGCTCCACCTGGAACTTGTTATTCTCCCAGTTCAGGAGCTTTCTTATTCTGGTACTGATTGCAGCGGCCATTTTAGCGGCCTCTATTGGTGACTTAAAAGACGGCATAGTGATTTTAGTAGTTGTCGTCATTAACGCTTCCTTGGGATTTTATCAAGAATTTCAGGCTGAAAAATCACTGCATGCACTGAAAAAAATGCTCGCCTTTCAAGCCAAGATACGTCGTGATGGCTACACGCTTGAAGTATCTGCCGACCAACTTGTGCCCGGCGATATTGTCATTCTGGAAGCGGGCAGCAAGATACCCGCCGATGGTCGGGTTATCAACGCGCATACACTGGAAGTTGATGAGTCGTCCCTGACCGGTGAGTCGATTCCTGTTACCAAACAAAACCAGATACTCGCAAAGACCTCAATCCCGCTTGCCGAACGTAACAACATGCTTTATATGAACAATGCCGTTACCCGGGGACGTGCTGAAATGGTAGTCACAGCCACCGGCATGAACACCGAGATTGGCAAACTGGCAAACCTGTTAACACAAGCAGAAGATGCCGCCACCCCTCTACAAATCCAGCTGGATAGCTTGGGCAAACGCCTGCTTTTAATTGCACTGGTGGTCATTGTGCTGTTGTTTGCCAGTGCCCTGTGGCGCGGCGAACCCCTGATACAAACCGCTTTTACCGCCATCGCACTGGCCGTAGCGGCCATACCCGAAGGCTTACCGGCAGTCGTTACCGTTACCTTGGCTTTAGGCATGCACCGTATGGCGAGGCAGCGTGCCATTGTCAAACGTTTGGCCGCTGTAGAAACACTAGGCTGTACTACCGTTATCTGTACTGACAAGACCGGCACGCTGACCGTTAACCAAATGACAGCGCGAGCACTTTTTTACAACAATCAAAGCTATAGCGTTAGCGGAGAAGGTTACAATCGGGCAGGCCAAATAATGCCCACCAGTTCGCCAGAGGATTTATCGACGCTGCTACTGCCACTGGCGCTTTGCAATAACAGCCTGTTGCAGGGCAGTCAAATTCTGGGCGATCCAATGGAAGGCGCATTATTGGTGCTTGCGGCCAAAGGTGGTATCGACCGGGATCAGGCAAATAGTCAACTACCCCGAATTGCCGAAATCCCTTTTGATGCCGAACATAAATTTATGGCAACCTTTCATCGCTTCGATGATGAAATAAAGGTGTTTATTAAAGGTGCGCCTGAAGTATTGATAAAGCTCAGTCAGTCAGTTATTCATAAAAATCAAATCCTGCATTCTTTTCATCCCAAGGACTTCTTGATACAAAACGAAAAGATGGCCAGTAGCGGTTTACGTGTACTCGCACTCGCTACACGTTCGTTGCCTTTTGATACCTTTCAAGCCAATGCTGATCTGTTTCAATATATCAAGGAGCTGACTTTTGTCGCGTTAGTGGGATTGATGGACCCGCCCAGACCAGAAGTTCGCGAGGCTATCAAGCTCTGCCAGCAAGCAGGCATTGCCGTCAAAATGATTACCGGCGACCAGAAAGTAACCGCTTTTGCAATTGCACAAGAACTGGGGTTGACCGGTGAAGTCATTGAAGGCAGTGAACTGGCCGGTCTGGATGATGATGCCTTGGCCTCTTGTATTAACGCCATTGGCGTTTTTGCACGCACCGCCCCCGAACAGAAAGTACGTATCATCAACGCCTTAAAAGCCGACGGCCACATCGTTGCCATGACCGGTGACGGTGTCAATGATGCCCCCGCCCTTAAAACAGCTGATATTGGAATCGCTATGGGTGTATCTGGCACCGATGTTGCCAGAGAAGCGGCCACCATGATACTGACCGATGATAATTTTGCCACCATAGTCAAAGCAGTCAAAGAAGGCCGTGGTATTTACGATAACATGGTCAAATTTATCCGTTTTCAACTATCCACCAACATCGGTGCTATCCTGGCGGTGGCTTTTGCCCCGTTACTGGGAATGCCCATCCCTTTTACAGCCGTGCAATTGTTGTGGATTAATATTATCATGGACGGCCCGCCCGCCATGTCGCTGGGTGTTGATCCGGCGCGGACGGGCAGTATGAACGAAGACCCTCGTAATCCAGAGGCCCGTATACTTTCATTGCGCCGTTTCGGTAATCTTTTTAGCTACGGGTTAACAATGGCAACAGGTACCCTTGGCGTTTTATATTATGGCTTGCAAACCGGAGAACCCCATCATGCCACAACATTGGCTTTTACAACGTTTGTGCTATTTCAGGTGTTTAATGTTTTTAATGCTCGCTCTGAAAAAAACAGCACGTTTAACAAGCATTTCTTCGCCAACAGAATGCTTTGGCTGGCGCTTGCCTCGGTAATCCTGTTACAAATACTGGTGATTTATTGGCCACCGGCACAAACCCTTTTCCATACCACGGCATTAACGCAACCAGATTGGTTAATGGCTATTGGTGTTTCTGCGTCTATACTGTTACTTGAAGAATTGCGGAAGTTATTGAGGTGGGCGTTATTTCAATACAAAAATAAGCGCTGATAACTCAATTATTACTGAAAAATACACCTAAAATATGAATAATCTTTATCTTATCGTTCTCGCTATGCTGCTGGTTGTGCTCAACGGCTTTTTTGTAGCGGCAGAGTTTAGTCTTGTTAAGTTACGACAAACCCGCATCCGCCAGATTGCCAAAACACGCGGTTGGCGCGGCCACATTCTGGCAACCGTCCACTCAAAACTGGACGCCTATTTATCCGCTTGCCAGTTAGGTATTACCCTTGCATCATTGGGCTTGGGCTGGGTCGGCGAACCCGCATTTGCAAGCGTGCTTGAGCCTGCCTTAGACAGATTAGGGGTCACCGCACCAGAACTGATACACGGTATATCATTCGCTTGCGCTTTTTCCATCATCTCGTTTCTGCACATTGTAGTCGGTGAACTGGCTCCAAAATCGATGGCTATTCGCAATCCTGAACAGATTGGGCTCTGGAGCGCAGCGCCTCTTTATGGTTTTTATTGGCTGATGTATCCTGCCATCTGGTTACTCAACTCCAGTGCCAATTTAGTATTGCGCCTGTTTGGTTTAGGTAGTTTCCATGGCCACGATGCGCATTACTCGGCCGACGAACTTAAACTTATTTTACGCAGCAACGACCAAGATGACCGCTTTACTCATGACGAATGGAATATTCTGGCTAAAACGCTCGACTTCAGTACCTTGGAAGTCTCTGATCTTATGCGTCCAACCCATGAAATGGTTGCCTTGCACCGAAAAAAATCATTAAAGGCAAATCTGAAAACAGTCTACGACAAGCGCTTTAGCCGTTACCCCTATTTCGACACTAACGGCATTGATGTGCTGGGAGTTATCCATTTAAAGGACTTGTTTTTTGCCCAACAGGAAGGTAAAGCCCAAGAAGATTTACATCAATACCTAAGACCGATTCAATACATCTCACCGGACACACCGGCACTGGAATTATTTCGATACTTTCGCATGGGTGCAGCACATTTTGCAGTCATCGGGCAAAAAGGGCAAAAGCCGCAAGGCTTTATCACGCTGGATAATTTATTAAGCGCAATGGTCGGTGAAATACGCGACGAGTTCCGTCAAAACAATAATGACTGGCGTCGACTCGATGACGGCTCCTTAATCATCAAAGGCAGCCTGCCCATATTCTCACTGGAACGGATATTGGGAATCGATATTGAAAACGAAGAACTGGAACTGGAAGATGAAGTATCAATCGGCGGCCTGCTGATGTCAAAATTACAGGATATTCCTGTCGAAGGCCAGAAAATTGAATTTAATCAATTCGATATCATGGTAAAAAAAATGAACGGCCCCACCACTCTCTTTGTTCAAGTTTACCCTAATAAAATTAACGAAAGTTAACAAGCGATGTTCAATTATTAGGTTTTTAAATCTTGATTCCGGGTAAACAGCTATTGTAAACGATAGGCGTAAGTCGGAATAAGACCACCCAAGCGTAGTACGTGGTGGCGTTATTCCTGCCTGCACATCATGCAATCATTATTTAATGCCTTACAAATCATCTTCAACTAAACGCAAATTCTTATAACCAAGATACGCCTTAAATTGCTCCACCAATTTTTCACGCCCCGGTTTTTTAAAATACTGGTGAAAGCTTGAAAAAGGATAATCCTTCAAATCAGCCACATAACCATGCTTAATTGGGTTGTTAAATAAATAGTTAAGATGCCTTAAATAATCTTTTTCATCACGTGGACAATAATCCCAATAATTCCACCAGATCGGATTTTTCGCTTGAGTTACTCGCTTAATGTGAAAGCCACTGACCCATGAATATTTTTAATAATTTTAGGAAGGTCATCTCCACGTCGACTTTTGGCGAATACATGGTAATGATTATCCAAAATAACCCAGTGTTGAAACTCCCAACTAAACCGCTCAAAAGCACTTTTCATAACCTCCAACAGATACCATTTTATTTCTGTTGACTCTAACAAGGGTTTTTTCATATAAATGGCAGATGCTAAAAAATAAATCGTATCATCGACAAAAAATATGTGTTGGATTATGCAAGCAATCTTTTTTCATAATACTTTACCCCGTTGCCACAACTGGAGTGCAATCGCTTTAGCTATTGCCTGTATAAGCAAACTTAAAAAAGCTAAAGCGTTTTTACTCCACTATTAAAGTGGAGCCCAATGCTATTAAATTATCCAATTCCCCTGCCCCATTGTCCTGCATAAAAGCGTTCACTCAATGGCATCCGCGAGCGGGCGGCTAATTCAGCTTCTTTAAAATCATTATCCAGCACGTCAACATCAGCCTGATAACCGACTGCCAGCATCGCCATGGGTTTACAATCGGCTGGCAGATTAAAAACTTCACGGGCTGTCTCGGCATTAAAGCCGCCCATTTGATGCACAATCAAGCCCAAGGCAGTGGCTTGCATGCATAAGTTGGCGCTGGCTGCACCGGTGTCGTACATCGCCCAGCGATTAGATTGGCCGTTATGATTAAAATTTTCCATCGCAACGGCAAGTATTAACACCGGTGCATTTCTGGCCCATAACCGGTTTTTTTCAACCACACTGGTCAAGGCATTTTCCCAACTGGTTGCATCGGTGGCTTTATTGCACACCACAAACCGCCAAGGTTGGTCATTAAAACAAGACGGCGCCCAACGTGCGGCTTCCAGCAGCGCCAATAAATCGTCATGGCTTACGCACTTGCCAGAGTCAAACGCTCTGGGGCTCCAACGTTGTTCGATAATATCGTGGATTTTTACTTGAGTTATTGCTGGTTTGTGTTGCATGTTAAGTGCCTCAATTTGATGGGATAAAACGGGTTTATAACGTCAATACGCCGTTTTGGTAATCACGAAATGCCTGTTCAATTTCTTTGATGCTGTTCATGACAAACGGGCCTGATTGCACTACCGGTTCTTTTAAAGGCAACGCCGCCAACACCAAAAATCGGGCAGATTGCTCTTGTGTTGCAAGCTGTATGTTATCACCGTTTATCAACTGTCCCAATTGCCCGGCCTTTAAAATTGTAGTTGATGCGCCGGTTGACAGTTCGCCTTTATAAACATAAACCAACACGGTCTGTTGCTCACCCACCGTTATTTCAAGTGGTTGTTGCGGGCTTAACAAGACATCGAAATATAACGGTTGTGTGGTTACACCCGTTACCGGGCCGGCTATTTTTTGGATGTCGGTTGTATATTCACCAGCGATCACTTTAATATATCCACCGTCTGCCAAGGTAATCTGCGGGATTTTTTCAGCAGCAAATTCTTGATAATGCGGTGGCTTCATTTTTTCGTTGGCGGGCAGGTTTATCCATAACTGAAAACCGTGTAGCAACCCTTTTTTCTGTTCCGGCATTTCAGAATGAATAATGCCATGCGCCGCTGTCATCCATTGCACATCGCCGGCACGCAAGTGCCCTTCATTACCCAAATGATCGCGGTGCAGCATCGCACCTTCCAGCATATAGGTCACGGTCTCAAAACCACGATGCGGATGATCGGGAAAACCGCCGACATAATCTACCGGCTCATCAGAGCCAAATTCATCCAGCAAGATAAAAGGATCAAAAGCGTTTTTTTGCTGTTGACTGACAATGCGTTTTAATTTAACACTGGCACCATCTGTGGTGCTTTGCCCGGTTATCACCGCTGCAAGTTGCCGTGTTTGCTTGGTCATTGTTAATCTCCCATGATTTAGTTTAGCTCAGAATAATACGCAGGATCGTTTGTTCGCGTAAATTATCGACTACGCGGAACCTGATTTGCAACCTTGTTCCCCATATGTTGAAACAAGGCCAATCTACCCTGCCATTAATATAGTTTAGTAGGGTGTGCATCGCGCACCACAACTACGCGGAACCGGAGTTGAAACCCGGTTCCTAATATTTTAAAACAACGTCAATCTACCCTGCCATTAATATAGTTCAGTAGGGTGTGCATCGCGCACCACAACCCTGCCAGAAAAATAAACCTAATAGGCACCCGATAGAAAAAATAATAGATATTGGTGCAAATGAAACCGATTAGTGGATGCTATTTTAGGTGCGCGATGCGCACCCTACCTGGCTTGCGGAACCTGATTTGCAACCTTGTTCCCCATATGTTGAAACAAGGCCAATCTACCCTGCCATTAATATAGTTTAGTAGGGTGTGCATCGCGCACCACAACTACGCGGAACCGGAGTTGAAACCCGGTTCCTAATATTTTAAAACAACGTCAATCTACCCTGCCATTAATATAGTTCAGTAGGGTGTGCATCGCGCACCACAACCCTGCCAGAAAAATAAACCTAATAGGCACCCGATAGAAAAAAATAATAGATATTGGTGCAAATGAAACCGATTAGTGGATGCTACTTTAGGTGCGCGATGCGCACCCTACCTGACTTGCGCGTTTTCAGTTTTAGGTGCGCGATACGCACCCTTAGCTTCTTAAGGCTGTATGGTTATTATTAAATCGCCGCCTGCCTGCCTGCCTGCCTGCCTGCTATACCATTTATTTCTTTTATTGGCAAGTTAAAATAAAAGGTAGTGCCCTTTCCGGCTTTACTATTAAAATGCAAATGCCCCTCATGCGCTTCGATAATGGAGCAACAAATAGATAAGCCCATACCCATGCCTTCTGTTTTGGTGGTGTAAAAAGGCATTAATATTTTTTGTTGCTGATCTTCAGCAATGCCGGGGCCGTTGTCTTTTACTCTGACTTCTATGCCCTGATTAAGCGTTAACAGGCTATGGATCGATATTTCGCGCTGTTGATTATCAGGGCAACCATCAAAAGCATCGGCGCTGTTTCTGATCAGGTTTATAATGACTTGTTCAATTTGCAATGTATCAACATTAACAAACGGCAAAGAACCCTGTAATTCAAGGCTTAGTGTTATATTTGCCAGCTTTAGCTCAGGCAGACACAGATTAACCGCGTCTTGAATTAACTCATTAAGGTCGGCCGCTGAAACCTGCTTGGTATTGGATTTAACAAACTCCCGCATGCGGCGAATGATCTGTCCCGCTCTTAACGCCTGTTGCTGGGTTTTGTAGACTATCTCGGCAAGCTTCTCCAAGTTGGGACATTCAGCTTTCATCAGGTTTAAACTGGCTTGCGTATAGGTAGCAATGGCCGTTAAAGGTTGATTAACTTCATGGGCGATGCCGGACGCCATTTCACCCATCACCCCAAGTCGCGTAACATGAGCCAGTTGGTCTAGATGCGCCTTGTCTTGCTGTTCCTGGTGTTTACGCTTGGAAATGTCGGTATGCGTGCCAATCATCCGCAAAGGTGTACCCTCTTCATCGTAATCAACCAACAGGCCGCGACCCAAAATCCATTTGTAACTGTCATCCTTGCAGCGCAAACGAAATTCAACAACGTAAATCGCCGTCTTCCCATCCAGGTAGGCTTGCATCACTTTTGCAACAGGCAACTGGTCATCAGGATGAATACGGTCCAGCCATTCCTGATGAGAAGGCAGTATCTCATTTTGGGTATAACCCAGCATCTCTTTCCAGCACTTGGAATAGTGCATTTCATTGGTCAAAAGATTCCAGTCCCAGACACCGTCACCGGCACCTTCTATGGCACATTTCCAGAGAAATTCGCTCTCACGTAATGCATTATCTATTTGTTTACGCTCGGTGATATCACGCGTGGTGCTAATAAAGTTAGTTAATTGGCCTTGTTCGTCAAACACGGGAGAACTCGTCAATTCATTCCAGAACATCGTGCCGTCTTTACGATAATTGAGTATTTCGCCCGCGAATGGCGTGCCATTTTTAACAGCCAGACGTATATTACTTATCACTTTTGGATCGGTGAGTGGGCCATTCATAAAACGACAATGCTGACCCAAAATTTCTGCCCGGCTATAACCGGTTATTGATGAAAAGGCATCATTAACCCACAAGATGTTCTGGTCATGACTGATGATAGCTAAGCCTTGGTTGATTTGTTTCAACGCCAAGTAACTGAGGCGCAGCTTTTCTTCCGCCTGCTTGCGTTCGGTGATGTCAGTGATAAAGCCGTGCCAAAGCGTAGAACCATCGGCTTCTCGTTGTGGCAGGGAATCACCCAATAACCATCTCACGGTGCCATCGTCAAACTTCACCCGATACTCACAATGCCACTGACTCAAATCTTGAGCTGATTTTTGGATGGAGGCATTAAGATAGTCGTAGTCATCGGGGTGAAGAATGGCAAATACTTTAGCCGCATCCTCGCGAACCTCTTCCGGGGTAATTCGGTATATATCACGAAGAGCTTCACTGGCAAAAGGAAAACAGGAACTGCCATCGGTGCGTAAATGAAATTGATACACCACCCCCGGCACCTGACTGGCTATTTTCTGGAGACTATTGTGGGCTTCTTCGCGCTTCGCTTCTATCTGCTTGCGTTCAGTGATATCAGACATAAATCCGTACCAATACCAATGATTAGAGCCGTCCTCTTCTTGCTCTGGCAGCGAACTCCCAAAAACCCAACGCACGCTGCCATCAGCAAACTTCACCCGATATTCATGACTCCAGGGTGCCAAATTTTGTACAGCTTTTTGGATGGAGGTGACCACGCCGTCGAAATCATCCGGATGAATAAGGGCAAATAGTTGGGAGGCATCGTCACGAACATCGCCTGGACTGAGCCGGAACAGTTCACGAATACCTTCACTGGCGAAGGGAAAGTGGGCGCTCCCATCAGGGCGTAATCGAAATTTGTAAACCATGCCAGGCACCAGACTGGTTATTTTCTGGAGGTGACTTAGCGACGCTTCCTGAATCTTTGCTGTCCTCAGATAGCCAGCGCTCTCACGATTTTTTTTCTCAGCTTCTTGCAAGGCTGACGCCGCGTCCTTTATTTCCTCAGTGAGGTCGATCAGTGTAATATGCAGCATTGAATTGATGTACTGGCAGTCCAGCCGAACCGACAATTTGGTGTCGTTATAACCGGACAGGCTCAACTCGATACTGAGCCGCTGGTTATTATTTACTATTTCACCCGAAAACAAAGACCACCGGTCACGGTCTTTTGGTGTGATCAAGCTGGCAAAATGACGGTGTAGTAATTGGCCTCGCTCCACGCCCAGCAACTCGGCGGCCGTCAGGTTAATTTCAGAAATAAGGCCAGCGTGCGTTAAACGCAGGTAACCCACCGGCGAATAATCATAAAGATCCCTATAACGGTTACGGGATTCCTCCAGAATGCCATGAGAGCGCCGCAACGCCTCATTCTGCATTTCCAGCTCAAGCTGGTGTGCTTGGAGCTTATGTAGCAATTCTTGCGCAGAACGTTCATCTGATGCTGTTTCGGAAACAGGGCATGACTGCGCTTCAGTTTGGTTATTGCTCATACGGAATTTATGATTATGATTAAAAAACTTATCCGCCTTAAAAAGAAACAGAGAGTAACTTTAGTGCTGCCTGCTGAATCCGGCTGGATGGCGCAAAGAAAATAAATGGCACATAGTATAACTCAATATTCAATTTCTCCTATATTTAAGTTAAATATTGTAAATAAGCCGGCGCATTACCACTACCAATACAGGAATAGAACCCTGAATTAATTAAGTAGGTAGGGCGTGCCCTACAGAAGATAATGTGGATTAATCAACAAAGGTCTCTATAACGGGTAAATAATGTATACAGCAATAGCTGAAGCGATTGCACTCCAGTTTTTTAATCAACTTGCGCTTAACTTAACGGCATTATCCCCTAACCCCTCTTTTTCAAAGAGGGGGATTAAATAATCAAAAAATTAATGACCGGCATCGACCTCTGGTCAGGACTGTAATAATTTTATTGACGGCTAATAAAAAAAAGGCGTAAATTGATCGATTTAAAATACAGGGAGTTATTCCCGTTAGACTTTTAATGAGTGTTGGCTTCATTTTAAATGACTACCCTTATTATTTGACGATCCGGCCGGAAACTCTATTTCATAATAAAAACAGTTTTTTTCATCACGCAACTCTAAGGCATCAAGTCAAGCAGACCCAAGATTAGTGCCAGGACGATATGACTTCGATAAGACTCACCTATTGGGAACACTCTTCTACACCTGTGCTTTTAGTTGCGGGCTTGTCTGTGGCTGCGATTGGCCTTCTGACGCTGTTTGGCTGGGCGCTGGATATGCCGGCTCTCAGTACATGGAAAGCAGGCACACAGCCAATGGCACCCAGCACAGCGATACTTTCGGTAGGGTTTGGCACGGTACTTTGGCTCGTTGCCCCGATACATAAAGGTCGTGTCGCCGAGTTACTCGCCACATTCCTTAGCTGGGCAGGTACGATAACTTCCCTAATGCTATTATCGCTGCGCGTTTTAGGTATGCACCTGTCGGCTGAACTTTTCAGCATGCATATTAACGGCACCTTTGGCAACTTCTCCATAGGCTATATATCGCCTGTCACCGCCTTTTGCTTTCTGCTGGCCTACGGGGCGCTTCTTGCCGAACTGTCTATTGTGACTCCTGATAGTCACAACGCTTGGCGAAAGTGGTTGATGTGGAGCTTCACGGGCGTAATTTTATTGACGGGATTCTTGCTCCTGCTGAATTACGTTTTCGGTGCACCGATACTCGCCGGTAACTTGATGATTCCTCCTGCATTCAACACGACCTGTATTCTACTGATCATGGGGTTGGCGCTGTTGGTGCTGACGGCCAGACATATCAAGCAACCCGATATACCCAGCACGTTTATAGTAAAGCCCCCGCTTTATATTATGATTTTTATCGTTTTCACTGCGGTCATTCTGGCGATCTCTTACGATTACTATCGCAGAATCGAATTGAAATTTCGCCAGGAAGTGGAGTCTCAACTTTTGGCAGTATCAGCGTTGAAATCGGGGGAACTGATCCGGTGGCGCCAAGAACGGTTTGGGGATGCCGCTCTTTCCCAGAGCACTTCAACTACCGCCGCCGTGCGACGACTACTGGAGACTCCCGGCAGTTTGCCTGCACAACAAGAACTGCAAGATTGGCTCGGCAGGTACCTGAATTACTACGGCGACTTTGGCTACGACCAAATTTTTGTTCTTGATACGAAAGGCATTCCTGTGCTGACAATACCAGCCCAAACGCTTCCACCGGCTGACCTACTCATTGAACAGGCAACCGCTTCTCTAGGTGGAGGACAGGTTATTTTGCAAGACTTTTATCGGGACGAGCACGATCAGCACGTTTATCTGGGCATGATAGTGCCGATCATTGACACGCAGGCTGGCAATCAGCCACTGGGTACGGTTGTGCTGCGTATTAATCCATCAACCTTCCTGTACCCGTTCCTCCAGAACTGGCCAATACCCAGCACCAGTGCAGAAACATTACTCGTCCGCAGGGACGGCAATGAAGTCCTTTTTCTGAATGATCTTCGATTTTTCGTAAATGCGGCACTTAATCTGCGCATACCTTTGAGTAACAACAAAAGCCCCGCCGTAAAAGCCGTTCAGGGACAGCAAGGGATCGTGGACGGCATTGATTACCGGGGAGCACCCGTGATTGCGGCAGTGCGTGACATTCCTGACTCACCTTGGTATTTGGTGACCCGAATGGATACGGCCGAAGTCTACGCCCCCTTAAAAGAAAAGTTGTGGCTAACCCTTTTACTGACAGGCCTACTTGAGCTGGGTTTTGGCGGGGGAATCTTTTACCTGTGGCGCCGGCAGTTGACTGTGATTAAACAAAGGCTGATAGAATCAGCCCTGGCATTACGAGAAAAAGATGAGCGCCATCGCGTTATTCTACAAACGATTATGGACGGATTCTTGTTGCTGGATAGTCAGGGGCACGTGCTGGAAGTCAATGAAACCTATTGCAGAATGAGTGGCTATAGTGAGCAATCGTTATTAGCCCTGCACATTACTGATCTGGAAGTCCTCGAAACAGCCACTGATACGCTCGCTCATCTTCAAGCGATAAAAACGCAGAGCGAAGGACGTTTCGAATCTCGGCATCGTCGAATTGATGGCAGTGCTTATGATGTTGAAGTCAGCGCCCAATACCGGGCCGGTGAAGGCGGACAATTTATGGTTTTTGTGCAAAACATTAGCGAGCGCAAACAAAGTGAAGAAAAACTCTACCTCGCTGCCAGCGTTTTCACACATGCACGTGAAGGGATTATGATTACCAATGAAGAGGGTACAATCATTGAGGCCAATGATGCTTTTTGCCAGATAACCGGCTATTGTCGTGCTGAGATATTGGGTCAAAATCCTCGCATCTTTAGCTCAGGTCGTCAGGGAAACGATTTTTATACTAACCTGTGGTACGATTTGATCCATAAAGATCACTGGTATGGCGAAGTTTGGAACCGGCGCAAGAACGGCGAAGTGTATGCCGTCATGCAAAACATTAGTGCCGTCCGCGATACTCAAGGCAATACCCGTCATTACGTAGCACTGATATCCGATATTACTTTACTCAAGGAGCATGAGCAAGAATTAGAACACAGTGCTCATTACGACGCCTTGACCGGCTTACCTAACCGGGTACTGGTGATCGACCGTCTGCATCAAGCAATCGCCCAAGCCAGACGGCGCGAACAACTGATGGCGGTGGTCTTTCTTGACCTTGATGGCTTCAAAGCCATTAACGATAATTATGGGCATTTAGCGGGTGATCAGTTACTAATTTCAGTGTCGAACAATATGAAGCAGACACTGCGCGAGATTGATACCCTCGCTCGAATGGGCGGCGATGAGTTTGTCGCCTTATTGGTCGACATAGGTGATATTGAAAACAGTGTGCCGTTGCTTATCCGGTTGCTTGCTGCCGCCTCACAACCGGAACAATTTGGTGACCATACCCTCAAGGTTTCAGCCAGTCTGGGGGTAACCTTTTACCCACAAAAGGATGAAGTAGATGCGGAATTATTGATACGCCAGGCAGACCAAGCCATGTACCAAGCCAAAATAACCGGAAAGAACCGTTATCACATTTTTAATGTTGCGCAAAGCAACCTTGCCCGTATCTATCACGAAAACCTGGAACACATTCAGAGTGCGCTGGCAGCAGGCGAATTCGTGCTCTATTACCAGCCCAAAGTAAACCTTCGACTGGGCCAAATTATCGGTGCCGAAGCCTTGATTCGCTGGCAACACCCTGACAAGGGCCTTTTGGCACCGAATACTTTTTTGCCCTTGATTGAAGATCACCCGCTAGCTATCGACATCGGTGAGTGGGTGATTGATACCGCCTTGAGCCAGGTAGAATACTGGCATACGACTGGCTTAAACATTCCCGTCAGTGTCAATATTGGTGCACGCCAATTACAACAAGACAGCTTTATCGAGTCACTGCGTACTTTGCTGGCGGCTCATCCGACTATTAAATGGGGGGATCTGGAGTTGGAAATACTGGAAACCAGCGCGATAGACGATTTAAATAAAGTATCCAAATTAATAAAGGCTTGCCGTAAACTGGGTATAAAATTCTCCATCGACGATTTTGGTACCGGTTATTCTTCGCTGACCTATCTGAAACGCTTGCCCGTTACCCAGATCAAAATTGATCAGAGCTTCGTGCGTGACATGCTTAACGACGCGGATGATTTAGCCATTGTAGCGGGTGTGTTTGCGTTGGCCACCGCTTTTAATCTTCAGGTAATTGCCGAAGGGATGGAAACCATAAAACAGGGTAAAATGTTGCTGAAACTCGGTTGTGATCTGGCACAAGGTTACGGAATAGCCCATCCCATGCCCGCCACCGACATCCCCAACTGGGTTTCTACTTGGCGACCTGATCCAAGTTGGCTTGATTGACCTGCTTTCACCCGCAACGTGGTGTTATCGTCTGCTTTGGACATTCTTGTAGAGCGTTATTTAAAAAACTGGAGTGCAATCGCTTTAGCTATTGCCTGTAAAAACAGCTAAAGCTTTTTTACTCCAGTTGGTTGCTTAAATTAACAGCATTACCCGCGCCCACCTTTTTCAAAGGTGGAGAGCAAAGCGAGAGGGACTGAATACTTCCGTTCAATGTAAAGATACATTAAAACAAGCAATATTTATAAATCTAACAATAAAAACAAAAGCATTACTATTTAATAGGTTAAAAGCAATGCTGTAGACAGGTTTAAAACAACGTATTGACTGCAAGACTTTAGTTAACCCTCAGAACGTCTGGCAGCGACACAAAGTAATGCGCCCGCTATTGCTATGGTAAATAATATTATTACGGCCATCACAATCACCTTTTATCAAAAATTCCAACATACCCATTAAAAGATACCTTTGAAATAAACACCAATCTATTGCTTACATATTAGCTACCAACTTAAGCCGGGACTGACACATTCCCAGATGGGGATGCTCTAAAACCGTCACCTTAAATCGGTAGTCCGTTTTTTTATACTACACTAAAAAAAATCATGATTTATTGCTGAATTGTATCTAAATGTAACAAAGCGCAATAATTTTGGTCGATTCACGATTTGGAATATAAACCCGACCACGTATTTTTATATATAAAAAAAACAGAACATAGTTTATTTGTGCGTATCGTTTGTAATGCAGGATTATGTACTTAACAACAAGAATTTTATTCTTGGCTATTTTTACAGGACAAAATAAAAATTTTGTAGCTTTAACCCTACAGACAATTTTATTAAAACACAGAACAATCACAAAAAATATACGTATAACTACCTATACGCTTTCAATAAATAACTTTTTTATTGCGCTGATCTTGGGGGTTACTGAATGTGGTTATCAATGTAAACAGGGACAAATAAATAACGGGAGCGCAGAACCCCAATGCCGTTAAGTTAGGCATACAACGGGAGTAAAACCGCTTTAGCTGTTTTGTAGGTATTCAAGCCCCTCTTTTTCAAAGAGGGGGACTGAATAATTACGGCTCTATGTGAATCGTAGTGGGTAAATAATAAAAAATACCGATAGTTACAGGTC
>JBAXUR010000028.1:0-32230 GCA_037129595.1 Methylococcaceae bacterium | reverse complement strand
TCTGCGTAACCGCAACAACTACTCAAAATTAATGCAGCCTACTCCTACAGACACTTCACCATCATTCTCAAGCTTATCACTCGCTGCCCCCCTGCTTAGAGCAGTCAAAAAGCTGGGCTTTGAACAACCGACCCCTGTGCAACAACAGGCAATTCCATTGGCTTTGGTGCATAAAGACCTGCTGGTCAGTGCAGAAACAGGCAGCGGCAAGACTGCCGCATTTTTATTGCCAACCCTGCATCATCTACTTACTTTATCTTCCAGTAAACCCGGCACACGGGCACTCATACTGGCGCCCACCCGTGAACTGGCGCAACAAATCTTTAAACAATGCCAGCAGTTAATTGAATTTACCGACCTTACCGTCGGTATTATTACCGGAGGTGATGACTTTAGGCTACAGCAAAACATGCTCCGCAGAAATACGGAACTGGTTATTGCAACGCCCGGCCGTGTTCTGGAACTCATGGAACAGGAAATACCCAACTTCAGCAATCTTGAAATCCTGATTTTGGATGAAGCCGACCGTATGCTGGACATGGGCTTTAGTGAAGATGTATTAACCATCACCAAAAGCTGTAATACCGACCGACAAACCTTGTTGTTTTCTGCCACGCTAACCCATTTTGGCGTGATCAAAATGGCTGACAAGATTCTGAAAGATCATAAAGTGGTTGCCTTAAACACACTGCACGATGGTCATCGCAATATTGAGCAGCAAATTGTCGTCGCCGACGACAATGATCACAAACAAAAACTGTTGGCTTGGTTACTACTGAATGAAACCTACGACAAAGCGCTGGTATTTACCAACAGTAGAATTCAGGCCGATTTACTGCGCGGTCCGTTGCGAGGACAAAAACTCCGGGTCGGCGTATTGCATGGTGAAATGGATCAAAAAGACCGCAACCGCATGATGCAATTGTTCCGTGAAGGTGAAGTTAAAGTCGTGGTGGCTACAGACCTCGCTGCACGAGGCTTGGATATAAAAGGCATCAATCTGGTTATCAATTTTGATGTTCCCAGAAACGGCATTAACTATATACACCGCATAGGTCGCACCGGTCGGGTTGATGAACTGGGACTCACCATCGCCTTGGTAAAAAGCACCGAATGGAATTTAATGTCAGGTATTGAACGTTTCTTGAAACAGAAATTTAAACGCCGCACCATTAAAGAACTGGAAGGCAAATATAAAGGCCCCAAAAAACTGAAAGCATCCGGAAAAGCGGCTGGTATAAAAAACAAAATAGAACCCAAAAAAGTAGCGGCGGAAAAAGTAAAAATACGCCACCGGGACAAGAAAAATGTGGGTAAACGCCGAGCGCCAAGCGTTCATCTAGTTGAACAAACTGCAAAGCCGCAAGAACAACAAGATTAAAAAACATCCAAAGAATGTGTCCACGAAAAGCACGAAAAAACAGCGGTAGTGACGTGCCCGACACCTTGTAAATTTGGAGTACAAACCTAGGTTTGTACTCCTGTCTATAGGCAACCAGCAACAAATAACCCGCCACGGCTTTCACACGCCATAAGTCTTGCGCTTACGCCAGAATGTGGCTCGACTCATGCCCAACAACCGGGCGGCCGGAGTAATCTTGCCATGACTGGCCTCCAGTGCCTGACGGATTGCACTGGCTTCTTGCTCGGGTGTTTGTGGTTGCGTACTTAAGGTCGGTGCAGTAACGCGTGTTTCCATGATGCGTGACTCCCTAAATTCCGGTGGTAATTCAGAACATCGCAAGGTGACACCACGTCCAACTGCAAAGGCATATTCAATCACATTATGCAGCTCTCTAATATTACCAGGCCACGCATAATCCAATAATATCCGCATGGCTTGAGGCTCGATTTTTTCTATTTTTCTAACATTATCCGCATTATGCAGGTGGATAAAATGCCAGAGTAATAAACCAATATCTTCGCGGCGTTCACGTAAGGGCGGGATAAATATGGGAACAACCCGCAACCGATACATCAAATCTTCACGAAAATGACCGCTTTTTACTTCTTCACGTAATGAGCGATGGGTCGCCGCGACAATGCGCACATCCACGTTAACTGAATGATCGCCTCCCACCGGGATATAGTTTCTTTCCTGAATAACCCGTAGCAATTTGGCCTGTAAATCAAGCGGCAGTTCAGCCACCTCATCCAAAAACAGGGTTCCGCCATGCGCCCGTTGAAACAAGCCGTTATGATCCTTGATAGCACCGGTAAAAGCGCCGCGCACATGACCAAACAATTCACTTTCCAATAAACTACTGGATAATGCCGCGCAGTTTATCGCCAAAAAAGGCGCGGCACGACGGCCACTTAAATCATGAATGGCTTTTGCAACCAGCTCTTTACCCGAACCGCTCTCCCCTCTGACCAGTACCGTGGCAGTGGTTTCTGCGGCATTTTCAATAATCTGAAAAACCGCCTGCATAGAGGGTGATCGACTAATTAAGCCCTGAAAACTTTGTTTGTCAGCATCCAGTTGAGTGTTACGGCTTGCATCAATAGCTGACAACTCAGAAACCGCCAACAACCGACCCAAGCCCCCCGCAAAAGCGCCGGTTTTATCCTGTAAAACCTCAACCCGCTTTTTTAATCGGATGCGACTACCATCAGTTTTAGCCAACGTTATCAGCGATTCTATAGATTCATCACATTCAGTAATGACACATTCGGGCCAACACGATTGACCGGTCATGTCCAAACTACTAAAACCCGTTAATTTTTCAGCACCGGCACTCCAATGCAAAATCGTTTGATTTTTATCAACGATATAAAGGGTATCGCTATCACACATCGTTAGTAGTTTTAAAAAACACGACGGTTCAAGCTGATCGGACAACCACAGCGGTAAAAGCTCATCAAATAACTTTAGCACTTAATATCCCAAAGCAGCGCGTTATTAAAAGATATATTTCCGACCGTGATAACTGGCATATTCATAATAACAACACGTAAATAAATAAATGACGATTACCATTTATAAAAACGGCCACCAATTTAAGCGGGAACAGTGCGAATAGACTCTGTTATGCGGCGTACAAGCTCTGCTTGTGGACATGCAAAGCCCTAAAAACTGCTTTGTCCGGCCTAAGCGGGTAACCGACGCCTACGTCGCGATTTGAAACGTTAGTTGCGACGCAGGCGTCGCCCCCACAACAAAGCGACTCATTTAAACGGGACGATTTTATAGTTGCCATCCCCTCAAGGGATGTTATCTGTCACGGATTAAGTTGTTGACCCGGACCTATCTTTTCAGCACAATTTTTTCTTGCCGGCAACACACTCATAACGCTGAATGGATTTTTTATAGGCTTTTGTTATGCAGGAAACATCAATGCCACAGGCATATTTTGACTGTATGGATTCCTGCCAAATAATTTTTGTCATGACAGGATCAACGACTTTGGCATTTTTATAAAGCGCCATGTTTTCCAGATCCAAAACAGCTAATGCCGAGTTGGCACAAATTGTAATGTCCGTTGGTTTAATCGCCTTATTACAATTAAAGCCGGGTGAAATTTTCTTTTTGGTCATCGCTTCAGGCGATGGCGATGGCGATGGCGATGGCGATGGCTGAACAGTTTGCTGGGGGACGGGTGTTTTTGGAAGTATCTTTTCAGTCGACTCGGCTTTGGGCTCGTCTTTAATTATGCTGTCCGTGGATTGCTTTTCTTGAAGGGCGCGACTGACTTCTTCTTCAGGTTTTACCGACTCAACTTCATGAATGGGTGGTTCGTTATGCTGGCTGGCATTTACTTCTTGATGGTCTAACGTGGGCCTTAATAAGGCAGCAGTGATAATCTCATCCAGTAAATGTACCCATGGCGTACTTTTAAATTCAATAGAACCGACTTTACTGCCCTCCAGTGATTTTACGGAGTAGTCCACTGTTTGCGTGAACGCATTTCGACTATTTTCAATCGCTAATTGCCGTGCGTATTGCGCAATTTTTATTTGATATTGATTGTCTCGCGTCATATCAACATCTTCCAGCATAGGCGGTGGAACGGTAATCTTTAATTGTCCGGTGCAACTGCTTACATGGCTCTTTGGATCTTGTTTAACGGTTTTAATATTTTCCAGGACGATGTGAATTTCAGCTAAGGATGCTCTAACTTTGGTAGCACCAAATATAAGGGCTCCATTATATTGATTATCTCTTTTTTGAGTTATTGATCTAACTGCTTGCTCGGTAATATCCTTTTGCATCAGCTCTTGGGTTTCTGATGAGGAACAACTATCCATGGACGCGTTACAGCCCGACAGCATTAAACTCATAAAAGATAGCCGTGCAAGGCATTTAACAGACATCATTAAATTTCTATGCCAACAAAGATAATACCGTTGAACCGGCTAAAGTCATTTGCTTCACTACTTTCCTGTCCATTTTCATATCATCACATCCTGAGATAATCAAAACCAAAAGCACAATATACTTTACTTTTCTCATAACTTAATCCTTAATCGCTTAGTGTTTATAGTGTTGTTTTAAATCATAGGACACTGATTATACGTACTTTATTTAAGTTGAAAAATAGGTTACGTGTTTATAGATCATATTTTCATAATTAAAAAACGTCTCTTATCCCTGTTTATCAGTCAAACCCGTGTCATCAGTGTTCTATTTTTAACGGCTAAGTCGTTACGGATTAAATCAATAAACAACCTTTTGTTCTTTCAAGGCACTGTAAATATCATCTATAGTCTGTTGATCGGTATCAAAATTTATATCCGCCAAATCAGCGCTGTAATTAACGCACAAGCAAATCAATCCGGCGTTTTTGATGGCTTTTATTAATGCGGTATTTTGAGTTTCCAGAACCGTGGTTGCGTGGCCATTATCAAACAGTTTTCTTTCCAGTTTATAAGCGACTTCTTTGCTGGCTGAACCGGTTAAAGCAATGGCGGTGGCTTTTTGGCTATAGCGTGCAGCGCGTTCATCTGTGCTAACACACTGCTGGTTTTCATTATCCGTAGCGCCGGTAATCATGCCGGCCCCGACCGTACCGTTAGTCAAGCGGTCAATAATAATAAACGCACCGGTGCCTTTGTTGGTTTTGTAAGGATCAAAAACAACGGGTGCATTAACGGTTACCGTGCAAGAACCTATTTCATTTAACTGTAATTCAACCGCGTCGTGGTGTTCCAGAGTATTGACATCAATCCGGTGATGGATAAAAGCCACAGAACCGGAAACGCTGCGAGTTGCCAGCTTAAGGGTGTATTGACGACCCGGCGTTAAAGCTTTTTCAGTCATCCAAACGATAGTGGCTTTAAACTTGTCAGCGACGATGGGCGCTTGTTTTTCTGTGCCAATTAATATATCGCCTCGACTGATATCAATCTCGGTTTCCAGCGTTAAGGTGACGGCCATCGGTGGATAAGCTTCTTCAAGTTCACCGTCATAAGTCACAATGGCTTTTATTTTACTGCTTTTACCGGATGGTAAGGCGGTAATTTGATCGCCTTTTCTAAAAATACCTGACGCCACGGTGCCACAAAAACCACGAAAATCGAGGTTGGGACGATTAACATATTGAACAGGAAAACGGGCATCGTCAAAGTTATGGTCATTGGCGATTTGCACACTATTAAGCGCTTCCATTAACGGTTCGCCGGTAAACCAAGGCATATTTTCGCTACGATTAACGACATTATCACCGTCCAGCGCCGACATCGGGATAAAATAAATATCGTGTAAATCCAGTGTATCGGTAAAGCTTAAGTAATCCTGTTTTATTTTATTAAAAGTCGCTTCACTGTAATCCATCAAATCCATTTTATTGATTGCCACGATAATGTGCTGAATCCCTAACAACGAGGCAATAAAACTGTGCCGTTTAGTCTGGGTTTGCACGCCATAACGGGCATCAATCAGAATGATGGCCAAATCACAAGTGGATGCACCGGTCGCCATATTGCGGGTGTATTGTTCATGCCCCGGTGTATCGGCAATAATAAATTTACGGGTCGATGTAGAAAAATAGCGATACGCCACATCAATGGTAATACCTTGTTCGCGCTCGGCTTGCAAGCCATCAACCAGTAAAGCCAAGTCTATCTTGCCAGCCCCGGTGGTGCCTGATTTGACACTATCCGCCTGCACTGCAGCCAGTTGATCTTCGTAAATCATTTTGGAATCGTGCAACAAGCGGCCTATTAACGTGCTTTTGCCGTCATCGACATTGCCGCAGGTTAAAAACCGCAGTAATTCTTTGTTTTCATGTTGCGTTAAATACGCATCAATATCGGTACTGATTAAATCGGATTGGTGGGACATGGAGGTTCCAAAAATTAAAATTAATAAGGTTAGGTGTAAGGTACAAGGCAAAAGGCGAAGGGCAAAAGTTAGGTTGACCGAAATTTAATTAGAGTGGCCAGCATCTTGGATATTTGTTCCGCTTCGTTTTTCCAGGGAATGCCTGCTTCTTTTGAAATGTAGCCAATTTTAATGCCAATATAGATTTGGGTACGCAACTCACCACAGGAGCCTTTTGCGTAATAAAAGAATTTATTGGCATCTTTATCGCTTCCTCTTTCAAAACCTTCCGCTATATTGCTGGGGATAGATAAACTAGAGCGCGTTATCTGATCTTTAAAGCCAAAGTCTTTACAAGAAGCCAAGCCTCTGTAAATCTCGACACAAAGCCTTGATGAGCGCCGCCAAACATCCAAGTCTTCAAATCGCCCCATATATTTTGCCTTGTGCCTTTAGTCTTTTGCCTGCTTTAAAAATACCCCTCGCGCTTTTTCTGTTCCATGGAACCGGACTGGTCATGATCAATGAGTCGTCCCTGGCGTTCAGAAGTAGTCGCCAACAGCATTTCCTGGATAATTTCCGGCAACGTGGTGGCATTTGATTCAACTGCACCGGTTAGCGGGTAGCAACCCAAGGTACGAAAACGTACCATTTTCATTTCAACTTTTTCATCCGGGCCAATGGGCATGCGCTCATCATCAACCATGATCAACATACCATCGCGATTAACAACCGGGCGTTTCTTGGCAAAATACAGCGGTACGATAGGAATATTTTCCAAATGAATATATTGCCAGATATCCAATTCCGTCCAGTTGGACAAAGGAAACACCCGAATACTTTCACCTTTATCTATTTTTCCGTTATAGATATTCCATAATTCAGGACGCTGATTTTTGGGATCCCAGCGATGGTTTTTATCACGAAATGAATACACCCGTTCTTTGGCGCGTGACTTTTCTTCATCACGGCGTGCGCCGCCAAAAGCCGCATCAAACTGATATTTATCCAGAGCCTGTTTAAGGCCATCCGTTTTCATGACATCAGTGTGTTTTTTGCTGCCGTGGGTAAAAGGCCCAATACCTTGATCAACACCATCCTGATTGGTATAAATGATTAAATCCAGCCCCAGCTTTTTAATCAACTGATCACGAAACGCGATCATTTCCTTAAACTTCCAGGTGGTATCCACATGCATCATCGGAAATGGCGGCTTACCGGGAAAAAAGGCCTTCATGGTTAGATGTAACATGACGGCAGAATCCTTGCCGACGGAGTACAACATGACCGGACGCTCAAATTCAGCCGCGACTTCACGAATAATATGAATGCTTTCAGCTTCCAGCTCTTTAAGGTGTGTTAGTTTATGATCAGTCATTAAAAGTCCGTCGGAGTGATTGTCACGATATGCTTATTGAGTGTTCCCAATAAAAAACTGATCATTTTAATTTGAACTGGCTGTTAATGCCAGTTATCCCTAATAAATTATTAGAATTTTTAACCAAGCCGGGGTAATAGGTCAAACTTAACCGGTATTGCTCCTTGCTGAAGAAGCGCCTATTTTATCAAGCACACTTTATTTTTCTGACCAAATTTAAAAGGCAAGGTAGTTAGGCTTGGATGTTAAATAGACATAAGGAGTATGACGCTTCACTTATACACCCGCGCTTTTAATGATCCAAGCGTTAAGAAAAAACAGTCTTTTTTTGATATATACAAAAGCAAACAATTCTCAGTGGATGCAGCTTACAATGCATTTTCCGGAGTGAATTTAAATAAATAGTCCTACTACACGGATCAATTTAAAACCTTTGAAGGTTCTTTTTCGTCAAAATTAACAAGGTGTCCACGTTCCAAAATTTGATCCAAATGAAAGTCAAACTGCTCGTTCCAATAGAGTCGTTTATTTTTAAACTTTACCATATTAAATAAGGTATGGTTATAAAGTGGTTTATAAGAAGGGATTCGTTCCAATTCCGCCTTTACATCAAAATCAATGATCGAATTATCATCCAGAAAAATGCGCAGGATATAGTTATCTTTAGCCTCTACATTAATCAATTTCATAAATACCTCAGTTATCTTAACGGTTCAATGCGGAATGGATCTTGACCTGTTACAGCCAATTTCCAATCTATCAGTAAAGATTCTTGATATAACTCAATCCAGGCTTGTACCAAGCGCGTCTGTTTACGTGGTAAGCTACCTGAAATAACGTCACCATCCAAAATTGAAAATACGGCTTCATCATCCTGATATTCAGCGTGAATGTGTGGCATGTTGTGTTTTCCATTATCGTAAAAATACATCATAATTTGGATGCCATAAAAAATAAATATGGTAGGCATTGCTTATTTCCTTATTTTAAATTCCCGTTAATAATCATTTAAACAAATACTCCACGCGGGACGTGGTTTAGAAGCCCATCCAAACGTTTGACGCCACCGCACTCTTTAATCCACACGAAAAAACGCTATAGTCTATTCATCCTCGTTAAATTTTTTCCAGCGCAAACGATTGGCATTGGTCACGACGGTCACTGACGACATGGCCATTGCCGCACCGGCAATCATGGGGTTTAATAAAATCCCAAACAGCGGGTATAACAAGCCTGCGGCAACGGGGATGCTGATGGTGTTATAGAAAAATGCGCCCATCAGGTTTTGTTTGATATTAATCACGGTGGCTTTGGATAACGCGATCACTTCGGGGACTTTTAACAAGGAGCCTTGCAAAATGACTACATCCGCGCTTTCAATGGCAATATCTGTTCCCGTGCCGATAGCCAAGCCGACATTCGCTTGCGCCAAGGCGGGCGCATCATTGATGCCATCGCCGACCATGCCGACAATCTCGCCTTGATCTTGTAATTCTTTAACGACAGCGGCTTTATCCTGCGGCAACACTTGCGCCCTGACTTCAGTAATACCGGCTTGTTTGGCGATAGCCTGGGCTGTTATTTGATTATCGCCGGTTACCATGATGATTCGTAATCCCAAGTTTTTCAGTTGGTGCACGGCTAGTTCAGAGTCCTTTTTAATGGGATCAGAAACGGCAATGAGTCCGGCCACTTTACCGTCTACGGCCAGCAACATCGGTGTTTGCCCCAGTGCCGATAGTTCTTTAAGCTGGTCGATGTAATGAGCAAAGCTAATGCCTTTGGCGTCCATCAAAGCCTCGTTACCAAAGGCCACGATTTGTTCGTTAATGTGCGCGGTAATGCCAAAGCCGGCAATCGCTTCAAAGTGCTGGGCTTTTTCCAGTTTGATTTGCCGCGTTTCTGCTGCTTTTAAAATGGCGGCCGCTAATGGATGCTCGGAACCTGACTCAATACTGGCTGCAAAGCGCAATACTTGTTCTTGTGTATAGCCGGCGCTGCCTTCAATAGTGGATACGGTCGGTTTGCCTTCGGTGACCGTGCCGGTTTTATCCAATATTAAACAGGTTATTTTACCTGCTGTTTGTAAGGCATCACCCTTGCGAATCAAAATACCTGATTGCGCTGCCCGACCCACCGCGACCATCACAGAAATAGGTGTTGCCAAACCCAGCGCACAAGGACAAGCAATAACCAGCACAGTCATGGAGGTGACAAAGGCATAACCTAATGACGGTTCGGGGCCAAAGGTGTACCACACAAGAAAAGTCAGCACTGAAATAGCAACGACAGCGGGCACAAAAACACTGGAAATTTTATCGGCCAAGCGGGCAATTTCTGGTTTGCTACTTTGCGCTTGCCGCACGCTTTTAATAATTTGCGCCAAGGCGGTATCGCGACCTATGCGCGTTGCTTTAAACAAAAAGCTGCCGGTTTGATTCATGGTGCCTGCCACTACTTCCGAGCCGACACTTTTTTCTACCGGAATCGGTTCACCCGTCAACATGGATTCATCCAGAGTGGAGTGCCCTTCCAGCAACACGCCATCAACGGCAATTTTTTCACCGGGTCTGACCCGCAGTGTTTCACCCAAACCGACTTCTTCGATAGGAATATCCAGCTCTTCGCCATTTCTAACCACGCGAGCAGTGCGTGGTTGTAGACCGATTAATTGCCGAATGGCACTGGATGTTTTACCTCGAGCCATCGTTTCCAGGGCAGTTCCCAGATTAATAAAAGCCAGAATAACAACGGCCGCTTCAAAATAAGCATGTTTTGCCAAGGCCGGCAAGGTCGCCGAATAGTCAATGACGATGCAGGAATACAGCCAAGCCGAACCGGTACCCAAGGCAATCAAGGTGTCCATGTTGGCCTGACCCAGGCTTAACGACTTGATGGCGCCGCTGTAAAAATGCCAACCTGAATACACCAATATACTTAAGGTGATAAGTGCAATTTCCGGCCAGAGCCATTGTCCGGTCGCTGAACCGATTTCCGGCAGCCAGCCAAAATGTTCTGACAACATCAGCAAGGTTCCAAAAATTCCCGCAACGGCCGCTTTCTTCATCAGTTGTCGGTAACGCTGCAATTCTTGGGCTTCCTGTTCTGCCGGATCTTCAAAACCTTCCATGACCGCCGCATCAAAACCGGCCTCTTGGGCGGCCTGCTTTAACGCATCCGGGTCAGCGTGGCCTTTAATCATTGCCGAATGATCGGCAAAATTAACACTGACAGAAGTAACACCCGCAACGGCAGCCAAGGCACCCTCAACAGCACTTACGCAACCCGCACAACGCATCCCTAAAATGGATAGCCGAATCTCATCAGAAGTCTCTTCTGCACTCATAGAATCTACCTTACTATAACTTGATTATTTAATCGCTCAATACCGGAAAACCTGCGCCGGTAATGGTGTCTTTTATATTATCCAATGTGGTTTTTTCATTATCAAAGTCGATACTGACGGTATCTTCTTTAAATGAGGCCTTTACCGAAATAACGCCCTCAATAGCGGTTAGTTTTCCCGTGACATTGGTTTCACAACCGCCACATTTCATATCGGTAACGGTTAAAACAACAGATTCAATCATTTTTTCTTTCCTTTGAGTTGGTTGGTTTTAGGGTAACGACTCGATTGGTGTTTTATAGCCTTGGATTTACAGCTTAAAATATTTTTTACCGAAGCCGGTCGGGGATTGCAACCCCCAACTGAAACGTTTAAAGACTTCAATAGCTTTCAAAACGTGAGTGACGGGGCTGCAAACCCCGTCACGCTTTAGTCCCTATTTAACAGTCTTGTTCTGTAAATCTGTAACATTACTATTGGCTATTGATTAATTACCGCTTAATTGTTATATCATATATTAAGAAGCAACGGGTAATCATACGTAATTCAAAAGAATAGCCCTGCCCTCGCCGTACTGTCAAATATTGATAGTCCGCTGAACCATAAATGTTTTAGACTACCAAGATATTTTGATAACCCAATCACCTGTAGTAGTAACTTATGCAATTAAACACGATCACTCATCAAACTATCGCCTTGGCAGGCATTGCTCAAGCAGCGGCGCTGGTGCAACAACTGGCGACCAAAGGCACAGCTGACCCGGTTGCGTTTGAAACCAGCATTGCCAGTATCTTAAAAATAGACTCTGACAGCGTCATTGATGTTTATGGCAGTCTGGCCGGATTAAAACTGGGATTGGTGCAACTTAACATACAAATGACCGGCTTTAAAGTGGTCAACCCTGAACAGGCACGCTATTCCGCTTCACTGGTTTTTATTGAAAACCAGTTATCCAGTCGCCAGGATCTGCTTCAAACCATTCAAATCGGTGTCTCTAAAGCCCAGGCACAGAGTGAACATTTTGGCTTGTTACATGAAAATGTACTGGCCAACTTGGGCGAAGTTTATCAGAACACCATTAGCACACTCCAGCCAAGAATCATGGTTAATGGTGAGCAGGAATATTTATCCAGACCCGAGATTGCCAATAAAATACGCGCCTGTTTGCTGGCGGGGGTACGTTCTGCTATTTTGTGGCGGCAATGCGGCGGTACGCGCTGGAAATTTTTGTTTTACCGCAAAAAAATCCAGGCTGAATTACAAGTGTTACTCAAGCAAGTATAGTTCTCATGACCAACCTGATCACCGTCGACCATCTGTGTCGCTATTACGGTAAAGTCTGCGCGGTCAATGATGTCAGCTTTACCTTGGCAAAAGGCGAAGTGCTGGGATTTCTTGGCCCTAATGGCGCGGGTAAAACCACCACCATGCAAATGCTTAGCGGTAATCTGGCACCCAGTTCCGGACAAATAACCATCAACGGCTTTGATTTGCTGGATCAACCCAATCAAGCCAAACGCAGTCTTGGCTATTTACCGGATACGCCGCCACTTTATAAAGAACTCAGCGTGCAGGAATTTTTGCACTATTGCGCTGAGCTTCAGGGTATCGGCAAAAACGCCATCACCCAAGCGATTAATCATGCCCAAGAACGCTGTGGGTTAACGGCGGTTTCTCATCGTTTGATTGCCAATCTGTCCAAGGGCTTTCAACAGCGTGTGGGCATTGCTATGGCAATCTTGCACAACCCGGATGTTATTATTCTTGATGAACCTACCGTGGGTCTTGATCCTATCCAGATCAGGGAAATCCGCGCCTTAATACGCGAATTGGGGCAAGATCACGGCATCATTCTGTCTACGCATATTCTGACTGAAGTACAAGAATCCTGCACGCACGTACAAATTATTCATCAGGGACAACTGATATTAAGTGAGAGCATCGCGGGGCTTAACCAGACCATGAATACCGGCAGCCTTCAAGTGACGACGCGACTGCCGGCAGATGCCAGCCTTTTATTAACCATCCCCGGCGTCAGTTCAATTGAGACTCTTGCCAACAATCAGCTCAAAATTTACTACCACGTGACCGACGATCCAACCCGGCACATTGCCGAAACCATTATTGCCAACGGCTGGGAATTGCAAGAACTGACACCGGTAAAAAAATCGATGGAAGATATTTTTATCGCCCTGACCCAAGACAACGCTTAATGAGTATGATATTAACCATCGCCAAACGAGAGTTTAAAAGCCTGTTTTTGTCGCCCCTGGCCTGGACGGTATTAGCCGTTCTGCAAGGACTTTTAGCCTATTTATTTTTAACCCAAGTTGAAACCTTTACCCTGATTCAGCCCAAATTAGCGACTATTGACGGAGCGCCCGGCTTGGCTGATATTGTCGTGACACCCTTATATGGTAACGCCGCTATTATCTTGTTGCTGGTCACGCCGCTGTTAACCATGCGCCTAATCTGTGAAGAACGCCGCAACAAAACTCTGTCGCTGTTATTGTCTGCCCCCATTTCCACGGCCGATATTATTCTTGGCAAATACTTGGGCAGCCTTGGCTTATTATTACTGGTGGTTGTTCTGGTTACTCTGATGCCGCTGTCTTTGCTGGTTGGCGGCGTGCTTGATTGGGGCAAGTTGGTCGCCAACCTGCTGGCGTTAGTGTTGCTGGTCAGTGCCTTTACGGCTACCGGTCTTTTTATGTCCACGGTTGCCGGTCATCCTACCGTTGCCGCCATGGGCACTTTTGGTATTTTATTATTGTTATGGATTCTGGATTGGTCAGCCGGCATGAATGACCAGCGCAGTGAACTGTTTGAATATCTATCCATTTTAAGGCACTTCCAAAACCTGCAAAGTGGTCAGCTTAGCTCAGTCGACATCAGCTATTTTTTGCTGTTTACCGCGACTTTTATCCTGCTGAGTATCCGCTGCCTTGCCAACGACCGCTTGCAAAAATGAAAATAACACCCCGCATTCACCAACAACTGCGCGTAAAAAACGCCCTCATTACTGCACTGTTATTGTGTTTACTGGGCTCACTGGCTTGGTTAAGTAACCGCTATAGCTTGCAAACAGACATAACCAACAATGCCGGCAATACCTTGTCGGAAGCCTCGCAAAAACTACTGACCTCACTTCCTGATAAAATCACTATCACGGCTTATGTTAAAAAAGGCCAGCCGATAAGAACCCAAATTGCCCAGTTAGTGGATCGCTATAGCAGGATTAAAGCCGATGTGACGCTTAATTTTATAGACCCTGATTTTGAGCCTGAAAAAGCCCGTGACTTAAACATCGGCCCGGAAGGCATTATTCTTGTTGAGTATCAGGGGCGCACAGAAAAACTGACCTTTCTTGATGAATCTTCCTTGACCAATGCGCTGCTGCAACTGGCCAATGCCAATGAGCGTTGGGTCTCGTTTTTAACCGGTCACGGTGAACGCTCGCCAGACGGTATAGCCAATTTTGATTTAGGCGAGTTTGGCAAGGAATTGGCCCGCCGAAAAATTAATACCCAAACCCTCAATTTGGCTACACTGCCCGCCATTCCCAATAACGCTGCCTTGCTGGTTATTGCTGCGCCCAAAGTACCGTTACTGGCAAGTGAAATGACGATAATACAACGCTATATTCAACGCGGCGGCAATCTATTGGTGTTAACCGACCCGGACAACAAACAGCTGACCGCCTTGCAAAAACAACTGGGTATCAAGCAGCTTAATGGCGTGATTGTCGACAGCAGTTCCACGCTTTATGGCGTTAACGACCCCAGTTTTATACTCACCAGCGACTATACCCCACACCCGGTTACCAACGGTTTTAAGACCCTCAGCCTTTATCCGGTTGTTGCCGCGCTTGAAATTGACGGTAAAACCGATTTTACGACCACGCCTTTACTCAGCAGTACCGAAAAATCATGGACAGAAACCGGAGCCATCGAAGGAAAAATAAGCTTTGATGCCACTAGACAGGAAAAACAGGGGCCGCTGGTTTTTGCCTATGCGTTAACCCGAACCATCAATCAACAACTTCAACAACGCATTATTGTTGTCGGCGATGGTGATTTTTTAGCCAATGCCTACCTGGGCAATGTCGGCAATCTGGATATGGGGCTAAGGCTCGTTTTGTGGCTTATTCATGAAGACCACTTTATTAACATTCCGGCAAAAACCGCGACTGACAAGACACTGCAATTAACCCGGACAGCCGTTGCTGTCATCGGTTTTGGCTTTTTAATTATCCTTCCGTTATTGTTAACGGGCACAGGCATTATCATCTGGCGCAAACGTAAACAGCGTTAATCCGGTTGATGATTAACGATTTGGTTTTTAACGAATTTTAGGGCTTAATTTGGCATCCTTCATAGAAGCTTAAAAGTAGCTGACACTTTTTATCACAAAAAATGCTAATAATCTGTGTCGGGTTAGGCGCTAGCCGTAACTCGACACAGATACCCCGACTTATCGGGTTACGCTTTCGCTAACCCGACTGACTGCCAGCTCACGACCCTTTGCAGACAGTCGCCACAAATTTTCCGATGCCTGCTGTCTTACCTATAGCAGCCCTTCATTTATCAGCCTTCGTATATGATTACAGCAACACCGACTTAGCTATTTGTACATTATTTACTCATACTTAAGTTGAAATCTATAGGGGACGGATGGACAATGATGACTCATGACAAAAGCACTATTAGATGCTACCCGATACGAAGTTGACTGGCTGTGGCATGGTCGCCTCTGGCAGTATTTAGCCGTTACTGGGTGCTGTGTATTTAACGCCGCTGGACAGGACCATGGAAAGCCTGCAAACTCGCCATAACATTCGTTATCAGCGCTTCATGGATGACTATTTAATCTTTGCACCGACTCGCCATAAACTGAAAGCGGAACTGCGGTGTATGTACCGTGTCCTTGGACAGTTGAAACTGACCGTACATCCCGATAAACGTTCCATCGGAACAACACACAGGGGGGTTGATTTTCTGGGTTATCGCATTCACCCTGACCGTCTTTGCGTCCCGCTATGCAAAGCCTCAACCGCTTGCTTGTCCGTTCTCGTCGGCTTTATGAGCAAGGTGTCGATGAAAATCGACTCCGACTGTTCGTTCAACATTGGTTCAGTTGGCTGCATGGTGGGTTACGTAACAGGGTCAGTCATGAAGGTGGCTTTAACCGGATTTGGCTATTTGTCTTGGAACATCTCAACATCGAAAACAAACCTAGCCCCGTGTAAGAGGCTGGGTTTGTGGTGTTTGAAAATCCCCCCGCCTATGGCGGGAAAAGAAAAGGGTTAAAGGGTTGAAGTGTTAAAAAGCCCGAACCGCACGCACGTAACCATAACCATACTTATCATTCCTAGTGCTATTACCCTGTGGCATCCTTACCTGGTATGCCTCTTGAGAGAAAGGGTAAGTAGGGGCCTCCGTAGAGCTCCAATACACGGGAGCAAACCATATCGTACCAACATTATTTCTGACGAAATTAGATAATAATTTTAATTCCACTATTGACGGCAAATACCAGTCGCCATAGCATTTTTGATTAGCGGTGGGGTCGACGGGGGGGTCACGGTCGTCACAAGCACTTAAACCATCCTCTTGTACGCTATAATCTGCAGCTACTTGTGCGGCTGAACTTACTGGTGTTAAGCTGGGAGGCGTTTGAGGAAGCGCATTTGCCGTATTCCACACATATTGCTGCGCGACTATGATAGCGGTATTGTGGATGCCTGCATAAATCCCATCTCCCCTAGCACCAGTATTGTACCGCCTTTGTATGGTATTATTAGCGTCGTCCCATCTTATTAAATTAGTGTTATCGGTTTGCCCCGGCTCGGAGGCGATTAAACCATGTTGACCGTCAGCGTCTACCCAAAACACAATCCCGCCTTGATAGTGCTCACCTATAACGTGGCCTGACGCGTCAGTACCTTTGGGCCCTGTTGCTCCAGTATCACCTTTTGCTCCTGGTGCACCTTGTGGCCCCGTTGCTCCAGCAACCCCAGGAACACCTTGAGGCCCTGCTGGACCTTGTGGACCTACTTGCCCCTTATCACCGTTGTCGCCTTTATCACCTCTGTCACCTTTTGAACCTTGATTAGTTTGAGTAGCTTGAGCGGTACTTATAGATAAAGGCACTAGCACCAATGCTATTGCGATTACCAAGGGTTTTAACATTTGATTTTTCATAATCATCCACATTAGTTTTAAGAAATATAATTCAAGCTTTAACTTACTGGCTCTTGAAAGTAAAAATGGCTTAGGTATCATTAAGACTGGGACAGACATAGAATATAAGACTTAAAACAAAAAAAATATCCGTATAAATACCTATAAGCACTAACTAAAAAAATTAAGCGGCTTTAATATTGACCCTCGTTCCCACGGCCTCCTAAATGTTAGTTGCGACGTGAGCTTCGCACCCACAACAACGATAGTATAAAATAGTCAGATACGAACATTTACCCATCTACCGTGATGCTTTGAATCTGGCTGTGTATTTAAAAAAATCGTTGCCAACAGGCCATGAAGGTCTGCTATGGGTAAATGACCTGACGTTGATTTACATTAACCATTGGACGGCTTTTTGCCAGCCTTGTCGGATTAGGCGCTAGCCGTAAACCGATGCAACTTTATCATCTGTCGCAACCGTAAACAGCGTTAATCCGGTTGATTTATCATTACTTAAAAACGTACCTAGGCTTAAACCCATCCGACCTTTACAATAGCGATAATTTTAAAAATATCTTATCGGTATATGATCCAAAAACGCACTATTTTTTTGATACTACTCATCCCGGCATTGGTGACTTTGGCTGTTTTTATTGCGCCTGAGCTGCAACAAAAAGCGGGTATTGTTCCCCCCGAGACTGTTTATAGCCGCTCGGACAATAACAGCATTGAAAAGCCTTGTTCCAATGAGCATCCTGAGTGGCGGCCTGCGCAAGTAATTGAAGATGTAACTATTGACGCTGCGCCATCCTGCGAACCGGATAATCCTTATGACGTTGCAACAGCGGTTAAAGGCACCAACAATGTCTCCATGTCGACACTGATGCAGACCAATCTGGCTCAGGATGCGATAACCCTGAGCGATGATCTGGATAATGATGGCGATCCGGATGTTATTCACATCAAGCTTGAGGTGGTTGAGCTTAACGGTGCCAGTCCTGATGGTGAATTTTTAATCAATACCTTTGCCATTGCGCCGGGGATTCAACCGGGGCTTTGGGTTTATGCACCCAAATCCCGTGGCATGGCGCTTAAAAACTTTAACTCGTTGGTTGCTAATCCCTTGTTACGCGCACCCTCCCCGGTGATTCGCGTGGAACAAGGCGATAAAGTTTATATCACGCTGGAAAACACCCATTATTTACCCCATACCATTCACCTTCATGGGGTTGATCATCCTTGGCTGACCGCCAAAGGTGAAGACAATGACGGTATGGAAGAGCATGCGGCTTTCCCCGGAAAAAGCCATACCTACGAAATACAGCCGAGACATGCCGGCACCATGCTTTATCATTGCCACGTCCAAACGGCACAGCATTTTATGATGGGTTTGGCAGGTATGTTTATTGTTGAAGAAAATCAGCCCAATAACTGGTTGCAAACCTTTAATATCGGCGCTGGACAAGTGCGTCATCCATCAGTTGCCGTAAAAAAATCCTATAGCCAGGAATATGATTTACATTATCAGTCAGTCGATAAAAAACTGGCCAGCATCATCCAGACGGCCAATGACCCCAGACTGATCGCGCAACGCATGGGCCGTGACTATAACATGACGGAATCTTTTGAAAACTACTTCATGCTGAATGGTCACTCCTTCCCCTATACCCTGCGTGACGGGATGATTATTGCCAATGAAAATGAAAACATTAAATTGCATGTTGCCAACTTGCAACGCTCTTCAGTCGCGCTGCATATCCACGGGCATAAAGCCACCATCACCGCGTTGGATGGCGTTGACCTGACCGCTGCAACACAAATAACCCGTGATGTTTTTGACATCGCCCCTGCGCAACGGACTGATCTGCGCCTGCAAACCACCAACAATGGCTTGAACAGTTACGGCCCGGGCCTGTGGATGTTTCATGACCATGTCCCGACAGGCACCACTACGGATGGCATGGAACCCGGCGGCAATATGGCCATCCTCGCCTACCAGTCTTACCTCGACGAACAAGGGATGCCAAAAATGCATGATGAATTATTCGATCAGGTATTTAATAAAGACTATTACGCAAAAAAAACAGCGATCTGGGGTGTCGGCGCTTTTGCTCCGTTACTGGGTGACGCAGGCTTACTCGCCCCCAATTATTGGCAGATTATCCTATTTGGCGTGGTCATTGGTTTAATCATCGGTCTGCTGGTTTTTAGCGTGCTGATTTATAAACGGAAACAACAACGATGAAAGCATTAATACTTGGCTTAATGATGCTGGCTGTTATTGAATCGGTCTCTGCGATGAATCACGGCGGCATGTTGATGGATGAAAAAGGCATGATTATGAATGCCAACAGCGACAATCTTCCTCGCGACTGTCCGGCAATTTCAGAAAATGTCGATATAACCATCCATGCCGGTCAAAAACACGCGTTGAAATTTACCGGCAAAATGTTTGCTTTTGACCAGCAAGAATGGAACGTTAAACCCTGTGCCAAAATCAACATCACTTTTATTAACGATGACCAAATACGCCACCAACTGATGATTCATGGCTTGCCGGGTTACTTATACCCCGAAGGCATGTTTCATTTGGAGCTCTATGGAGAGGGCCAATTACAAGCCTCTCTGATTATGCCCAGCCAGAAAAAAACCTATCTTGTCCATTGTGAATTGCCGCAACACATGGAAAAAGGCATGAAAGCGCAATTAAAAGTTGATGGCGGCGATGGGGATTTACCGAGTATTCCCGGCATCAGCAAACCCGTTAAAGCGGATGTTTACCCCGTCGATTGGACGCGCTTAACCTTGTCTGTATTGATGCTTAGCGCATTAATTGGCTGTGCCATACCGTTTTTTATTATAGTTAATGCAAAAAGCATCAAGAACCTTATTCAAAAAGTGCTTTCAAAATTGAACCTTAAAAATAAAAGCCTGCTTACAAAAAAATAACCCTGAGATTCCTATGAAAAAAAATCTGACCTACTGCTCATTATTGCTTGCTTTGCTTACACCTTCTGCCCACGCTGAAGAAATTGGCTGCATTACCACAACCTGGAAATTGATCGGCTCAAACCATAAAGTCTGCATACAGGCCTTTGATGACCCCAAGGTGCAAGGCGTCGCTTGTCATATCAGCCAAGCCAAAACCGGTGGGATTGCCGGCACTTTTGGAGTTGCTGAAGACCCTTCGCAATTTTCGATTGCCTGCCGTCAGGTCGGCCCGATTATTATCAGCGGAAAATTGCCGCAAGAAGAAACAGCCTTTACCGAAGACACCTCGCTATTTTTTAAAGAAACCAAAGTCACTCGATTGTTTGACGCTAAACGCAACACGCTGGTCTATGTGGCTATTAGTCGAAAATTGATTGAAGGTGCGCCTGCCAACAGTATTTCTACGGTTCCCATTATGCCGTGGAACGAAAAATAAATAACCGTTCTTGGCGTGTCTGATTTCAACCATCACCCTTAGCAATAACTTGGCGGCGAACAAATGGCTAAAATTCTTATTCTTTACTCATCCACCTTGGGGCACACTCAAAAAATAGGTGCACGCTTACAACAGGTCATTGAACAGTCGGGACATCAGGTAACACTGCTGTCTATTGATGATGGTGCGCAGCTGGATTTACACGCGTTTGACAAGATTGTCATCGGTGCCAGCATTCATTATGGCAAGCACAGCCCCAAAATCACTGACTTTATCAACCGTAACCAGTCGCTTCTGGATAGCAAGCCCAATGCCTTTTTTTCAGTGAGTATTGTTGCCAGAAAACCCGACAAAAACCAACCGGCTACCAATCCTTACCTGCGTAAATTCCTCAAACAGATAGCTTGGCGCCCGAGAGAGTTAGCTGTCTTTGCCGGTAAACTGGAATATCCAAAATACAGCTTTTTCGATCGATCAATGATACGGTTTATCATGTTTATCACCAAAGGACCGACTGACCCCAAGACCGTCATTGAATATACCGACTGGCAACAAGTTGAAGCGTTCGGCCAACTCATCGGTACTATGCCTATTTAAAACGGGTTTAAACGCTTACATCGATATTAAAAAAATCATTCGCTGCGAGACAGGAGTCCAATAGTCCCCGGAAGCGATAGTGCATGTGTTTTCACTGAGCATTTTTTGCGCAGTGCAAATACAGGCTTTACGAAATCGCATCGAGTCATTGGAGAGCATGTGAGCCATCCCCTTGTTGGGTGGCCAACGAATGACCAAGACGGCTGTGACTTGCGTAGCAATCTAATTGTTTGCGGTATTTTTGATTATTTGCATTCTAGGAGAAAGGGAAATATTTACTCAAAAATAGCGACGCCCAGCATAAAAATATTTTTTGCTTGCTTACCTTGGTTAACTTGTAAACTTACACTTATAGGCTAGACTTAAATTTGATTTAATAAAGGTGTGAGTTGCTGATGACCTACCCCATTAAGCGCCGTTATTTAAAACGAGGAGAGCCACCATGCAACAAAAAATTCACATGCACGATCAAGTCTTAAACAAAATTGACGATATTATGAATCATTACAAAAGAAAGCCGATAGGCGGCTTTATGGAGCTTTTAAAGCAACTTATGAAAAAGACATCCATAATTTAAGAACGATCAGGTTACACCTACAGGCATTCAACGCCTCGCTAACTTAGCTGGCATTCGTTATTTTTAGCAAGAACTTTGGTTTAATGGCAACACCCTATTAAACTTCATTATCGCCTCCAATATTTTTTTGATGAGGGAGCTACCCATGCCATTATGCAGGTGAATTAGCTGACTGATTATAGATTTTTTTGATTGTTGAAAAATTAAGAAACTCTCTGTTTATCAAAACAGCGATTGATCGACTAGAGCAAAAAGTAGTTGCTTCCAGGCAACAGGGTCAATGATAGGGGAAGGTATTTCACCCTTTGGTTAGTAATCTACAGATTAGCAACTCTTTGAGTATTTAGGTTCTTTTTGTGAACAATCAGATTTTCCGATATTTATTGCCCACCCAATCCGTGTTTTGATTACGACTTTTTGAAAAACGCATTTAATCACCAAAAACTTACCTTTCAATCGTCAGTGTTGGGTAACGTCAAATTATTATTCAGTGCAGTGTTTCCAATGCACTTATCACCATCTCGATAAGCTAATTAAGCATCGAAAATTCAGTTACTCTACATAACACCCCGCACTCAACTGTTACCCAAAGGGGCTTATTAAGCATGAATATAACTAAAGCTCAGCCTACATCGCCTCAAGTTGACAGGCAACCATAATGGTGGTCTATGAATAGAAAATTTTTTCAGGTTAGCTTCGAAGAATTGAACGAAAATAAGTCGTCATTTTTATCCAGACTGAATAAGTATACTGAATAGTTTTTAATGAACTCAGCAGTCACTTAAGGTAACTCGCAATAAATAACATCCGCCAAGTTTCTCAATACTACTGTTTAGCTGAGTAACAGGGTGCTTCTCCATGCCAGAGAAAGAACTCTAATTTAAGCTACAGGTGAAAAAAAAATAGATTGTGGTGTAAATAAAACTGCTTAGTAGATGTGGTTTTAGGTCTGCGATGCGCACTCACTATAAATTGGGAACTTATTATTGCGAGTTGCCTAAAAATTAAAAAATAGTCGGAACAAAAAATTAATATACAAAAAAAAGGGGGGGCTAACAGCCCCCCAAATGAGCGCACCTCAAACTTGTCCGGCAGGTTTGTTTTTGTTGATATTGGTTTTTATCGGTTTACTATCAACTTTTTCCTGCTTTGTATAAATCGTTTTACTGTAATCATTGTCATCTTTTGGTGCTTTTGGCTCATTACCCGCCATCAAGTCATCAATTTGATCTTTATCTATGGTTTCCCATTTCATTAAGGCATCAGCCATTTTGTGAAGAATACTGATATTTTCCTGCAAAATAGTTTCTGCACGTTGATAGTTACAGTCTATAACCGCACGTATTTCTTCATCAATATGCTGCGCAACTGTACCGGATACTTTGCTGCCTTGTGAACCGGGATAACCCATGAATGGCTGACCATTTTCTTCCCCATAAACCAAGGGACCGAGTTTTTCAGAAAAACCCCAACGGGTAACCATGTTGCGTGCCAATTCAGTGGCTCGCTCGATGTCGTTGGAAGCGCCTGTGGTCACGCGGTCGCCACCATAAATCATGAGTTCCGCAATTCTGCCACCAAACAAGCTCGCTATTTGACTTTCCAGTTTGCGTTTGCTTGCACTGTACTGGTCTCTTTCAGGTAAAAACATGGTAATACCCAAAGCCCTGCCGCGCGGCATAATGCTCACTTTATAAACAGGATCATGATCAGGTGATGATTGCCCAACAATACAGTGACCTGCTTCGTGATAAGCGGTTAATAGCTTGTCATCTTCTGTCATGACCATCGTATGCTTCTCGGCACCCATCAGAATCTTGTCTTTGGCTTTCTCAAGATCACTCATGTTAACTTGCACTTTATTTAATCGTGCCGCAAACAACGCTGCCTCATTAACTATATTGGCTAACTCTGCACCTGAGAATCCGGGTGTGCCTCTGGCGATATCTTTTAATTTAACGTCATCAGCAGCGGGTACTTTTTTAATGTGCACATTCAAAATCTGTTCACGACCGCGTACATCGGGTAGCCCAACATTAACCTGACGATCAAAACGGCCAGGTCTTAACAACGCTTTATCGAGTACATCTGCCCGGTTGGTTGCCGCGATAACAATAACGCCTTCATTACCGGTAAAGCCATCCATTTCCACCAGCAATTGATTCAATGTTTGTTCACGCTCATCATTGCCACCGCCCATGCCGGCACCGCCTCTTTGGCGACCTACTGCATCAATTTCATCTATAAATATGATACAAGGGGCATGTTCCTTAGCCTGAGCAAACATGTCCCTGACTCTGGACGCACCCACACCGACAAACATTTCTACAAAATCAGAACCGGAAACCGTAAAGAACTTAACCCCGGCTTCACCTGCAATGGCTCTGGCAATCAGTGTTTTACCTGTTCCTGGAGGGCCTACCATTAAAATTCCGCGTGGTATTTGTCCGCCCAACTTTTGAAATTTTTGCGGATCTGCAAGAAAATCAACCAGCTCTGCGACTTCTTCCTTGGCTTCTTCACAACCGGCCACATCAGCAAAGGTTGCGGTTAGCTTGTCTTCTTCAAGCAATTTGGCTTTACTTTTACCAAAAGAATTGCCCCCCATGCCACCGCCTTGGGTTTTACGCATATAGATTATCCACACTGCAATCAAAAGCAGCATAGGGAACCAGGAGATAAACATCTGCATAAAAAGCGACTGCTGTGTAGGTGGTTTGGTTCTTACCTGTACACCGGCACTTAACAGATCATCAATCAAATGAGGGTCATTAGGATTAAAGGTTTCAAGGTTTTGACCATCTGAAGTACGCAGCTTAATTGATTGACCTGTCATTTCTACACGATCAACCAGTTTATTCTTAACCTTGGCGATAAAATCCGAATAGGCTATGGATTCATCAATCGGCGGCGTCGTGTTTACGCGGTTATATATCAAAAATGCACCGGCCAAGACAACGCTCCAAAGGAGTGTGTTTAGTATATATTTTTTCATCTTTTAATCTCCTGACCCTTAAAGTAAGGTCAATATGTAGCGTTGCGTTTACCTACAGCTGCATTCAAAACTTGATGTTGCCACGTTACCCTGTCATCAATCTGAATTGTTTTTTACTAATCCTACCTTTTCAGTAGGATTTAATATTAACTATCTTTAACACTTTTGTACATTATAAAAAGCTTAATAATTGATCACCGAAGCTGCGTTTTATTTTATCAAGCGCAATCACCTGAATTTGTCTGACGCGTTCCCGGGTTAAATTAAGTTCTACACCAATTTCCTGCAAAGTCATTTCGTTATCAGTATCAACACCAAAATGACAACATATAACTTTAGCCTCTCTGGGATTCAGTATTTCAATTGCCTTATGTATCAAGCTCTGAAGATCAGTTTGCGCTATTTTCATAAACGAATGCGTAAACACCTGTTGCTCCAAAAAATCAATGGGGGCAAAAGAGTTTTCGTCATCATCTTCATAGCCTTCAAGCGACATAGCTGTTTGTGAGATCGACAAAATAGACTGTACTTCATCAATCGAAAGCTTTGCACATTCAGCCAACTCTTTAATAGTTGGCTCTCTGCCGGTCTTTACAATAAACTGGTCTTTAGTACGAAATACTTTATTAATAGTGGCAACTTGCCCGCAAGGAACACGTACCACTCTCTCGCATCGCGACAAAGACCTTGATATAGCTTGCCTGATCCAATAGCCTGCGTAAGTTGAAAATTGAAATCCCAAACGGTAATCAAATCGATCGACCGCTTTTAACAAGCCACTCTGACCTTCTTGTACAAGATCGTCAAAATCCAGAAAACTGCCTTTGTATTGATTGGCAATAAATAAAACCAGCCTTGAGTTAGCTGAAGCCAGTTGTTGACGTAAACCTAACCAACCATGCTCTGAAAAAACCACCTCGGAAAAGTGTTTATGCATGTCACTACTGGACAAAAACAGAAATTGCTCATCATAAGACGCTAATAAATTCGACCATTTGGGTGAATTTATAGTGCTACGCCTGCTTAAGCCTTCCAAGCGTTTGATAATTAAATTAGAATTTTTTTCGGTACTTTGCGTGGGTTGATAACAAAGCCCTCTAAACTTGTAAGCATAGACAATGACATCAACCAGTTTCGTCAAATCATGAAAAGAAAAGGGAAACAGTTGCAAGGCTGTTACCAGATTTTGCTTGTCAGCAACATAAGCCACATCCGTCAACGTTTTGTCGGATATGGAATAAAACTGTTTTTTTATATCCACCAAGGCTGTTGTTAATTCTGATTCCAGCGTTGATTCATCATCAAGGTCAAGTGTCGCGCAAGATTTATGTTCATATTGGTTAATCAACCATAAAGCAGTCACAGGGAACTGGGATAGTACATTTATAAGCCTGGCTTTCTCGTCTTTTAACTTACGAGCTATAGGAAAATTACTATTCTCTGTATACTCTGTAGCCTGATTAACAGTCGGTACAGGTTGTTCAGCTTCAACAGGAATTTTACCAACAAAGACTGCCGGTTCTTGTTTTGACAACTGTGTATTTAAATAAGCCATAACACCAAATCCTCGCAAACAGAGTGTCTTAAAAATAAAAGCCGTTGATTCGCGAAGTTTTAACGCGATTATTAAGCAGCAATTTTTTTTAAACCGATAAGACAAATAAAAACTTCATTTGTGCTTTCTGAAGAAATTATTTATTAACGATTTGTTTATTAATCATTTCACGATAATGTAACAATTAGAATGTTTGTTGTCAAACTATAGTTTTACAAAACATGAACAATATTTAAGAATTTAATTGACGCTTTAAAAATAGCAAGGGGAGATTCGTTTAAGAACAAGGCATCAGCCCAACTATAAACAACGGTACGGCCAATTTTGACTCGCCATCCAACCACTTTACAGCCAAGATAAGCCGTAAATAGTGCCCTGACTGTCAACAGTTGTCACTGAATCACACCTCATCAATAAGTCCCTCTATAGCAAACTGTGTCAGCCTGACACTACATGAAAAAGTGAACCCACCTATGTTGCAAATATCCAGTCAGGTTATTGTTCCAGACAGCGAGATTGAAATTTATGCCATTCGTGCCCAAGGTGCTGGCGGCCAGAATGTCAATAAAGTATCCTCAGCGATTCATTTGCGTTTTGATATTCACGCGTCATCATTGCCTGATTTTTATAAAGAAAAACTGCTGGCCTTAAATGACCAGCGTATTTCAAAAGAAGGTGTGATTGTCATCAAAGCGCAGCAATACCGCACCCAAGAAAAAAACAAAGAGGATGCCTGTAGCCGACTACAGGATTTAATAAAAAGTGTAGGGTTGGTGCATAAAAAGCGCAAAGCAACAAAACCCACTAAAGGATCAAAGCTAAAACGCCTGGATGGCAAAAGCAAACAGGGCCAACTTAAGGCCTTGAGAGGGAAAATTAATTTTCAATAATCGTCTGGCGAATGCGCATGAAATAACTTGGGAATGAGCATAATAAGTTAGGCAACTTTAATTTTGAAAAGCATGTAGGGGCGGATTTATCCGCCCAAGGCGAATGAATTCGCCCCTACAGATGCCCAACTTATTTAGCGCACATTCCTTAGGCATCTTACTCCCTCTCCCACCGGGAGAGGGCTAGGGTGAGGGGATATCAAGGGTCAAGTTATTTCATGTACGTTCCTTAGATTGCTGAAAGCGCCAACCGGGTCAGTTTTGCACAGACCTCACTGCCACTAATATCTGGAATAATACGTAGTTCAAGCGCTTTTACCTGCTTGAGATCGACGGTAATGGCCTCAACTTCCCGCGTAGTTAGCGGCGGACTAAAATTATATTGCTGGCGCAAAATTTCCCGAAAAAAATCTTCATTATCGCAGCGCCACAGCAAAACAAATTCTTGGGTACGAGACTGTTCGTGCTCATCAAACACCAGCAAGATATTTTTAAGGGTTTGGGGTTGATCAAAAATAAGGCTAATAGTTTGCTCACCCGAACAACTGGCTTGCCAACCTGGTTCTGAACTGGCTAACAACGCTAATTCTATAGGATGTTCGGGGCATTCAGAGCTTATTTCTACCTGTGCCAAATGCTCAAGATCCAAATAAATTGGATCCGATGACTGATTGTTTATTATGGGTTGGTTGATCAGAGTTTTACGCATGATTGAACCTCTTGGATAGTAGTTAGATTTTTACCGTTATCACAGTGAATTACTCACCGTGATAATAAATATATTCAAGCCCGGCACTCTAGAATTGATGGAACCCAAGCAACCGGATTATCCTGCAAGCGAGGGAGCTTTATAATTACAAAGTAATAGGCCAATGTAAGCCATTAACTTCTAATCAATATCCTTGATCAAAGCCATCATGTCTTCAACGGACATCTTTCCACTCACTTCACCACCTTCCAGCAAGCTATTGGCCAAGTCGCGTTTGTGTTTATGCAGATCAACAATTTTGTCTTCTATGGTGTCTTTTGCAACCAGGCGATAAATCGTAACCGGGCGTTTTTGCCCCATGCGGTGTGCACGATCAGAGGCCTGATCTTCGACTGCCGGATTCCACCACGGATCCATGTGAATCACATAATCTGCGGCGGTTAAATTTAAACCGGTACCACCGGCTTTCAGGCTGATTAAAAACAAATCACCCTCCCCCGCCTGAAATGAATTAACCGCTTTTTTACGTTGCGGAACCGGAGTAGAGCCATCCAGATAATGATAAGGAATCCCTTTTTTATCCAATAATTCACGGATAAGCTTCAAGTGTCCGACAAATTGACTAAACACCAAGGCTTTATGGCGATTGTCCAGTAATTCATCGACCAATTCTTCAAAAGCTTGCAGCTTGGAACTGCCCAGCGTACTTTCTTCCATCACCAAACGTGGATGACAACAGGCGCGACGCAATTTCATGATTTCCGCCAATATCTTCAGCTGTTTGTGTCCGGGTTGCGCGGTATCGTCCATCATGGTTTGCATGGCGTTACGACGCAAGGCCTCGTAGAATGCTCGCTCCCCGGGACTTAATTCAACATGTAAAGTCACTTCAGTCCGTGATGGCAGTTCGGTTAATACGTCATTTTTAAGGCGTCGCAAGATAAACGGTCGCAACAACTTTCTCAACCGTTGTTGAACTTCATGATCCTGTTGATTTTCGATAGCCTGCGCATAGCGTTCATTAAACTTTTGCAACGTACCCAGCAAGCCCGGATTAATAAAATTAAATAAATTCCATAATTCGCCCAGATGATTTTCTATCGGCGTGCCGGTGGTAATCAATTTAAAATCTGCCTGCAAGGACATCGCCGCTTTAGAGCGTTTGGTCATTGCATTTTTAATCGCCTGCGCTTCATCAGCAACCAGCGTATGCCAGTTTTTTTGCGTTAAACGGTCCGCCTCTGTTTGTAATAATCCGTAACTGCAAACAATTAAATCAAAAGGGCCGGCGTCGTCGAGCATCTCTTGCCGGTCACCGGTTCCAAATTGATAAATATTTAGCGTCGGTGCAAAACGCTGCGCTTCTTCCAGCCAGTTGATACAGACAGAGGTCGGTGCCAAAATCAAGGTCGGCCCTTGAGATGCACGGGCTAAAATAAGGGCTAAAGCCTGCACGGTTTTACCCAGCCCCATATCATCTGCCAGACACGCACCCGCTCCCCAATGCGCCAACCGCATCATCCACTGAAAGCCTTCGCGCTGATAATCGCGTAATTCACCTTGCAAAGTTGACGGTAATTTAGGGTTTAAATCACCCATTTCATTGAGTCGCAGTAATTGATCTTTCCAAGGCTTACTGGCGGTGATGGTCATGCCGCTGGTAATTTCATCCAGCGCCAGAGCTGCTAACGGATGAAATCGCACTTTGTCTTTTTGCACGTCCCCCAAACCGGATAAATCATCCAGACGTTGCCGTAATTCCTGGGTTAAGGCAATAATCTGCCCGTCTTCCAACTTAAGAAAGCGGCCTGAGGAACTGCTCAACAGGTTCATTAAACGCTGCATATCCAAAACCTGCTCGGCATCAACCTGTACACTGCCTTCAACACTAAACCAGTCTTTTTCCTTACGTACCGAAAACTGCACCTGTGCTAATCCTGCCTCACGACTCAATTGAATTTTTTTGCCTTTAGGCCATTCAAGCACCGCAAAGTCACCCAATTCCTGCAAATGCAATAACGCTTCCAGTGCCGACTCCGCATCGTCCAAAAGCCATTTAGCTTCTTTAACGGCATACAACTCAGGACATTCACTCAAGGCCTTCTTTAGATTACGATTTTCCAACTTAAAATCGCGGGTAGTCTGTAATTGTTTGCCATCAATTTCCGCCAATACCGTTGTTCCACCGACACCCGGTTTATAAAGCGGCCCACCGTCGCTAAACGGTTGAGCAAACATTTCTATTTGTATGCCCTGCCCGACCGGTTGCAAATGAATATGTAAACGACTGTCTGCATTAACAGCTTCAGCATGACTGGAGGAGCCGCCAATATCGGATTGCACCGTCAACATTGAGGAAATTGAAGCGATGGAATCTATCACTTGTTGGCGTGCCGTAGCCGGTACCGTTAAACCATTGACACCCAAAATCTCAGCCACCTGACGATGCGACTCGTTAATGACATACACTATCAAGCCATGACTCGCCGTTTTTTGAGTAATAACCTGTTGTGAGGTAATTTGCGGTAGTAATGAAATATGTAAATTTTCTTGCTGCTCTTTAACCAATAATTGCGGTTCTGCCACACTGATGTCAACAGGAACATTTAACGCTTCCTGATTAAGCCAATAAACATGGGGATGCCCTGCCGCCTCAACAATAGCTTTACTCGACAACGTATAAAACTCTTTAGCGCTATAGCCGTAATAGGCGGGTTCTTTTTCAAGCTCAATGTGTGCACAAATACGTCGATCTTGCTCAGACAAATAATCAAAATCGGCCATACTCTGGTATAGCCTTTTTAACGCGACAGGCTTGCCTTTGGTCCATCGACCACTTTTGCCCAAACTCTGTTCTTTAGGTGACATTGTCACTACATTATTATTGAGACTGAGTGACCAAATCAGACGCAAATCTTTTTGGACGACAGCCAACGGCTCCGCTGTCAATTGCGTTAAGGCATCCAAAGCTCTTTGCCATTTTGAAACTTGTGGCAATAAATCGATAAAGTCATTAAACGGCGATTGTAAATACAGTTGTGCTATTTTCCGGCAGGGCTCATTTTTATAACCCAGGCGTTGCAGTAACGCTGAACTTACCGCCGCATACCAGCCATATCCCAATCCCTGTGCTTGTTGACAATACTCGGCTAAGTCCGCCAAAAAATTGCTGTTTTGGGCATTACCCACTACGGCTTCAATTTCACCTATCCAATATAGAAGCAGTGCATGAAACAAGCGTTCGTAAGCCAACTTGTTGGTCTTGAGTAAATATGAGCTATGTTCGGCAGTGGCTTTACCCTGATAAATCTCAACGGCGTCCAGCAGGATTAAATTTAGTAAATAAAACCCCTGATTTTGCCAGCCCAACTTAAGGGTAATCTGAGTCTGTTGTTTAAGTAACAACAGGTTTTTAAGATTACGACTCTTCAACAAGGCCAAATTAAAAAAATAACCGTGCAGGCCGTCAATGCTGATATTACGTTTTCCGGTTTCTTTTTTGAGTGCCTTGAGTGCCGCATTAAACAACTCAAGCGCTTCCTCATTACGGTTTTGCAGGAATCGTAGGGTGGCCAGTAATTTAAGCCCCACTGCAGATAAATCATCGGCTAGCCAAAGCTCGGCATCATTCACGTTACCGCGTAGCAAGCGCTGCTCAATAACCGTGCGCACGATATCCGGATTATTGGATTTAGCCGCACCAAAAAACTGCTCCAACAATTGATAATACACTGACACATCAGTTAGGTACGCACGACTATCCAGTAAAAAATACTTTAAGAGCTGAAATTTAATGTTATCCGACAAGGATACAAACCAATCGGCATCATACTCATTGAAGAAAATCTTGTTAATATTAACCGTAAACTGTTGAGGATATTCGGTGTGAAAACGCTGCATATTGGCTGTAAACGCGGATTCATTACCTTGGTACAAAAAAATACGCAATTGTTTTATGGCATGGAATGCGCTGATTCTGGTTGCATAATAATTAGGTTCCGCAATAAGCAACTGTGCCAACTTATTAAACCAGGGTTCTTCAAGGGCACGCCGCATCAGCAGTTCGGCAATATCATCATGACAGCGCCAACCATCCTGAGTTATAACCATCAAGTTTGATTTATGTAGTTTTTCCCGCAAGGGCCTGTCAATCAAAGTTATTATTTTTTTATCAAAACAAGCGGTTGTCCTTAATAAAACTTGTAGACTGGTTTGCGTTATCGGTGCATAAATAACGGACAAAGCGAGCATAACACTTTGCTCATCATTTGATAGAGCATTAAAAAGAGCGAGTAATTTATTTTTCATT
>JBAXUR010000279.1:0-1542 GCA_037129595.1 Methylococcaceae bacterium | reverse complement strand
CCAAGGTATCAACGGCTGTTTTGGCATCGCTTAAGGCGATAGGCGGCGAAGGATAAGTAGGGTTGTCGGTTAGTTTGGCAATGACATTGCGATAAAATGCGACTTTTCTGTGACAGAAAACCTAATAAAATCCCATAGTATCTGGATCCTTTTTCATAGTGATCACCTTATTAAATTAAAATTAAGAATTAAACTATAAAAATAGTGGAAAATATTTTAGTACAATAAAAAGCAACCTGATTTTTAAAAAAATAGTGCAATTCTGAATAACTGTTAATGAGTCGTGTCGTTGTCAAATACAGCCATCAATGTTTCAGCCGATAGAATAGATTCACTCCAGGTATCTAATTCTTGCTCTGCTGCGTTCTCTAACTTATCGATTGCCCAAGTTGGTAAACTGCCGAAACGTTTTTCAAGCAGTTTTTTTAATACTTTAACTTCACCTGTTACTACGCCTTCGGCTCTGAATTTTTCCATATACATTCTTTGAACACTATTGATATAACGCATGTTTTCTTTCCTTTCTATTGATTCAATTTCTTGGAATATTTTTGTTTCTAGCCACTTTGGCAGTTTCATTAACCAGTCAACGACTTCAAATAAATCAATGATCCGTTGTTTGTCCCATTGACGCTCATAGAGTAACCTTACCAATCGCAGTTTAGCTTCGTAACGGGCTTGACTCTCTTTTCTAGTCTTCTGCGTTAGGATATGCGCTGCTGTAATCAATGCAAAGGCATTATCGATGCTGAGCAGTTCATCTACTCTATCATAATAATCGGTTAGCTTTGCCACTGGAAACGTCAGGCTATGTTGACAGCCCAACACTTCAAAACTAAACGAGGTCGGCTTCCAGTGTTTATTTTCATCGGCTAATACCGCCATACTGGCAACCGGCCTATCAAAGCGGTCATATATTCGATAGTTATAAACAAACATCCGTTTGGCAAATTCAGCTTGTTGACTGCCTTGCACTTCGATGTGAATATAAATCCAGCGCTCATCGCCTGTCAATAATATGACTCTAACCAGTTTATCGACATAACGCTTACCCAGTTCCGCATCTTGCACGATGGCACGCAGTTCTTGATCCAGGAATACATGTTCTTTTGACCAATCAATTTCGGCATAAGCCATTGGAAAGTAAAAGGCCATTAACTCCGGAAAGTAATGCTCAACCGCGTCTTTCCAGGGACTATCGTAATCATCATTGGAAAACTCATCACTCACACTCTCTATATCATCCGGCTTTATCATATTTATCCTTATTCCTTTTAAAAAATTATACGTGAGGATAGGGTGAATGGTGTTTAAAAATCGATCATGGCGGGAATAAGGCTGTCATGAGTTTGTTTTATAATTTAATGATGAATGAAGTTTCGGTTACCCTAAAGTGCGACTGTGCGAGGTTTAAATGTTTTAAAGGGCGGGGCAGAAAATTTAACAGCAAGACTCAATCGTCTTTTGCCTTAGCCATTTCCAACGCAGCCTGATACAACAGCTTTTTTCTAACACCCGTAATCTCTACCGCCATTGCCACTG
>JBAXUR010000278.1:0-1599 GCA_037129595.1 Methylococcaceae bacterium | reverse complement strand
TCGGCAAGTCATGCGTTTGTCGGTCTTGATATTGTTGGATATGGTTTTCCACTCTGCGCAGAAAACAATAAGATTGGATTAACTGTGCGGCATCGTGTGGCGTCAATAATTCCAGCTCGCCAAGAATTTTCAGGACATCCAGAATACCGCGTGTTTGCAACGCCTTTTCATTACCACCGCGAATCAACTGAAAAGCCTGGCCAATAAATTCAACTTCACGTATGCCACCCGGCCCCAGTTTAACGTTATCCATGCGATCTTTACGTCTTAATTCTTGGGTAATTTGTAGCTTTAAAGAACGCAGCTCTTCAAACGCGCCATAATCCAGATAACGCCTATAAACAAAAGATTTTAGCATTGCCATCAGTTGTGCGCAGGTGTTAAAGTCACCTGCAACCTGTCGCGCCTTAACCATCGCATAGCGCTCCCATTCCCGTGCCTGGGTCTGATAATAGTTTTCCATACCATCAAACGTCATGATAATAGGGCCGCTATCGCCAAAAGGCCTTAAGCGAATATCCGTACGGAACACAAAACCGTCCACCGTTATTTCATCCAGCACTTTGACCAGACTTTGACACAGTCGCGTAAAAAACTCGCTGTAGCTAGTTTCTTTTCTATCCGGTAAAACACCGTTTTCTGCGTAAGCAAAAATCAAGTCTATATCGGAAGAATAATTTAATTCATACGCACCCAGCTTACCCATACCCAATACGATAATCTGCTGGGGACTGCCATCAGCAAGTAGCGGTATACCGCGTTTTTCACAAGCTTGGCTGTAAAGAAAAGCCAGCGCGTATTGAATGCAGGCATCCGCCAGCCAAGACACCTCGGCCAGCGTTTCCGATAACGGTGCCCAGCCAGCCAAATCACGCCAAGCAATACGGATCATTTCCCGCCGCCGAAAATGCCGCAATTTTTGCATTAACTGGGCTTCGTTATCAATCTGCATGGCCGCCAGTTTGTCTTGATAAGCGTTACTATTATAACTCGTCGATAAATCACCTGAATTGACTAAATCAACCAGTATCTCCGGTCGCCGCAGACAGCTTTCAGAAATAAACAAACTGGAGCACCAAACCTTGGGCATGGAGCCAGTAATCTCGGGTGTCGGATGAAAATCGAGATTAAGTTCGGCCAACTGTTCATGCCATTGCTTTAGCGTAGCGGCTACAGAAATACGTAACTCATCAGGGAGTTTATCAAGTTCGGGTTGGAGAGTATTAATAAAAGACATGAGCCATAGACGAATTCAAAAAAACCATCATACCTAACTCATGTTATGCAAGCCATAAGAAATCACCATTAAGCCACGAAGAAAAAGAGACGGGGAGCTGGAACCGCCATCACTGACGAGCAAAGTCAAAGGTGGGAAGCCTTACAGCAACTTATTTTTGGGTTAGCTCATATAGGTATTTATACGTATTGTTTTTTTATCTCAAATCATATATTTTTATCCGCGTGGATCGAATGTTAGGATGTTTTAACTATTCAGATTAAGTTTGGCTGACCAATAGCGGACACTTTGATAGCGGGGTAGCGGAGTAATCAAACGACTGTCACGGACAGATTTAATGACTCAATTAAAGCGTAAACCCA
>JBAXUR010000277.1:0-1608 GCA_037129595.1 Methylococcaceae bacterium | reverse complement strand
CTGTTTTATCAAAACCACTGAGCTTGGCAAGGTTGAGCAGTTGCTCGGGAATATTTTTAAACGTTATCTGGATTCTATGATGTCGCGTATATTTGATCCATTCAATCATTAACGCAAGACCCGCACTATCTGTGCAAGCAACACGACACAGGTCGATAGTAATCGGTTTTGCGGCACTTAAAAACGCAAATGATTTTACTGTCTGCTTGTCAATGGTCGAAAAAGTTAAATCGCCATCGATAATAAAGTGCCCCGCTCCCTGATCAATGATGCTGAGTTTTGTCACTTTTTTTCTTCCGCTGACTTAAACAGAAATTGACCCAAAGCTTTTTCAAGAATGATGGCTGAATTAGTGATATCAATTTTTCCATCATTCTGCAAATACACATCCGAACCGCCCGGCTCAAGATTGACGTACTGCTCACCTAACAAGCCGGCGGTAAACACACTGGCGGTTGTATCATCCGGAAGCGTGTTGTACTTTGAATCAATGCTCATCTGAACGACTGATTCGTAGGTTTTTGGGTCAAAGCTGATTGAACTGACCTTGCCGATTTTGACGCCGGCAGCAGAAACCGGAGATTTAGGTTTTAGTCCGCCAGAGTTTTCAAAACGCGCGGTTATAGTATAACTATCCCCGTCATTAAAAGAGCTTAAATTACTGACTTGCATGGCAAGAAAAAACAGTCCGATAATACCTGACGCGACAAAAAGCCCGACAAGCGTGTCCTGAGTACTGGTGTGCTGCATCTTAATGGTCTCCAAACATGAGTGCGGTCAGGATAAAATCCAAACCTAAAATACTAAAAGCGGAATTAACAACGGTACGCGTCGTCGCGCGACTAACGCCTTCCGAAGTGGGAATGGCATCGTAACCTTCAAACAAGGCTATCCAGGAGGCTACAAAACCAAACACAATACTTTTGATAACACCATTGATGATGTCATCCTTAAAATCTATACTGGCCTGCATTTGCGCCCAATAAGCACCTTCATCAACGCCTAACAAGCCGGAACCAATTATCTGCCCGCCAATAATACCTACGGCACTAAACAAGGCAGCCAGTAACGGCATTGACAGCAAGCCGGCCAAAAAGCGCGGAGTAATAATGCGTTTAATCGGATCAACCGCCATCATTTCCATGCCTGATAGCTGCTCTGTCGCTTTCATCAGACCAATTTCCGCCGTTAAAGCAGAACCCGCCCTGCCCGCAAATAAAAGCGCCGAAACCACAGGACCCAATTCCCGCACTAAAGAAGCCGCCACCATCACACCGAGCGTTTCTTCTGCGCCAAAATCAGACAGCGTGTAATAACCCTGCAAACCCAAAACCATACCGACAAACAGCCCGGAAATGGTGATAATTAAAAAAGATAACACACCCACAGAATACAACTGATTAAGCAGTAATCTGGGACGAAGCAATACGCTGAGTGTGCCGGAAAGAGTCTGGAGCAAAAAGTAGGTTCCACGCCCCAACTTGGTAAAGCTGGTACGCGTACTTTTACCCAAATATTGTAGAAATTGAATCATTTTATAGTCTATTTACACAGTCAGCGTTGAGTTTGTGGTGTCTTGGCGATCTTAAAATCAGCTGATATAAGGCC
>JBAXUR010000276.1:0-1624 GCA_037129595.1 Methylococcaceae bacterium | reverse complement strand
CCCTCTCCCAGAGGGAGAGGGAGCAAGATACTGAAGCGTGACGGGGTTTGCAACCCCGTCACTCACGTTTTGAAAGCTATTAAAGCCATCAAACGTTTCGTTCGGGGTCGCAAACCCCGAACGGCCTCCAAGAGTTTTTAAAAACCCCCAGCCCTCTCCCAAAGGGAGCAAGATACCTAAGTTATTTCATGCGCATTCCGAAGATGAAAGAGACAAGCCTCGCATAAAATTTTTGACCAATAAAGCAATCGTTTCTTCTATATCATCAATATCGGCCTTATCGCGCTGACCCGTTAGCGAAAGCGCACAGATTCCATGAACTCCGAACCACAATGCGCGTACCGCACGCTTTCTCTGATCCTCGGAAAGCGCCGGCGCAAGTTCTAAAAACGGCACTTCAAAAAGCGCAAAAACTCTGTCAACTTTCTCTTGGTACCAATCTGTTATTTTGGAATCTGCCGACAATGAATAGTCGAAAACAGGGTGCCAGCGATTAAAGTTCTGACTGGCATAACGTAAATAACTGCTGGCCATGGTTTCGATTGACCGCTCTGCCTTGCCCTCTTTCACTTGCTCTAACTGCACGGCAATAGTATCCAGTGTTCCGGCATTTATATGCATGATTAAATCAGCCATATTAGTAAATACCATATAAATACTACCCACGGTATAACCAATTTCCATAGCAATCGTGCGTACTTTTAATGCCGAAAAACCCTCCTCAATGACAATGGTTTCTGCCGCAGACAAAACCAATGCCTTTAATTCTTCCAAACTGTGTTCACTTCGTCTTGCCATAATTAATCATTTCTATTTCTTTAAAAAGAGTGTCGCATTGAAGTCTGTCTATTACTGCGCCTCAAACTCTGCAAAGTATTTAACCATACAATCAACAATCACCGTTAACTTGTAGCATAGAAAGCGCCTTTACCGATAAATACCCGGTAATGGAATATGAAATTGCTGTTTGAAAGCTGATTTTATTAGGGTAAACTTTAACTTCAAGGTAATTATTATCCGGTTGGTTTTTTCAAGTTTACTGATAAAACCAAACGGTTTTTTATTGCCCGATGATTCCATAATAATAAGAGGTAGTTATGAGTAAAATTCTTAATGAAGTTTTATCAGCAAACAGAGATTACGTAAATGATTTTGGCGATAAAGGAGATTTATCGCTACCACCCGCAAGACATTTTGCCATCCTGACCTGTATGGATGCGCGTTTAGACCCTGCAAAATACGCCGGTTTATCCGAAGGCGATGCGCATGTAATCAGAAACGCCGGAGGCCGCGCCAGTGATGACGCTATCCGCTCACTGGTTATCTCCTACAAATTGTTGGGCACGCGGGAATGGTTTGTTATTCACCATACCAACTGCGGCATGGAGCTTTTTAACGATGAGATTATGCGTGATTTGTTAGCCAGCAGCTTAACAACGGCATCTCTGGATGATAAAGGCTTGTGGTATGACACTGGCGCAGGACCTGGCTCACACGAAGCCCAACATATCAGTTGGCTGACCATTAAAAATCAGGAACAAAGTGTGCTGGAAGATGTACTTCGCATTAAAAGCCACCCACTGGTTCCTGCCAACATTCCGGTTTATGGCTATATCTACGACTG
>JBAXUR010000275.1:0-1638 GCA_037129595.1 Methylococcaceae bacterium | reverse complement strand
CACCTGTTAAGTAAAGACGGTCATAATAACGTTGCCGGGATTGTCTTGCAAAAAGTTAATTTGGAACAATATGGCCGCTATGGCTATGGGGACTCCGGCTATTATCACTCGTATGGCCGTTATAAGCAGTATTACACCAGTTAAACAGACCATGCCAAGCCCCCGTATTTTTACTGGTCAGCGCATCATTGCCGGTTTTGGGGTGCTGGTTTGTTGCGGGATGTTAATGTTGGCGGTGCCACGCTTTATTGCCGGTTTATATGCGCTTTATCCGGAAGCTGCGTTTAATCAAACCGGGAAAGTAATACCGCCGGCAGTCTATGAAAAGTGCATTGCCGATTTAAACCGGGCCCTGTCTTGGTATAAAAACCCTGACTATTACCAAGCACAGGGATTTTTTTATTTATCGCTCTTTAATGTATCACCGTTACTGCCGCTTGAAAAAAAACAGGAGTTACTTAAACAGGGGCAGACAGCCATTATACAGGGCTTAACATTATCACCTATCGACCCGTATGGCTGGTTTCGTCTGGCGGCGGTTGACAGCCTGCTTAAGTTACCCAGGTCACAGAGTGTTAACGCCTTACGTTTATCTTTTTACGCTGGACGCGTGGAACCCGAGCTGGTCATACCAAGGCTGGCATTCAGTTATGAGTACTATAATGATTTTGATGAAGACATGCAGCGCTTATGGCAAAATCAAGTACGAGTTGCCTGGACTTTTAAACCCGAGCAGCTGGTTAAATTTGTCGCACTGCACCCTGAAGCCAAACAATTTGTTGAAAAGGCGTTTGTAAATGCTCCCGATGATTGGAAAAAATTCTTAAAGACTCTTGAAAGCTATCCTAAAAAAACTGTTTAACGCCAAGGCAAAGGTACTTTTACCGGTTGGCTTGCCCGAAAATCATCGGCTTTATTGTATTGGTGATATTCATGGCCGTTTGGATTTATTGCAGGAAGCACACCAGAAAATCGTGAATGATGCAGCGGATTTTAATGGCGCCAAGATACTGGTCTATCTGGGTGATTACATCGATCGGGGCATGCACTCCAGGCAGGTGATTGATTGTTTGCTGGAAAACAATTTCCCTGACTTCGAAAAAGTGTTTTTGTTAGGTAACCATGAACAGGTGTTGATGCAATTTTTATGGGGTAATGATGACGCAATTGCCCATGAGTGGTTTAGGTTTGGTGGGTTGTCGACGTTGATAAGTTACGGTGTTAAGTTGCAAGGCATACCTACTTCAAAAGAGTTGACTGGATTACGGACTCAATTGCTTGAAAAATTGCCAGCCGCGCATAGCGATTTTTTGGGGCGATTAGTCCTTAATTACGAAACAGACGGTTATTTTTTCGTACATGCCGGCATTAAACCTAAAATTAAACTTCATCTTCAACGTGCTGAAGATATGTTGTGGATTCGGGAAGAGTTTTTAAATAGTGACGTTTTTCATGGCAAAGTGATTGTCCATGGACATACTGTCACTGATGAACCTGAAATTCGTCATAATCGAATCGCGTTAGATACCGGCGCGTATGCCTCGGGAAGATTAACCTGTGCCGTGTTTGAGGGAGCCGGCTGTCAATTTTTATAAATTTTTAGGCAGTAAGTGGGCAGGTTAAAATTATATCCGCCTA
>JBAXUR010000274.1:0-1658 GCA_037129595.1 Methylococcaceae bacterium | reverse complement strand
GATCAAGTCACCACCGATTTGCGTCGTTCGGCAAAAGCGATTAACTTTGGCCTGATTTACGGCATGTCTTCTTTTGGATTGGCCCAACAACTGGGTTTGTCACGTAGCCAGGCGCAATCGTATATAGATTTATATTTTACGCGTTATCCGGGCGTTAAAAATTATATGGACAGTATTAGAGAACAGGCCCGCGAACAAGGTTATGTTGAAACTTTATTTGGCCGTCGTTTGTATTTACCGGAAATAAAATCACGCAATGCCGCTCGTCGCCAATATGCCGAACGCACAGCCATTAATGCGCCCATGCAAGGCACAGCCGCTGACATCATTAAACGCGCCATGATTAAGACTGATCAGTGGTTACTGGAAGAGAAACCGGATGCAAAAATGATTATGCAAGTTCACGATGAACTGGTATTTGAAGCGGCAGAAGATCAGGTAGACAACTATAGCGCTATAATTAGAAACATGATGAGTTCAGCCGCTGATTTGAATGTACCGCTAATTGTTGATATAGGCGTGGGTAATAACTGGGACGAAGCGCATTAATCATTTTAATGTTGATGAAACTTTTCTTTCATCCTGAAGTCGTAGAAACCGCAATGCCTTATGGGTGTTGAATCAGCCGTCCTCCCTCAGTTAATCGGCTGATTACTCCAAAAACCCCAAAATATTTTTAATACGTTGGGGTTTTTTTTGCTTAAACGCTTATTCTAGCTCAGGTTCAGAGAACTCAACCGGCTTAAACAAAAGATCAAGTGCCTTATGTACCTCATCAATACCCATTTTTTTCAACGATGAAAACAACTGTATCGTCAATGGAAAATTAATATCAACAAGCTCTTTTTGAACTTGTAACAAGGTATTTTTTGCGGCACCATAGTTTAATTTATCGGCTTTGGTTAACAATATATGTAACGGCAAACCGGTGTGCTGACACCATTCAATCATCTGCCAGTCAAATTCGGTTAAAGGATGACGTACATCCATCACTAATATGATTCCACACAATGACTTGCGTTGGGTTAAATATTTTTCCATTAGCTCGTGCCACTTTTTCTTTACCGCTACAGGAACTTTGGCGTAACCGTAACCCGGTAAATCGACAAAGCGTTCCGTTGCATTAATTTCAAAAAAATTGAGCATCTGGGTTCTACCCGGCGTTTTACTAATTCTGGCTAAACCGTGCTGCCGGGTTAACGTGTTAATTGCACTCGACTTGCCTGCATTTGAGCGTCCTGCGAACGCCACTTCCCTGCCCTGATCTTCAGGTGTGTCTTTAAGATCCGGTGAACTGTTAATAAATTTTGCTTGGTGATAAACTGGGTTCATCGTTGCCTCGCTTAAGCTTGCTAATTAGGGTAAAATCTGGCTACACCTTGCAGCCTGCATACATACATTAAAGGCTACCGTAAAATGACTACTTTATTCCAAAGGGGAAACCGATGAAAAAAAAACTGCTGGCACTTTCACTAGCCCTGGCGTTTACCAGTACTTCAGCTATTTTACATGCAGAGGGCACTATTAGAGCAGGAAAAGAAAAAGCCGCCGCTTGTATCAGTTGTCACGGAGACAGTGGTAACAGCCTGGTATCAACTTTCCCCAAGCTTGCACAGCAGCATTCTTCCTACCTGATAAAACAGCTACAGGCCTTTAAA
>JBAXUR010000273.1:0-1661 GCA_037129595.1 Methylococcaceae bacterium | reverse complement strand
GTGTGATTTAGGGCATAATAAGCAAGAAGGTTTTGGTGAGAGCTAAAACCCAAGTGGTTGAGCATAGGTGATTAGGCGTTGAAATTCAATAAAAAAAACAGTCCTTTTGTTAGGGTCTCTTTTAGGCAGCCCGTTTTTTAAGGTGAGGTTAAATTTTGTGTCATTAGAAACAGTTAAAAACAATGCGTTGTTTAAGGTAAAGATGCATCCGGGCGTTGTAATATTGGGTCAAGGAATCTGATGTTTTTATCAAAAGACTTTATAGAGACTGCCGAAGGCCTTATTTTTGCCGTAGTCGATCAAGCTATTGAAAACGGTAAAGTGCTGTGTTTTTTACGCTATGTAAAAAATAATGGAGATTGGAAAAAGGTAAGCACTGAGCCCGCCAATGCTTTTTTGCAGCAGTATCATCCACTCTATTTGCATTATTCACCGATTTTGGATGCGCATTTACACGCGGTAGCCATAAACCGGATTGTTAAACACCATCAACCTAAGTGCCGCTTGCAACAGATTATGCAGACAAATCAGCAAGATGCTATTGAGCGTGATCTGTTTCACTTGTGTATTTTATTGCAGCAATACGGCCTGGATTTAACGCAAATGGGCATTACCGGTTCCGTATTGGTTGGGGTGCAAAACTCGGGTTCTGATATTGATTTGGTCTGTTACGGCAGGGCGGTTTTTCATCAATGCCGAGCCATTACCTGTCAATTGATACAGCAAGATAAGTTGCAAGTGTTGAGTGACTATGACTGGCAGCAATCTTACGAGCGTCGATCTTGTGAATTAAGCTTTGAAGATTATGTCTGGCATGAGCGGCGTAAAATGAACAAAGCGGTTATTAACGGGCGAAAATTTGATTTAAATTTCATTGATGATTCGGCCTCTGCCGAGGTGATGAGTTATCAAAAGTGTGGCGTGATTACGCTACAATGCAGGGTGATTGATGATACCCATGCCTATGATTACCCGGCTGAATTTAAAATAGCACATGACGAGTTTGATGCCATTGTCAGCTTTACCGCAACGTATACGGGGCAGGCTGTTAAAGGCGAAATCGTGGAAGTGTCAGGGGTAGTGGAACAATCGCAGCAAGGCGTTAAACGGATTGTGGTGGGTTCCAGTCGTGAAGCGCATGGCGAATATATCAAGGTGATTCGTGGGTAAAATAAATAATTTTTCTGCCGTTATTTTTGATATGGACGGTCTGGTTTTGGATACCGAAAGTATTTACTTTGCGGCTTGGAAACAAGCAGCAAAAGTCATGGGCTACTCGCTTTCTGATGCATTTTGTTTGTCGTTGTCAGGGGCGCACTATAAAGAAATAGAGCTAAAGCTGTTGACTTGCTGCGGGGCTGAATTTAATCTGGACACATTTGCTCGCTTAAGCGGTATTTTTTGGCGTGAACAGGTTAATGCACACGGCATCAAGATTAAGCATGGCTTTACCGAGTTGCTGGAATTTATTGTTCAGCAACAAATCCCATATTGTTTGGCAACCAACAGCAGTGCGGTCAATGCTGTTGAATGTCTTGAGTTTGCTGGTATAAGAGAGATATTTTCTACTATTATCACCCGCGATGATGTTGAGCACGGCAAGCCTGCACCGGATATTTTTTTAAAAGCGGCCGAGTTGTTACAAGTGCCGATCAGTCGGT
>JBAXUR010000272.1:0-1676 GCA_037129595.1 Methylococcaceae bacterium | reverse complement strand
TCGTGTTAACCGCTTGCGCACTGTTTGTCCGTAGTTTTTTATTAAATAGAGCCGCAAAACTTGAGCCTATTGATGATGAGCATAGTAATCCCGAGAATGCGGCACGGTTTAAGCACTTGCAAATACCTGCTACCATACTCATTGGTGCGGTTTTAGGGGTGCTGGTTACCCTGTCATCAGTAGGCGCGGGTGCACTGGGTACGGTGGCGCTATTATTTCTTTACCCTCGGATGACGACACTTAAAATTGTGGGGACTGATTTGGCGCATGCCATTCCGTTAACCGCTGTTGCCGGGATCGGTCACCTAACTTTAGGCAATGTGGATCTGGTTTTATTAAGCAGTTTGCTGCTGGGATCTTTGCCGGGTATTTGGGTCGGTAGTCACCTGAGTGCAAAAATTCCGGAACGGTTTTTACGTCCGGTTTTAGCGACTATTTTGTTGCTGATCGGGCTCAAGTTTATTTTGCAATAACCGCTTGAACTTGCCCTCCTTTTAAAATCATAACGGTTGAAAAACGGCTGATGAAAAAAATATTGTTTGTGACCAGTGAAGCGCATCCCCTGATTAAAACCGGCGGACTGGCTGATATTTCCGGCAGCTTGCCCAAGGCATTAGCCGGACTGGGTGTCGATGTGCGCCTGATAATGCCCAACTATCAGGCCATCAAAACCACTGAAGATATTTACTATAAAAGCACGGTGCGGGTAAATAATACCGATGCACATATTCTGGAGACCCGTCTGCCTGATACTCAAGTGACGGTGTGGCTGGTGGATTGTCCTGAATTCTTTGGTTTTCCGGGGAATCCTTATGTGGATGAACAAGGTGATGCCTGGCCGGATAGCGCACAACGTTTTGCCCTGTTTTGCCGTATCGCCGTTGAAGTTGCGATGAATCGGGGTTATTTGGACTGGACGCCCGATATAGTTCATTGTAATGACTGGCAAAGCGGACTGGTGCCTGCGTTGCTGTCCCTAGAGTCCCGTCGCCCCGCAACGGTGTTTACAATACATAATCTGGCTTACCAAGGTTTGTTTCCAAAAGCTACCGTAGACTTACTCAATCTGCCAAGGCAACTTTGGAGTCCGGCGGGTATTGAATTTAACGGGATGCTATCCTTTATAAAAGGTGGCTTGGCCTATGCGGATCGTATTACCACCGTTAGCCCAACCTATGCCGAAGAAATCCAGACCGCTGCTTATGGCTATGGCCTGGAGGGTTTGTTAAGTTACCGAAAAGACGCGCTGACCGGTATTATTAACGGGATAGACGCCGATCAGTGGAATCCGGAAACGGATACCGCTATTAGTGAGCGCTATACTATTTTAACATTGCCCAAAAAACAGCTCAACAAAACAGCCCTGCAAATTAGACACGCGCTACCGGTAGATGACACCCTGCCTGTATTTGTACTGATTAGTCGTTTAGTAGAGCAAAAAGGTATCGATATGATACTGGACTGTCTTCCCGAAATGCTGACATTGCCATTGCAATTTATTTTACTCGGCAAGGGTGAATCGCGTTTTGAACAGCAGTTAACGACTATTGCCAATAGGTATCCCGATAAAATAGCGATTACACTGGGTTATGATGAAGCGTTGGCGCATCAGCTTGAAGCGGGTGCCGATGTTTTCCTGATGCCGTCGCGCTTTGAACCTTGCGGCTTAAACCAGT
>JBAXUR010000271.1:0-1741 GCA_037129595.1 Methylococcaceae bacterium | reverse complement strand
AATTTTTCATAAGGCCAATCATCTTTATCCCAAGTAACAAAATATGCTGGCATATGCTTCCTTTAAGTCAAAGTAGGATGGGCAGGATTTTTTGCCCACCTTTTACAACGCCAAAATTATGGACTCATCAATGTGGTGAGCAAAAAATCATTGCCCACATACACCACTTATAAATCCAGCCCCGCCATAATTTCATCACTGATATCCGCATTGGAATAAACGTCCTGTACATCGTCCAGATCTTCCAGACGGTCGATCAAACGCAGCATTTTTTCTGCGTCATCGGCATCCAGTTCAGCCTGGATGGTTGCCTGCATGGTAACTTCGGCACTATCGGGTTCAAAGCCTGCGGCAATCAGAGCCTCTTTTACAGCTAAATAAGTTTCAGGGGTCGTCATCACATCAACGGCACCGTCATCATAGCCGGTCACATCGTCTGCACCGGCTTCCAAAGCGGCGTCCATCAGCGCATCTTCGTCAACTGAGGGGGCGTAACTTAAAATACCGACTTTATTAAATAAATAAGCGACCGAACCATCGGTGCCTAAATTGCCGCCCGCTTTGGCAAAGGCATGACGGACTTCTGCAACGGTGCGGTTACGGTTATCGGTCAAACAATCAACAATGACCGCTGTACCACCGGGGCCATAGCCTTCGTAACGGATATTTTCGTAATTAACACCTTCCAACGCACCGGCCGCTTTTTTAATAGCGGTATCAATGGTGTCGCGGCGCATATTTGCGCCCAAAGCCTTATCAACTGCGGAGCGTAAACTCGGGTTACTGGCGGCATCCGGGCCACTGGTTTTTACTGCCACGGTAATCTCACGCATGACTTTGGTAAAAATTTTACCGCGCTTGGCATCCTGCCCTGCTTTACGATGCTTGATATTAGCCCATTTACTATGTCCAGCCATGGTTTCTCTCTTTAAAAATTAGCGTGCAATGTTTATCAACACAAGCTTACAAAATATGTTCTAAAACCGAAAGCAAGCTAGGCTCGGTGGTATAAAAATCAGCCAACTCACGAACAATCGCTCTATCGACCACACCGCCAAAACCCAGCACATAAGCACCTGCGTCCTTGGCTTCCATGTCGGTCTTGCCATCGCCGATCATCACCAAGGAATCTTGCGCGTTAAGCAACTGCCGACAAATCTCGGCTTTGCCGCCTGTTCTGGCCAACGGCGAGTTCAGATCGTAAGTATCATAACTGCCATCTTCGTTGAAATAAATATCAACCGCGTGTACCTGGTTTTCAGGCAAGCCCAGATATTTTGCCAGCGGCAAAATAGCTTGACGCAAGCCACCACTGATAATATGTACGGTTTTATCTTGAGCCAATAAAGCCGCAAACACCTCGTTAACGCCTTCGACTATTTCGGCAATATATAAATCAGCCAACCAGTCAATGCTGTTTTGATCGGGTTGGATAAGCGACAGACGCCGCTCATAAACGGCTTCCAATGGCACGATTCCGTTCATTGCCAAATCGGTCAGTTTGGACATTTCCTCACCCAGACCAACACGCCGGGCCAGTTCGTCTATACCTTCTATTTTGCTTAAGGTGCTGTCGCAATCAAAACAAATAATGTCAAAACTCATAAATTAACTCAAAGCCATAATCACTGTAACAACGCATCGCCAATAATTTCATAAGACCCTTTTTATCAAATCCAGTCTTGACAGGTCATGACCTGCCTGCTGTTCATTAACCTAAAAATAAGGATTTTTTATGAAA
>JBAXUR010000270.1:0-1756 GCA_037129595.1 Methylococcaceae bacterium | reverse complement strand
CCCGTTATGTGGTGCTCAGCAAGATGCCAAAGCCCTTTCAGCAATGCCCGATCTGTGATGTCTGGGCGGATAGAACGGGGCGTCGCCGATGGATGACCGTTAAGCCCCGAAAAAACACTAAAAATCAGGATCACTGACGCCTAACCAACTTAACCATTGACTCTTTGTAACCAACCAGGAGAACCCAAGTGTATATCGTTGTTAGCAGCATCACCGACCGACAAACACTCCAACCTTGTCACGGCAGTAATCTGGCACGATTAGCCCGTGAATGTTTTGTTAATTATCAACCACTGACGGTAGATTTTACCGGCATTGACAGCCTTGCTGAGGAATTTTTTCAGGCCTTTATACAGCCACTGGTGACAGAATTTGGCAGCGAGTTTCTGAATCAGAAATTACAGTTAACTAACGTCAATTCTTCTATCAACGCCTGGATACAATGGCCATTCAAAAATACAGATGATTATTCTGAACAACGGATACTGTTTAAAAACAGGGCCTGTGACCCGGATTTCTATGAGCTGAATGTAGCCTGGTTGATTAAGGCTCGTGAATTGGCCAAGGAAAATTCTCTGCTGGCGGAGTTGACGATGGGTATTGGGGAAGACGACATGCGCTTAGCTCTCACTCAGTTATCCATTGAAGATATTCGGCATATCGCCCAATCCGGATGGTTATGCTTTTCGCCACGCTTTACGACTCACTTTATTCATAGCATGACCACCCAACGCCATGATGTGGTGAATGTACTGCTGGGTCTTAGCGGTTCACTTTAATGAGGTGGTGTATGTTAAAAACCATCAATAGACAGTTATTGGCGCTGGAGTTACTGAAACGTCACGCCAGAATTTCAATTGTCCATCGGGAAACCGGCGTACCCAAGCCACTGCTTCGAAAAACCTATCGGGAGTTACATGGACGTTCTCCACGTCCGGGTGCCTTAAAATATTCAACGCAAGGACTGACGCGTAATATTAAAAAGTACAAAGAAGTGACCCTGTTTGCGGTTTGCTTCGAAAAAGTCGCCTCAAAAAGCCGGGAAAACGATATTCGGAAAATCATCGGCACTTTTGATATTTACAAAAAATCATATCCCGCCAGTCAACTTGATTTTTCTGCGGCCTGGGTCGTCGCAAGAGATTTGCAACGGGGCATAACTGATATTATCAAATGTCACCATTGTCGCGTGCCAGTTCTATTAAATGCACGCGAAGATGATACAGAGCGGTGCTGTGTTTGCAAAACCAAGATCACCGGAACAAGCAGAGATTTTCAATTAATTAATAATCATGGCGTTTTGAAATGGCTTGCAAAACATTTGATGTATGTAGCTATGCCAATCAGACTTGACTGCGCCATAGACTGACTGCAACTAAATACTGCGCCGGAGAAAATGTGAATACGCTAGATTTAAATGAAGCCGCCAGCTTTCTTAAAATGAACCCGGAAGTCTTGCGACGAAAAGCCAAATCTGGACAGGTGCCCGGGAGAAAAACGGGGAAATGCTGGATTTTTGTTAAAGAACATCTTGCAGATTGGGTGTCCGGGCGTTATTCTGAACCTCGGCGAGAACTGCAAGTGATTGACAAATCTACACAAGAGGATAAAAAACCATGTCAATCTACAAGCGAAAAGATACGTGGTGGATTCAGTTCACCGCACCGGACGGACGCAGAGTACAACAAACTGCTGGGACTCAAATAAAACAGGAGGCACAAGAATTACATGATCGATTAAAAGCGGAAGCGTGGCG
>JBAXUR010000027.1:0-34287 GCA_037129595.1 Methylococcaceae bacterium | reverse complement strand
TATATTTAAAAATTTCAACAGGATAATCATGTTCCAGCGAAAGCCAGATAAAACCCGCAAGAATAGCTGCCGCTGCCGGACTGGGTAAACCCTGAAAATAACGTTTGTCAGCCGAAGTTAATTGCGTATTAAAGCGTGCAAGCCTTAACGCGCCGCCCGCCATGTGGACGAAAGCGGCAAAAAGACCTAATTTGCCTAGGCTGGAAAATGACCACAAATACATCACCAAGGCAGGGGCAGTACCAAACGAAACCATGTCCGACAAGCTATCGTATTGAGCGCCAAATTCGCTTTGTGTATTGGTTAAGCGGGCTACTCGGCCATCCAGTCCGTCCAGAATCATCGCCACAAAAATGGAAATGGCAGCCGTTTCGAAACGTCCATCCATCGCCGAAGTAATGGCATAGAAACCGGCAAACAAGGCGCCGGTAGTAAACAAATTAGGTAATAAATAAATGCCACGACGGCGTATGGAGCGTTTTTCTGGAGTCATACGTCAATTAATCCTAAAGTGTTATAGACAATAAAAACTTAAAGCCGAATTATACAATGAGCCTGTAAGCGGCACCTATTGTTTCACGTTTTATGCGTCGATTTGTTTTTCAAACAGGGTGGGCTTAAGAGCCTCAATCGGTACTGTCGCGTTGCCAAAATAATCCAGGTGTTGGATAAGCGCAAATTTCTTTGGTTTATCCATAGACAACCGGGTAAAGATGGCTTTAAAGTTCATTTGCTTAATGCGGTCTGGCGATCCATATTTTAGTGCGAACATTTTGTTCTTCTTGCCGGGCGGATAAACCGCCAAGAGCTCATTGATTTTTGCGTTAACGTGTTCTTGAGCTTCGTTTAATAAGTCGTTGATGTTTTTATTTAACCCTGAAGCCGCAATTTCAGTACTTGGCGCAGGTTTTTTTTCAAGCGTTTGCGGCGCTTGTGATTGCTTGCGAATAGCCGCCAATTTTTTACTTTGTGTTAACGGCACTAATAAACGGTTTTCTGAAACAGTAGCGTGACTAATGACAGCGGATTTTTTGGGCTTATTTAATACAGGTTCTGACAATTTTACTCTGCCTTATCGTGGGATCATTTGTTATTCTGTTTGACAGTCAAGGGTAAGTGCCGTTAATGCCTCGCCTTTAAAATAAATGCCTTCCCAGCCGTATTTCATAAAATTTCTGATATTTTGGTGACCTGTGCCTTGTAGGTCATTTAAAACATCCAGTCGATAATAATCACCAAACAGGTTTAATGTTTGTTGTTGATCAAGCTGGTGAATTTTGGCAAGAGCAAATATTTTACAAGAGCCTTCGTTGGTTCCGGCTTGATTAATTAATGTGTGCTCATTAAGTCCATTGCTAAATTCAGTGGCTTGGTAATGATAGTTTTCGGTAATGACCGCCATGGTTTCATCAAAACTGACGGCGATCGGAGTGTTTATTTTTTCAAGGAACGAGATAAGTGACATGGGATTAAGGTTCAAGGTTAAAGGTGAAAGGGGCAAGGTAAAAGGCAAAGGGTGAAAGGCAAAGGAGATAGTTTTTTATTCTGTTAGCCTTTAACCTTTCGCCTGTACTTATAAAAATCATCCCTTTTTAAGAATACGGCCTTTTTCTCGTTGCCAATCGCGGTCTTTTGATGTGGCGCGTTTGTCGTGTAATTGTTTACCTTTTGCCAGACCGATTTCCAACTTGGCTCGTCCGTTTTTCCAATACATGGATAACGGAATCAGGGTGTAACCTTTGCGCTCAACTGAGCCAATGAGCTTATTAAGTTCGTGGCGGTTCAGTAATAATTTTTTAGAGCGGATAGCATCCGGTTTAATGTGTGTTGATGCCGACAGTAGCGCAGAAATATGTGCGCCGGACAACCAAGCTTCACCGCGTCTTAATACCACATAACTTTCTTTAAGCTGAACGCGGCCATCTCTAAGGCTTTTAACTTCCCAGCCTTCTAAAACAATTCCTGCCTCAAAGCGCTCTTCAATAAAATATTCATGCTTGGCTTGGCGATTAACGGCAATCGTTGCGTTTTGCTGGGTTTTAGTTTTTTTTGGATTTTTATCGGCCATAGTTTGCAGATTATGATTTTAAAACTGACTAAAAGGAATAATTTTGTTATTTTACTCGATATTACTAATAAGGTGAGTTTTTAATGGGCGCTCAAAAATGATGGACACAAAAAAAACAGTTCACGGTGCATGGTCATCACGTTTTGCATTTATTCTGGCAGCAACCGGTTCTGCAGTTGGTTTGGGTAATATTTGGAAGTTTCCCTATATTACCGGAGAAAATGGTGGCGGTGCATTTGTTATCGTTTATCTCCTGTGCGTGTTGCTAATCGGTATTCCTATCATGATTGCCGAGACTATGCTCGGACGTCGCAGTCAACGCAATCCCATCGAAACAATGGAGCTGTTGACTGAAGAAGCGGGTGCCGATAAAAACTGGCATTATTTAGGCTGGATGGGGGTTATCGCAGGGCTGTTAATCCTGTCGTATTACAGTGTAATTGCTGGCTGGGCTTCTGCTTACGTTCTAAAAGCTTTTACGGGCAGTTTTTTTGATGCCGATGCCACGGCGATAAAAGGAATTTTTGATGATTTTGTTGGCAGTCCGGTGCAACTAATTTTCTGGCATTCGTTATTCATGCTGGCAACCATGCTGATTGTGGTGCGTGGCGTTAACAAAGGTCTGGAAAAAGCGGTGCAGTTTTTGATGCCGAGTTTGTTTGTGTTACTACTTTTGTTGGTCGGATATGCAATGACCACGGGGAGTTATTTTCAAGGGCTGCATTTTTTATTCACACCTGATTTTAGCAAATTGACCAGTAGTTCGGTATTAACCGCAATGGGACATGCCTTTTTTACGCTCAGCTTGGGCATGGGCGCCATTATGGTTTACGGTTCTTATTTACCTAAAGGCATATCAATTGCCAAAACCGCGATTTTGATCGCAGGTGCTGACACGGTCGTGGCATTATTGGCGGGTATTGCTATTTTTCCTATTGTTTTTGCCAATAATTTACATCCTGATTCCGGCCCCGGACTTATTTTTCAAACCTTGCCGATTGCTTTTGGTGCCATGACCGGCGGCTGGTTGATGGGTATCTTGTTTTTTGTGATGCTGGCAATTGCGGCCTTAACCTCTTCTATTTCCCTGATTGAGCCAGCCGTTGCCTGGCTGGTTGAAAGCAAAGGCTTCAGCCGGGAAAAAGCCTGTGTTTGGTCGGGATTGGCAACCTGGTTGCTGGGTTTGGGTACGGTATTTTCTTTTAATGTCTGGTCAAATGTTACGGTTTTTGACAGAAGTATTTTTCAATTACTGGATTACTTAACCGCTAATTTAATGCTGCCCATTGGCGGTTTTTGTATCGCAATATTTGCCGGCTGGATTATGCACCGGCAACATACCGAAGCAGAGCTTAACATGCCTGCGGGTGTGGCCTATCCGGTATGGAAGATGTTAATCAGTTATGTAGCGCCAGCCGCTGTGTTTTTTGTCTTCCTGCATGTTATTGGAGTGCTTTAAATGACGGTTATTGAAAAAAGTGCCTTGGTTAAGTTTTCCGCACAGCAGATGTTTGATCTGGTTAACAACATTGACGATTATCCTCTATTTTTGCCCTGGTGCAGTGGCAGCAGGATTATCAAACGCGAAGACGATATCGTTGAAGCAGAGTTACTGATTTCCAAAGGCGGCTTTAAAAAAGCGTTTTCAACCCGAAACAAGATTGATAAAGGTGGCAAGATAACGGTATCTTTGCTGGACGGGCCTTTTTCTTACCTGGAAGGCGTCTGGAATTTTATGCCCTTACGTGAAGATGCCAGCAAGATTTCTCTGGATTTGGAGTTTGAAATGTCGGGCATGTTAGCCAGTCTTGCCTTCGGTGTGGTTTTTAACCAGATATGTAATACCATGGTGAGTTCTTTTACCAGTCGAGCCAAGCAAGTTTATGGATAAGGCGATGATTGATGTAGAAGTGGCTTACGCTACTCCGGAGCAGCAAGTTATTGTCTCCCTAAAAATGCCGGCAGGCGCAACCGTTGAACAGGCGATAACTGCATCAGGTGTGTTGATCCGTTTTCCGGAAATAGATGCGATAAATTTAAAAGCCGGTATTTTTGGTAGTGTTTGCAAGCTTGATCAGTCACTAAAACAGGCCGATAGAGTCGAGATATATCGGTCTTTAATTCATGATCCCAAAGAAGCCAGGCGTCATAGAGCAGCGAAGGGATAATCTGCTTTCAGTTTTTTTTGGAATGGTAATGAAATAACTTGACCATCTGACTCCCTCACCTTGAAGGTGAGGGATATAATATTTAAGTTACTTTGCGTATTAACAGGTGGCCAAGAGTCTTTTAACAAAATGGTAAATAGGATTTTTTACCTAATAAATCATATTTAAACCTAAAATATTCCCATTACTGGTGTTTTGGTAAATAACGGATAATCTTGTTTTTTGAAAATGTTAAATAAATTTTGAACGACTACTTAGCCCTATCCTTGCACTGGAAATCAGATTAATCCATTCCTAATTTAGCCGACACTGTTAAAGTGGCAGTTTATCAGATACCGCGGATGGTTTAGGGTCCGCTTTAACAGTTTTAGGAGTATCACTAATGCTATCAAAGCCAAACAGGCCGGTGATTTTTTCCCATAAGGTTTTGTCAAGATCACGCTTGGGAACGTCAACGGTTGTTTCGATGGATGGTTTAATCGCAGGCGTGGCTCCCGGTCTTAAATCCCCCTGAATGCTGACTATTTGATCATTTTCAAAAAATAATGAAACTTGTTTTTGCACTCTGTCTTCACCGCCAGGTTGATTGGAATACAGATAATCCCAGCGATTTTTATGGAAAACATCATCCAGCATGGGTGAACCCATGATATAAAGCACCTGGCGCTTGTTCATGGCGGGTCGGAGCTGGTCAATCATGGCTTGATCGATAATATTGCCTTGTTGAATTTCCAGCGTATAAACACCGGGTAAATGGTTAAGGATGGTTGAACAAGAGACGAGTGTGAAGCTTGTCAATAAACTTAAATAATAAAGCGACTTTCTCATTTGAGGCTGCGGAAGTGGTAAAATATTAAATCATACAGGATGTTAAATATTTATCCTATAAAACTGTCATGCTCTTACTTTCTAAAAAGGCTACAATGAGCGCTATTTTGTACTTAACTGCCTGCTCAGTCTTTTAACTGGAGATTAATGTTGGAAACACATGATTTAAGGAATGCGGGTCTGAAGGTTACTTTACCTCGGGTCAAGATTCTACAGATTTTAGAAAAACAGACTAATGAGCATCATTTAACCGCTGAAAAAGTGTATAAAATTCTGCTGAGTGAAGATGAAGAAATCGGCTTGGCCACGGTTTATCGGGTTTTAACCCAGTTTGAAGCAGCAGGACTGGTGACCCGGCATCAGTTTGAGGGGGGTAATTCAATCTTTGAATTGGCGAAGGGCGATCATCATGACCATATTCTTTGTATGAAGTGCGGCAAAGTAGATGAGTTTACTGATGAACTTATCGAAGCACGGCAAAAAGAAATTGCCCAAAAACTGGGTTATGAACTCACTGATCATGGCCTTTATTTATATGGATTTTGCCCTCAGTGCAAGAACTCCTGATTTTTTCTCTAACTTGTAAACTTCATGTTTAAACCTCTTGTTTTTTATATTGGCTTGCGCTACACGCGGGCTAAACGTCGAACCCAGTTTATTTCTTTTATTACCTTAACTTCAGTTATGGGTATTGCCTTGGGCGTTACCGCGCTGATTACGGTTTTGTCCGTGATGAATGGTTTTGAAGCCGAATTACGCGAGCGGATTCTGGGAATGACATCTCATGCTACGGTCACCGGTCGATACGGGCAGTTGGATAACTGGCGTGAACTGGACCAGAAATTAAAAAATTATCCGCATGTACAGGGCGCTGCGCCTTTTATAAGCGGGCAAGTGATGATTAATGCTGATCGACGTGTCAGCGGAACTATGCTGAACGGGATATTACCGGAATATGAGGCCAGAGTTTCAGAAGTGGCCGATAGGATGAAAGCAGGTAAACTTACTGATCTGGTTGCTGGTCAATATGGGATTGTTTTAGGTGTGGAGTTGGCCAATTATTTGGGCGTGACGATGGGTGACAAAATCACTGTAATCAGTCCACAAATTAATTCTACACCGGCGGGTATTGTGCCTAGAATGCGGCGCTTTACGGTGGTGGGTATTTTTCAGGTCGGTATGTATGAGTATGATCGTAACATGGCGCTGATTAATATTGAGGATGCAGCCAAGTTATTTCGTCTGGAGGACGCAGTATCAGGTTTGCGAATCAAACTGGACGATTTGTTTAACGCCCCGCAAATTACCCATGCCTTGGCAAAAGCACTTGATAATGAATATCAGGTGAGTGATTGGACGCTGGCGCATAGCAATTTCTTTAGGGCTATTCAAACTGAAAAGAGGGTAATGTTTATTATTTTGTTGTTGATAGTGGCGGTAGCGGCTTTTAATATTGTTTCCACATTGGTGATGGTGGTTACCGATAAACGTGGCGATATTGCCATTCTAAAAACCCAGGGACTGACTTCGGGCTCAGTGATGGGGATTTTTATGGTATTAGGCTCCATTATCGGGATAGTTGGTACAGCCTTGGGTACATTAGGCGGCATAGTGCTTGCGTTAAATGTTGAAACTATTGTGCCGGCTATTGAAAAATTATTTCAGGTTCAGTTTATGGCGGCTGATGTTTATTACATTAGTGAACTACCTTCCAAGCTGGTCTGGTCTGATGTTTACGCGATAGCCGGTATGGCCTTTTTTCTGTCCTTATTGGCGACGATTTATCCTGCCTGGCAGGCCTCCAGAATAAACCCGGCGGAAGTTCTTAGATATGAATAAAAGCAGTATTTTGCATTGTCACCAACTGACTAAGCGTTATGATCAGGGCGGGTTGAATGTTGAGGTCTTGAGAGGCGTTGATTTAAATATTAGCAAAGGCGAGCGTGTTGCTATTATGGGCGCCTCAGGTTCCGGTAAAAGTACCTTGCTGCATCTTTTGGGTGGGCTGGAAAAAGCCAGTGGCGGCGAGGTTGTATTGGATGGCGTTAATATTAATCAAGTCAGTGCTGCCAAGTTGGCTAAATTAAGAAATAAATCGTTAGGTTTTATTTATCAGTCGCATCATCTGTTAGGTGAGTTTACCGTTCTTGAAAATGTGGCGATGCCCTTGTTGATAGGCGGTGAGTCAGTTAAGCAGGCGCGTGTTCGTGCCAGTGAGTTATTACAGCGTGTAGGTTTGGGTCATCGTATTGAACATAAACCGGGTGAATTATCCGGTGGCGAAAGGCAGCGTGCAGCCGTAGCAAGGGCGTTAATTAACAAACCGAGTTTAATTTTGGCTGATGAACCTACCGGCAATCTTGACAGTAAAACGGCGGATCAGGTTTACCAGTTAATGCTGGAGCTAAATCAGGAGCTTAATGTCAGCTTTTTGGTAGTGACACATGATCATGAGCTGGCAGCGCGAATGGGCAAGGTTTTGCACATGGAAGACGGGTTGATTGTTGGCTGATTTTATTCGCCATGAAGACACGAAGGACACGAAGAAAAAAACTGGGTCTTTTTTCGTGTCTTCGTGGTGATGCTCTTTAAAGTTTTTTGTGATTTACCTGATATTCAGCAAGTTACAGGGTTTATGTGCTTTTTTAGGAATGCACATGAAATAAATCAGGTATCTTGCTCCCTCTCCCGCCGGGAGAGGGCTGGGGTGAGGGGATATAAATGGTCAAGTTATTTCATGTACGTTCATTATTACCCAAAGATTGTAATTTGAAAGAAATAAGCTAAACCGGACAGGCTTTTAAAATTTTTTCTTCGTGTCCTTCTTGTCCTTCGTGTCTTCGTGGTGAATAATTTTTTAAGATTTACGGTTTATCGTAACCAACAGCTTTGAATGGATTCTTTTTGGAAGATGGATGCTGGCGTGTATGCTTTCTGGTGATCCATTTTTTGGCAACATGATAATGCCAGAAATAGTTAATTCCAAAATAGCCTACGCTAGAGCAAATCACACCGATAAGCAAACAGCCGGTAAGAAACGGCAACAAAATATCGCCGGATAATACCGCATCCAGTGAAAAAGATGCCGATGGGAGATTCAGCACTGTAAGCCCAACCCGATAAGCAAAATAAAAGAGTGGCGGCATAGTGACAGGATTGGTTATCCAAACCAGTGCGATGGAAACAGGTAAATTTCCCCGGAAATAAAATGCACCTAGCGCGGCAAGCGCCATTTGTCCCGGGGTCGGAATCCAGGCGCAAAAAAGACCTACTGCAAAAGCCATAGATACAGAGCGTCGATTCAAATGCCAGAGATTGGGGTCATGCAGTTTATCACCCAGAAACTGAAGATTTTTGTGTTGTTTAATTACGTCATGGTCAGGGATAAACTTATGTAACAGGTTTTGTAACAGTTTTTTGGCCATCGTTTTTTAAAGTCAAAGTTGTTTACGAACTAGTTTATCAGGTTTTTTTCAGCCTCAAAAACGCCAAGGAGTTAAATGATTGCTTCTGCCCTGTCATTTCTGTCCGGACTTTTAGTTGTCCAGCAGTTTTCGGTATTGCCGGGAAGTCAGTGGCTAATAGTCGTCACTGTTTCTGCCGGCATTATGGCATGGTTGCGGTATTGGCGGTGGTTGTTTTTTGTAATGGGTGTATTGTGGGCTATCGTGTTTGCCATGGTCAGATTATCCGACCGTTTGCCAGAATCGCTAGAAGGCATCAATATTCCCGTTAAAGGGATTATTGTCGATTTGCCGGAGCAGGACGAAAGACAAACGCGCTTTGATTTTATGGTCACAGAGTCAACTCAAAAGCTGCCTTCCAAATTAAGATTAAGCTGGTATTATCCTGATCAAGCCATCAAGGCCGGACAATACTGGTCTTTTACGGTTAAGCTAAAACGTCCTCATGGTAGCTTAAATCCTGGCGGCTTTGATTATGAACGCTGGTTATTTACCCAAGGCGTTGGCGCAGCCGGCTATGTGCGCCCCGATTCAAAACCTGTTTTACTGGGACGTGATTCTGCCTGGAGCAATATTTCCGTTTGGCGACAAAGTATCACCGATCGCCTATCATTTCTATTGAGTGACAGGCCGAGTCTCGGACTGATTAAGGCGCTGACGATTGGTGATGGTAACGGTATCACGCAACAGCAGTGGGATGTTTTTCGCAAAACCGGAACGACGCATCTGGTGGTTATTTCCGGCTCGCATGTGGGTCTGATTGCTGGCTTGGCTTATTTTTTGGTACTTAAAGTATGGGCCTGGACGGGATTATTAAGGTGGTCACCGCAACGGGTCGCTGCTGTTGCAGCGCTGTTGGTTGCCGTTTTTTACGCAGGCTTGGCGGGGTTTTCAGTGCCCGCGCAACGGGCGGTAATCATGCTGGCGGTCGTTATGCTGGCCATTATTCTTCAACGAAATACCCGCCCCTTTAACACGCTGGCCGTTGCCCTGATTGTAGTGTTGGTTTATGATCCTTTGGCGGTATTGGCCGTCGGCTTTTGGCTGTCCTTTCTTGCGGTAAGCTTGATTATTTATGTGGTGGCCGGACGCTTCGGTAAATCCGGTTATCTGCTTGAGGGTATAAAAATAAATTGGGCAACCTCGGTGGGCTTGTCGCCGTTATTACTGTTCTTTTTTCAACAGGTTTCCCTTATTTCACCGCTGGCTAATTTTATTGCGGTACCCGTTATCAGTTTGTTGGCAGTACCCTTGTCGTTGTTGGCTGTCTTGGTGATGTTTAATTTTCCGCTGTTGGCAAGCAAGTTGTTTGTGGTCGTAGATAGTGTATTGCAAGGCTTATGGTGGCTGTTAGTCCGTCTTGCAGAATTTCCGATGGCAACCATCAGCCATGCGCAGCCTTCAGTCTGGGCCTTAATGTTTTCCCTGCCGGGGGTTTTATTATTGCTTGCGCCGCGTGGTATGCCGGCACGATGGTTAAGTTTAATCATGTTTTTACCATTGGTTTTTACACCGGCCAATAAGCCCAAGGCAGGCAGCATCAACATGACCCTTCTGGATGTCGGACAAGGCTTGTCGGTCGTTGTGCAAACTGAAAATCATTGGCTGGTTTATGATACCGGTGCCAAATTTTCAGCCGAAAGTGATATGGGACGAAGCGTCGTTTTGCCTTTTTTAAGACGGCAAGGTGCGGATAAAATAGACAGTTTAATCATTAGTCACGGTGATAATGATCATATTGGCGGTGCGTTATCGTTAATACAGGGAATGCCGACAGAGCAGGTACTCACCAGTGTTCCGCAACAGTTAAGCGATTATTCACCGCTGATGTGCGAGACGGGACAATCCTGGACATGGGACGAAGTCACATTTACGCTATTGTCACCGCAGCACCCATTTGTTTCAGATAACGATAATTCCTGTGTACTAAAAATTGAATCTGAACAAGGCGCCGTATTGTTGACCAGTGACATAGAGACGGCGGCAGAATCGTGGCTGGTTGAGACTTATGGCAATAATTTAAAAGCCAATGTATTAATCTCCCCCCATCATGGCAGTAAAACCTCATCCACCTATAAATTTCTGCAAGCGGTTCAACCGGTCTATGTGTTAATTCCCGCCGGCTATCGTAATCAATTTGGACATCCTCATCAGGAAGTTTTAGATCGTTATGAGAAAATAAAAACGCAATGGTTAAATACCGCCGACAGTGGTGCGATTTCACTTGGCGTAAAGGATGGCTTATGGCAAGTGCAGTCATTGCGTGAGACAGAAAGTAAATATTGGAATATTAAATAAGTGGCAAAGATTGCCAGGCAGCATTGTCAGGCAAAGCTACAAAAATCGTAATTATTCACCTCCCCCTTTGAAAAAGGGGGATTGAGGGGGATTTATCTAATAAAATCTCCCCTAACTCCTTTTTTTCAAATAGGGGAGATGAATACTTACCTAAAGTTTAGGATAACGACGGATTTGTTAGCTGCTAGTTTGATGCGCATTTGGAAGGCTAGTTACAGCACTTTAATTTTTAGAATTGAGTTGTCCACAGGCTGCTAATACATCATCACCTTTAGCACTTCTTATTAAAGTCGGGATTTTAAAAGTATCTAAAACTTCTTTAAACTGTTCAACTGTATCCAAATCCGGACGCTGGTAATGTGATCCGGGGAATGAGTTAAACGGAATCAAGTTTATATAAGCACTTTTACCAGCCAGTATCGTTCCCAATTTTTTAGCATCATCCGGAGAATCATTAAAATCTTTTATCAGAATATATTCATAAGTAATAAACTGCTTTTTATTTAAAGGTATCTCGTCAATAGTGGTTAACACTTCATCTAGCGGATATTTTTTATTAATGGGAATAAGTTCATTCCTCTTTTCTTCAAAGGGTGAATGAAGAGATAGCGCAAGGTTTACCCCAGGGATTTCCTGACTCCATCTTTTAAGGCCTGGAATATAACCCGCCGTTGAAATAGTGATTTTTTGAACACCAATTGACGTTCCGTGTTTTGATAAAAATATTTCGCAGGCTTTTTTGACGGCATCAAAATTGTGTAAAGGCTCACCTTGTCCCATAAAAACTATATTTAAAATCCTCTCTTCTCCAGGCCTGTTTGCCGCTAACCAACGCCAAGCTTGTATAAACTGGCCAACAATTTCACTGGTAGTTAAATTTCTTTTAAGTCCTTGTTTTCCGGTAAAACAAAAAGAACAATTCATTGCGCAGCCAACCTGCGATGAAAGGCAAATAGAATATTTTTTATTAAACGGAATAAGGACAGTTTCAATTTTATGATTGTCTTTAAGCTTAAAAAGAAATTTTACTGTTCGATCATTTTTTGATTCATGAACCGTATCGATTTCGGGTAGAGAAAAGTCGAAATTATTTTCAAAAAAGGCCAATGAGCATTTGGCAATTTTATCAACGCACTGAGCACTTTCTTTTTTCTTATAATGCCAATTAAAAAGAACTGTTGCTGCTGAGTGGTTTAAATTATTCTGATTTATTATTGTTTCTAAATCAGAATAATTCAGGTCATAAAAGGATTGTTTCAATAGTGCCTCCTGGCAATATCAATATTTTACCAATACCAAATAGTTTGAAATATTGAATTTTATATCGTAATTATATGGAACCTATAATATTGGTCTTGTCTTTTACCATTTTACTGTCATATTAATTTTTACACTTAACGTTCAGCCAATGTTTGAACAACCGCACAACGGGCTTGGTTAACAATAGGCACATCTTTAAGCCAACCGCCTTGAGATTCTATTTTGGACTGTAAAAATGCTTCAATGTCCGCGTGGCCTGCCTTAATCATGGCTTCAATATAAAAACCTTCCAAGCCAATCTCGTAATCTTCACCGCCTACATGCAATTCAATGTCTACAATTTCATAATTTTTCATTTTAACTACCTATTTGTTTAAAAAATTGATCGTTTTATATCAAGTCTTGTGGGCATAAGCATACTTTAACCTCAAACGTCCGACAAACTTATTTTGGCTCACAGACTAATGGGGATAAACGCCCCGACGACTAGCCGGTTCTGGCGAATCGACTTTTACTAGCGACTAATTGCTGACTGTGGCACAACCACTGGATTTATTTACACAGTTCGATTCTCAGGAACAGCGTTTCAATAATGTGGAGTTAATGTCCGTACTGAATCAAATCAAAGGGTGCTTTCCATCAGCGCTCAGGATTACGTTGACAGGACACACTAACAACCATGAAAATTGGGTCGCCTGGATGTCGTTAAGGCATGCCGTAATAGCGCACACTAGTCGTCCCAAGCGGGATGCTAATTTTTTTATGCCTTATGCTAAACAAGGCCAACCCTGTGGATAGAACAATGAGTGGATTTAAACAAATGACGACAATGGCTTGGCTGGTTGCGGGAGCGCTGGTTAGAATGGGTGTCTGTGCGGCGGGCAACGTCCCAGTCGTGGGAGAAAAGGGGCCTTATGGCGGCACAATCTATTATGTCGATAGTTCCGGTGTGCATGGTTAGGAAGCCAAAGCTACCGATGAAACGCATTTGCTCAGTTGGAAAGAAGCTGTTATTGCAGCCAGCGCTTATGGTGATGGCTGGCATTTACCGACAAAGATCGAGATAAAAGTCCTTTATGAACACAAAAATAGTGTGGGTGCTTTTGCCAAAGACGATTACTGGAGTTTAACGGAACTCGATAGCAACAGTGCGTGGATTCAAGGCTTCGGCAATGGCGATCAGGATCGTTACAACAAACACAGCCGACTTAGTGTGCGTGCTGTTCGGGCTTTTTAACTTGGTTTCTGTATAGGTAACGTAGGCACTGGAAATCAACGACATTGATATTTTTGGTCGTCAGTCAGCGCCTCACTGCCGGTCTGGTCGGTTATTATTTTAAGCGTCCCTAAACCCGACAGTAGTGGCGTACTGGCTAGATTGTCCAGTCATGAATGGCTTAACGGCGGGGCTTTTTATACCGAGCCGGCAGGCTTATCCACTAACAAGGTGTAGCGATTAAAAGAACGTCCGCTATTTTTCTGCTCTTTGCCGTGAAAAGTCACGGTGACTAAATCTCCCAAGGCGGCGTTGTGTTGTTTCAAGCTGTGTATCAAATAACGATTGAGGTCAACACCGACAAGCGCGCCGTTATCCTCCTGTAAAAATAGGGTTTTGTGTTCGTCATAGAGTAAATCCTTAGCAGCACCACTGCCTTGAATGATGCCCTCGATAGTGTCGCCTGCCGAAGGATGCCAGTAGGTTACTTTGTTGATGGGTTGGTCTTCCATTTTTTATCCTGTTTGTTAATGAGTACAATTGGGTGCAATTGTACGCAGTTCATCGTAATCTTGCTTAATAGTGATTAAGGTATGAGAGCGTTTGACTTTCAATTTCAACCCTATGAATCAAAGGGCAGTTATTGTCAATCGAGGCAATCATTTAAAAACAGGCTAAAAACAAAAATACCGCCTCAACGGGATACCATCACTGACTCTTGATTAATCATGTGCGTTGCCAGTTGCTGTAAAGCATTGTGGAGGTTGGTTTGCAACTGCGAATCCAGTGTCATTTCCGCCAGCGCTTTATTCATGCACAGCATCCACTGATCACGTTCCGACTCGCCAATTGCGAACGGCAAATGGCGGGCACGCAACATTGGGTGGCCAAATTCTTCAATGAACAAGTTGGGGCCGCCCAGCCAGCCCGATAAAAACTTGAACAACTTGGTCTTGGCAGAAGCAAGATTGGCTTGGTGTATGGCGCGTATGCCTTGTGCTTCGGGCAGGGTATCCATATAAAAGTAAAATCGGTCAACCAAGCAGAGGAGGGCTTGTTCGCCGCCGATGAGACTGTAAGGCGTGGTGGTTGTCATTGCTAATGGCTCTTTAAAGTTGTTTTGTTATTTATAATTAGGGTTGCCCATGAGATTTTCAATGTGGCGAAACCTTCTGTATATTTGTCAGTTAGTAGGCACTCTGTTGGGTTACGCTAATCCAATCTACGCATTTAAAAAATGGAGTGCAAATCTATGTTTGTACTTGTGCGCCCACAAGGGTAACTTATCAACAGGGTGAAAGTCCCTGTGGGCATGTTTGGCGTCAACTATTTTGCCCATGGTTACTGCGCACAAAGCAAGGCAATGCGAGCCGGTTAGGGGGCTCAGGCTATTGAATTGAAAATGTATTAATTCTTGGGATAACTCGCATGGTCGCGGCATTTCTGATTAAATAGACGTTTTTTTACCAGAGATACTTAAGCGATGACTTACCTAACCGTTTTATCAGCATTAGGCGGTGGTGCTTTAATTGGGCTTGCTTCGGCATGGCTACTACTTTTTCATAACCGTACTGCCGGTATTTCCGGTATTGCCGCCGGCATTTTGCCGCCTTGGCAGCAAGATGTCGGTTGGCGATTATGGTTTTTGGCTGGACTGGTTCTCAGTGCGCCGTTATGGAAGTTGTTTGGCGGCAGCGTGCACATCCAGATTGATACGCCGTTAATCGTATTGGCCATCGCCGGTTTGTTGGTGGGTTATGGCACTCGTCTTGGTGGAGGCTGCACCAGCGGTCATGGTATTTGTGGCAATGCGCGATTATCGATGCGCTCCATCGTGGCAACCCTACTTTTTATGACTACAGCCGGTATTACGGTATTTATCGTGCGTCATGGTTTTTAAGGCAGTATCAATGAATTCAAACTTTTCAACGTTTATTAGCGGTCTGCTTTTTGGACTGGGTTTGGTAATGGCCCAAATGATTAACCCCTTAAAAGTACTGGGTTTTCTGGATGTCGCAGGCAATTGGGATCCAACACTCGCGCTGGTGATGGTCGGTGCGTTGTTCACCTTGGGCATCTTGCAATGGTTTATGCGTAAGCGCCTTAAACAAATTGAGGACACGGATCGGAACTTGTTGGTCAGTCCAAAAGTAAAAATAGATGCAAAATTAATCGCCGGGTCTGCGATATTTGGCATAGGCTGGGGTTTGTCCGGCTTATGCCCCGGGCCTGCACTGGTTAGCTTAACGTCTGGCTTGGCCGGTAGTTATGTGTTTGTCGGCGCTATGTTTATAGGTTTTTTTGTGTTTAAGCGGTTACATCGCGACCGTTAATTTTTTTGAGGGCAGGTGTTCCGATGCATAAATACGGTGGCATAACGCGCTTCATCACCCGTATAATCGATCCTTCTAGGTCATCAACGCTTGGTGTACTATACTTTGCCTGGTATTTTAGCCGGTACGAAAGCGCATCAACTTGCAATTCTTAAAAGCCGGTGTTTCTGCCTTAATATCGCAATGATCCTGTTTGCTGTGGATGTGAGGGTTGCTTTTATAGCGTGTGTTAATAAAAAAAGGAAAAATAGATGTTTAAAATTTTGACCTATAACAATATATCACGGGCTGGACTGGACAGGCTTCCCGGTGAGCGCTACCAAGTTTCATCACACATCGATAACCCCGATGCCATTTTGCTGAGGTCATTTAATTTGCATGATCAGCCGATTCCCGAATCTCTTAAGGCGGTAGGTCGAGCTGGCGCAGGTGTCAATAATATTCCGGTAGCAGAATATACCCAGCGAGGCATTCCGGTATTTAATGCCCCCGGAGCCAATTCAAATGCAGTGGCAGAGTTAGCCATTGCGGGGATGCTATTAGCGGCCAGAAATATTGTGCCGGCAATAAAGTTCATCCACAGCCTGGAAGGGGACGAAGCCAAGATCAACGAACAAATTGAGAAAAACAAAAAATATTTCGCGGGCTTTGAGGTGTCGGGCAAGACTTTGGGGGTGTTGGGCTTGGGCGCGATCGGGGTAAAAGTAACCAATTCGGCGGCTGCTTTAGGCTTAAACACCATGGGTTTTGATCCGTTTATGTCTCTGGAAAGTGCTTGGAAACTTAATGCAGCCACCGTACCGGCAACCAGCATTGATGATCTGGTTTCTCGTGCAGATTTTATCAGCCTGCATATTCCACTGAATGATAAAACCAAAAATTTGTTCAGCAAAGAGCATATAGAGCGCATCAAAAAGGGTGCGACATTACTTAACTTTTCCCGTGCGGGTGTTGTGGATGAAGCGGCCGTGCTTGAGGCTTTGGACGCGGGTGCTTTGCATGCCTATGTCTGTGATTTTCCAACACCCGCTTTGATAAATCATCCTCGGGCTATCGTGCTGCCTCACTTGGGCGCTTCTACAGAAGAAGCCGAAGATAATTGTGCGGCAATGGTGGCAGATCAGGTACGGGAGTTTTTGGAAACGGGCTCTATTCGTAATGCGGTCAACTTTCCGGAAATTGTTATTCCTGCAAGTGAAGAAGGTGAGCGACTGGCCATTGCCAACCATAATGTACCCAATATAGTCGGTCAAATTTCATCCGTTTTGGGGGAAGCCGGTCTTAATATTTTGGATCTGTTTAATAAGTCACGCGGCGATTATGCCTATACGTTGGTGGATATTCATGCCGATGCGCCCTTTGAAATTTTGGAGCGCATCCGCGCTATTGATGGTGTATTGTCTGTTCGCGTAATTTAATACGTTGGACAACTAACACTTGGGCATTAGCAATAATGTTTTACGTAGAATCGGTAAACGCTTTGCATGTTTGACAAAATACAACGTGTAGGGTATTTTAATCAAAAAATTGCAAGCTGACCGGACAACCGGAAGCCAGTGAGCCCGGAAGGGCCACTGGCTTTTTTTTAGCCAAAATTGGGCTATTCAATCAGCTTTGCAATTAAATCACAGGAGACTGTTATGGCACATTGGTACGAAGATAATTCTCACTCCATCGGTAATACGCCCTTGGTACGGCTCAACCGCATCACTGATGGAGCCGCAGCCACCGTGCTGGCAAAAATTGAAGGGCGTAATCCTGCTTATTCAGTCAAGTGCCGGATTGGTGCGGCGATGATCTGGGATGCCGAACAACGTGGCTTACTGGGACCCGGTAAGGAGCTCGTTGAGCCCACCAGCGGCAACACCGGTATTGCCCTGGCTTTTGTTGCTGCGGCGCGAGGCACGCCCTTGACGTTAACCATGCCGGAAACCATGAGCTTGGAGCGTCGTAAGTTGTTGATTGCCTATGGGGCCAAACTGGTCTTAACGGAAGGCGCTAAAGGCATGAGTGGCGCTATTGCCAAAGCCGAAGAAATTGCGGCATCCGATCCTGAGCGTTATGTCTTGTTACAGCAATTTAAAAATCCGGCCAATCCCGCTATTCATGAGCAGACCACCGGCCATGAAATCTGGAACGATACCGATGGCGCGATTGATATTTTGGTATCAGGCGTAGGTACGGGTGGAACGATTACCGGAGTTTCCCGCTATATCAAACAAACCCAAGGCAAGGCGATTATTTCAATTGCGGTAGAACCGACTGCCAGTCCGGTACTGACCCAGTTTCGCGCTGGCGAGCCACTTCAACCCGGGCCGCACAAGATTCAAGGTATTGGCGCGGGATTTGTTCCGGGCGTACTGGATCTTTCTTTGGTGGATGATATCGAGCAAGTCAGTAACGAAGAAGCCATCGATTACGCACGTCGTCTTGCCAAGGAAGAGGGCATACTGGCCGGTATTTCCTGCGGTGCAGCGGTTGCCGTGGCCGTCCGTGTAGCTAAGCGACCTGAAAATGCAGGTAAAATTATCGTGGTGGTGTTGCCGGATTCAGGTGAGCGTTATTTAAGCTCGCCTCTGTTTGAAGGTCTTTTTGATGCCAGTGGTATTGCCGCATGAACGATGCCAGCCATTTAAGTACGAAGTACGATTGGGGTATTGATACGCTGGTTGCGCAATTACGTGATTTGCGCGTGCAGTCTCTGGAAACCCGAAGCCGGCGCGATAAACCCCCAAAACTGCCTTCACGAAAAGAGTTACAACTCATATTGGAGGGGTTGGGAGCCGTCTTATTTCCCAATCGCTTGGGGTTGCCCGATCTGAATGACGAAGGGATTGATTACTTTGTAGGCCATACCCTTGAAACGGTGCTACGCAAGCTTTATAAGCAAATCAGCCGCGAACTGCACTTTAATAACGGGCATCAGGGACTTGATAAAGCAACGCATGACCAAGCTATTAATTTGGCACGCCAGTTTGCCTCGCAATTACCCACGGTAAGAAAGTTGCTTGACACTGATATTCAAGCGGCATTCGAAGGTGATCCCGCTGCAAGAAGCCCTGATGAGGTACTGGTTTGTTATCCGGGTATTACCGCCATTATTCACCATCGGCTTGCGCATATTCTTTATCAGTTAGGAGCGCCGCTGGTGGCTCGCGTTATCGCCGAGATTGCTCATTCTGCTACGGGGATTGATATTCATCCGGGCGCACAAATCGGCGAGAGCTTTTTTATCGACCACGGTACCGGTGTTGTTATCGGAGAAACTGCGGTGATTGGATGCCATGTGCGTGTTTATCAAGCCGTTACCCTGGGTGCCAAACGTTTTCTGAAAGATGATAACGGGTTACTGGTTAAAGGTAATGCACGACATCCTATCGTTGAAGATGATGTTGTTATTTATGCCGGCGCAACGATTTTGGGTCGTATCACCATTGGTCACGGCTCAACTATTGGTGGTAACGTTTGGCTAACTCATAGTGTCCCACCCGGCAGCAATATCACTCAGGCCCATGTCCGTGGCGAGTTGTTCCATGGCGGTGCCGGAATATAACGTTTTATGATTTTCCTGGCTTTTACCCTGAAAGTTAGGAACCTTACGCGCCTGCTTCTATAGATTTTCAGATAAATAATTTCGATGCTAACGAATAGCATTCCTTTAGGGGACGGTATCCGTATTAACTAAATCTTCAGGTAATGGAAGTTTAATTTCTGAAAAACTACAAATACCGGAAGACGTGTAATCATTCAGTCCCTCTTTGAAAAGAGGGGTTAGGGGAGATTTTATTAGATAAATCCCCCTTTTTCAAAGAGGGATGTGAATAACTACGAAGATGGAGCTTCCAACGCATTAGTTTCTGATTAGAGATTGGAAAGACTAATTTTAATTTCATTAATTACAACCACCACAATAGGAATAAAGTCATGACCGATATACATGAAGGCACATCACATACCGCACTAGGCGATGTCGCGGCGCGTACATTAGCGAATGCCACCAAAACCGTCCCTATGTTATCAACCATCACCCCCCGGTGGTTGGTTCATTTGATGCAATGGAAGCCTCTTGAGGCCGGTATTTACCGCGTTAACAAAGTTAAGAACGAAAACGAGCTCTTTGTTGATTGTTCAAGTCTTGATGAAAAAGAACTGCCACAAACCTTTGTTGATTACGAAGAATGGGGCAGAGAATACCGCTTGAATGCCGTTAATACCGTACTTGACGTGCATACCCGTATTTCTGATTTATACAGCAGCCCACATAACCAAATCCATGAACAGCTGCGTTTGACTATTGAAACCATTAAAGAGCGCCAAGAAAGCGAATTGATTAACAACACCGAATATGGCTTGCTTAACAACGTTGCGCCAGGGTTTAAAGTACAGCCGCGTACCGGCGCACCCACGCCCGATGATTTGGATGAACTCATTTCCCGCGTTTGGAAAGAACCTGCATTTTTCTTGGCTCATCCACTTGCAATCGCAGCTTTCGGTCGTGAATGTACCCGTCGTGGGGTTCCACCTGCAATCGTCACGATGTTCGGCTCACAGTTTATGACGTGGCGCGGCTTGCCTTTGATTCCTTCTGATAAAGTTAAAGTGGTTAATGGTAAAACCAATATTTTATTGTTACGTACCGGTGAAAGTCGTCAAGGTGTAGTCGGTCTTTATCAACCGAATCTGACCGGCGAATTAAGCATGGGGCTTTCTGTCCGTTTTATGGGCATCAATCACAAAGCGATTGCCTCTTATCTTATCTCTCTGTATTGCTCGCTGGCGGTGTTGACTGATGATGCGCTCGGTGTGCTCGAGAATGTCGAAGTGGGCAAGTACCATGATTACAAGTGAATTTGATCAAGCCAATCTAGCGCAATCAGGTTTTACGGAAAATTCAGGGGCTGCATCGTTGCCGGATGTCGATTATTTAACCAAACTTGCCAACGAGCTGTTTTCAGCGTTGCCTTGTGATGGTTCACGGCTGGGTATTGGGACTTCGGCAGCTTCTGGCGGAGCGGTTTCGCCTTTGGCTGGCTTGGGTCATTCCGGGGTAACCGGTAGTGTCCCGCAAGCGGTTGGTTTGCCGGGTGAGGCTGAGTTGCGGCAATTATTTGCGCCGCGTCAGCCGTCTTTCGAGAGCGTTCCTGACAGTCTTGATACCGGTTCGGTTTTGGGTAATACGCCTTCAGTACCCGGCTTGCCATCGTCTTTTGCAGGTCTGGACAAGTCCGTGTTGTCGGGTATTTTCCCGCATGACTTTGGCTTGCCTGGGGTCGCTGAATTGCAACAGTTACTGGTTTCGCGCATTCCTACCGGAAGCAACATTCCCGGAAGTGTTGATGCCGATTCAGTTTCGGGTATTCCGTCGGCACAAGACATAACGGTTGAAGCACGGGCTGCGGCTGAAAAATCAGCGGATGCAAGGTTTTCTCCGCAGGTTTTTGAAGCCGAATTGCAAAAGCTTTTTGTTGCCAATCCAACGTCAGGCGGTTCGATTTCCGGTATTCCCGTTTCTACGGCAACGCCCGGTTTGGCAAGCTCCTTTGCCAGTCTGGATGCTTCATTGATCGCGGGTCTTTCACCCGAAGTCTATGGTTTGCCGGGTGAAGCTGAGTTGCTGAAGTTTTTTACGCCTTTTTCGACGCCATCCGGAAGCACGCCAGAAAGCGCAGGGTCGGGTTCATCATTTTATTTTCTGGATGAGCAAAAAAACGATGGTTTTAATGCGCCAGGGCTTGCTTCGGCGCATCCGCCTTTTGATGTCCATGCCGTGCGTCGCGATTTTCCGATTCTAAAAGAAAGAGTTAACGGTTATCCGTTAGCTTGGTTGGATAACGCGGCGACAACCCAAAAGCCTCAGGTAGTGATTGATCGGGTTTCGTATTTTTATGAGCACGAAAATTCCAACATTCATCGTGCGGCACATGAGATGGCGGCACGGGCAACCGATGCCTATGAAAAGTCTCGCGATACGGTTGCGCACTTTTTAAATGCGTCGTCTTCTGAAGAGATTATTTTTGTCCGTGGAACCACTGAGGGAATCAATCTGATTGCCAAAAGTTGGGGGCAGCAAAATCTGGTTGCCGGTGACGAGATTATCGTCACTTGGCTGGAGCATCATGCCAATATTGTCCCGTGGCAACAGCTGTGCGAATTGACCGGTGCAAAATTACGCGTAGTGCCGGTTGATGATAATGGTCAGGTGTTACTGGGGGAATATCAGAAATTGCTGAGCTCCCGTACCAAGCTGGTGTCGTTCACGCATGTCTCCAATGCCCTCGGTACGGTTACGCCGGCTCAGGAAATTATTGCCATGGCGCATCGTGTTGGCGCTCGTGTTTTGCTGGATGCCGCTCAATCCGTTTCGCACTTGCAGGTTGATGTGCAAGCGCTTGATTGTGATTGGTGTGTATTTTCAGGGCACAAAATATTCGGCCCCACCGGAATTGGTGCGGTATATGGCAAGGCCGAGTTACTGGAGTCCATGCCACCGTGGCAAGGCGGCGGTAACATGATTGATGACGTAACGTTTGAAAAAACCATATTCCAGCCTGCTCCAGCCCGTTTTGAAGCCGGTACCGGCAACATTGCGGATGCCGTAGGCTTGGGGACGGCGCTTGAATATCTGACCAAAATCGGTATCCAAAATGTAGCGCGTTACGAGCATGAATTGTTGGTTTACGGGATGGAGGCACTTAAGAGCATTCAAGGTTTGCGCTTGATTGGTACGGCTACGGAAAAAGCCAGTGTGTTGTCGTTTGTATTGGCAGGGCACAGCAATCAGGATATCGGTGTCGCTTTAAATAAGGTGGGTATTGCTGTTCGTACCGGCCATCATTGCGCACAACCGATCTTGCGTCGTTTTGGTCTGGAAAGCACAGTACGTCCTTCCTTGGCGTTCTATAACACCTACGAAGAAATTGATCGTTTGGTTAGTACCGTTAAACAGATTCAAAGTGGAAAAATTGTTTAACCGGTAGTCTATTATTGTCTGGCTCCCATAGCGGGTATGGGAGCCTTTACGTCTGAATATTTTTAAAATACCTTTACTTTCATACAGATGTCTTAGTCATCTCGCAACAAATAACTCTCGCCAAGCTTCACAATACTACTGTTTAGTTGAGTAGTGTGCGCATCGCGCACCACAACCAGAGTAGAAACCCAATAAGATACCCATTAGAAAATAATAATAATAGATTGTGGTGCAAATAAAAACCGTTTAGTGGATGCGATTTTAGGTGCGCGATGCGCACCCTACCACTGACTGTAAACACCATAGCACTATTAAAGTAGTTATTCACCTCCCCCTTTAAAAAAGGGGCACTGAATGATTACCTATCAAAATCTATAAATACCTGGGTGCGATAGGTGCAGGCTTCCGGGTTTCAATTTTTTTAGAGCGAATAATTTTCTTTTTGGGAAAAAAGGTTTGCTTCAAGCGTCGCCAGCCAACTACCAGCGAACTGGTGCCCAGCACCAAGCCAAATGATACCCATATCAGCATCCAAACATCCCATAGCGGCCTTTGATAAAGCCAGCCGAAATCCCAGTGATGCAAACCGGAGTAAAGCCAGCGAAAAACCCGGCGGCTTCTATCCAGCTTGGCCAACAGACGACCATCTTGTGGATCCAGATAAAAAAGCGTACCGGTTTCATCGCCCATTTTTACCAGCAGAACCGGCAGTGGCTTTTCAACCAGGCTTTGATGGTGTCTTGGGTAGTAGTAGCTGTCGTATTCATTCAGAAGGGTTTGTGACTCCACTTGGGTATTGGCGGCCACGCGATTTACGGCAGCCAGTAAGGCGGTCTCGCTGAACCGTGGCTCAGTCGTGGCATCGTTAAGGGTTTGCGGTAGCCGCTGACCGTCACGGGTATGTGCCAGTAATACGGCGTCATTACCCAGGCGATGCCAACCCAATTCGACAATATCCGCACCGTCAACCGCTGTTGTCAGTAAAACCGGCAGCACCGGCTGCCAAGTCAGCATGGCTTCGGGTATGCCTTTTCCCAAGTAGCGGGTTATTTCTTCCCGGCCAGGATTGGCGGGTGAAAATATCTTTCCAGGGTTGGTATCAACAAAACCGCTGGTCGCCCAAAACAGGATCACGATGCCGCCGATCAGGCCACTCCAAAAATGCCATTTAAACCAAAATTCCCGGTAAGGTTGGGTGCGGCCTTGGGAATAAGTTGGCTTGCCAACGAATCCCGGACGCCAGCGCAACCAGCCGATAATAAGACCGGTCAAGGTCGCAATCGCTGCGGACAAGCCCAGCCATAGTTGTACATCATTGCGAATTTTACCCAAGGCAATTGCTTCCAAGGGTTTAAGCAAATGCAGCCAATTACCGGCCCAAAAGAAAGCGCGGTCTGTGCGTGTGGAGGCATGCAATACTTCACCGGTACGCTCGGAGATCAGTAGCTCGCCGCCATCGTCACCCAGGGCAATGCGATGGAAAGGACTTAAAGTCTCCTGATTACGAAGAATAATGGGATTCTTGGAGGTCTCCATAAAATCGGCCTTGATAATGCCGATGTCAGCGCTGTCTTTAAACCAGTTTTCTGCAATTTTTAATGCTTGATCTACTGAGGTTTTATGCAGTGAACCATCCAGCGCAGATAAGGCGAAATACTGACCGCGCGTATCTTCAACCAGCCATAACGGCTCGCCGGCACTGCGTACCAAGCGGGCATCAGCGATGCTGGCGGCTACACTTTCGCCAGCATTGACGGGTGGTTTACCGGCACTCTCCATGACTTTAGGTTTATGATCGGCAGCGGCCTTGCGGGCTTCGGCGCTGCGCTCCCAAGCTTCGCCCAAGCTGAGCCAGCAGAGTTCGGGAGCCAAGGTTTCGGCATGGGCGAGTTGCTGACTGCGATTTTGTGTAGTCGGCGTGGAATACATAATCACCAGGCCGGTAAAAAACCAAAAAAACATGAACAAGCCCAGCACCACACCTACCCAGCGATGGACTTGATATAACAGCCAATTTAAAGACTTCATGGTTACCCTCTTAAAAAATAAATAGTGAGGAAATAATTAATCGGAAATAGTGTTTCATTAACGGCCTGTTGTGGGAGCGACGCCTACGTCGCGACTAACGTTTCAAATCGCGACGAAAGCGTCGCTCCCACGAACGCCCCCCGACCGATTTTTTAAAGCCCGGAAATATAATTGACCAAAGCATCGATTTCATCCTCACTCAAGGCGTTGGCAATTGTATTCATGACACCCGCCGGACTGTTACTGCGCTCACCCAGTTTCCAATTGACCAATTGGGTACGCAGGTAAACCCTGCGTTGGCCGCCAATGACCGGGTAGGTCACTTGGCCTTCAATCCTGCCTTTGCCACCATCGCCGTGACAACTGACACACGCCGGAATAGCCCTGGACTGATCACCGTTGACGAACAAATTTTTGGCAAGCGGATTTTCGCCGCTTCCATCACCTTGCATCGGCTTTTGGCTGGCAAAATAAGCCGCAATATCGGCCATGTCAGCAGCACTTAAGTCCTCCGCCATAATAGTCATGACTTCGTGCTTACGTGCGCCGGACTGGAAGTTGTTGAGCTGTTTGACCAAGTAACCGGCATATTGACCGGCATGATTGGGTATTTTGGCATCACTACTGATACCCGCCTCACCATGACATTCCTGGCAACGTCCCGCATCGGATTTCTCTTTGCCGATAAGCGGGTTGCCGCTGCCAAGGCGTTGCGCAGTCACTTCCCTGCTCTCTTCAGCCGCCATACTTTTGACTGAAGCGAGCAGGGCAAAAGTACTGATAGCCAATAAGGCGTTTCTCTGCCAACGTTTAGGTGACAGTTGCTTAGGTCGCATGGGTGTCGATAAAACCGCCTTGAGGTCTTGTTGCGGCACCCGGCGCGACAATCCCATAATTATTTCGCAGCCTGCTTGTCTGTCGCCAGTTGTTGTACCGTTTCAAGCGCCTTTTCAACATTCTCGGCAGGTTTTAGTCCCGATAAAGTAGCCGAGATTTTGCCATCCGGTGTCACAATAAACGTAGTGCGCTCTGAAAAACCGTGGGTTATGTCGACACCGCGTGAATCTTTCTTTCCTTCAGCAGCTTCTCTAACGACTAAATCGTAGGCTTTTGAAATGGTGCCATCGACATCGGAGGCAACCGCAACTTTACCTGCACAATAAGCCGGATCAGCCGAGAAATCGTTAAGCCGGTCTATAGCGTCCAAAGACACGCCGATAACCGAAGCGCCAGCGGCCGCGAATTTGTCAACATTCACGGCAAAGGTATGCGCCTGAATATTACAGCCGCCCGTGTAGGCAGACGGGTAAAAGTAGACCACGACAGGGCCTTTTTGTAGAGCCTCTTTCAGTGAATAATTAAAGGCTTTACCGGCCTGAGACGCTTGCGTTTGAAAATCCGGCGCAGCATCACCCGCTTTCAGGGCAGCGATAGCGGGAAAGGTGATGGCGCTCGACAAGAGGCAGCCCAATAGAATACGTTTCATAGTTTTACTCTTAAAATAAAAAGGGGGGTTAAAGGGGTTTGTAGGTATCGTGACAAGCGTCATCACAAGAATTGGATATTTCAATCGCCTTGGTTGAAGCGGAATCAAAGTCACTGGCTTCTACAAATTTTACAATTTCAGCGGCCATATCTTCGTATCTTTTGGCATCGGTTACCGCATCAGCGGCATTGCCTCTTTTTTCAAAAAAACCTTCGACCAGTTTGAAATCGCTCTGCATTTTTTTGGCCAGTGCGATCGTTGCAGCGGAGTCCTTACTGGCGATATTGCCCTGTAAGTTATGGGCATTGGTGTCTATTGACTCCATCAACGTTTCGAAATCAAATTCGGCTTCGGCATAGACCATGCTGCTTGCCAGCACGAAAATAATTCCGTAAAGGTTAATCATCTTACGCATATTTTTTTTATCCTTAAAAGGGTGGTTTCCATGCCACCCTGTTTTTGTCGATAATTTATTTAACAGATTGTCACAGAGATTTGTCTGTTCCGAGATTCAGTCAATAAAAATAACCCGGAAAACAAGCCTTCCGGGTTAGGATCGAATCCAGTCAGTACGACTGATTTTTTATGTTAAGTAGCATGCATGAAATAACTTGACCGTTTATATCCCCTCACCCCAGCCCTCTCCCAGAGGGAGAGGGAGTAAGATTCCTAAGTTATTTCATGCACATTGTTAAGCAAGAAGTTCTTTAATAACTTTTCCATAAACAACCGTAGGACGTTCTGAACGGCCTTGGTATTTATAAATCAATTTTAAATGATCCAAGCCCATCTGATTGAGAACAGTCGCGTGTAAATCATAAGTATCAACCGCCGTGCTTTTATCTGCCACCTGCAAACCAATTTCATCAGTCGCCCCATAGGTTGTTCCCGCTTTAACGCCGCCGCCCGCAAGCCATTGCGTATAGCCCCAGGCATTATGATCGCGTCCGGTGCCGCTTTGGCCATAAGAGGTGCGGCCAAACTCGGAAGTCCATACCACCAGCGTTGAATCCAGCAAGCCGCGTTCTTTTAAATCAGCCAGCAAAGCGGCGATCGGTTTGTCGACGGCTTTGGCATGTTGTGAATGGTTTTCTTCAAGGTTGGTATGGGCATCCCAGTTTCTGCTGTCACCACCCACATCCGTGGGGCCGGAAACCACTTGAATAAAGCGTACGCCGCGCTCAACCAAACGTCGGGCCCGTAACAGGCTGGTTCCGTAGCCTTTGGTCGCGTCGTCATTTAAGCCGTATTGCTCTTTGGTGCTATCGCTTTCTTTGCTTAGATCAACAGCTTCGGGTGCTGTCGATTGCATGCGTGATGCCAGTTCGTAAGCGCGTACACGGGCTTGCAGCTCAGTGTCGCCGGGATACGCTGCGTCTTTCTTTTCATTTAGAAACTTTAAAAGGTTTAGGTTTTCGGTTTGTTGAGCCGCCGCTTCAGTTACCGGCCGATCCAGGTAAAGGATTGGCGAGTCACCCGGACGGAAAGCCGTGCCTTGATAAACAGCCGGCAAGAAACCGGAACTCCAGTTAATAGAGCCACCTGTAGGTTCTCTTTTACCGTTGTAGAGCACCACATAAGCGGGTAAGTCAGGGTTGGCAGTACCGAGTGCATATTGTATCCAGGCTCCCAGCGAAGGGCGCCCCGGGTTTAAACCGCCGGTATTTAATTTAAGTATCGAAATGTCGTGAGTCGCGCCTACTGTCACACTCGATTTGATAAAGGCGATTTTGTCAGCATGCTTGGCTATATTCGGCACCAAATCAGAGAACCATGCGCCACTTTCGCCATGTTGTTTCCAGGTTCTGTTGGAAGCAAACAGCTTGCCGACACCGCCTTGGGTACTGGTTTTGATACCTTTCAGAAAAGAGGAGGGAACCTCTTGTCCTTGCAGTTTGATCAAATCGGGTTTGTAATCATATAAGTCGATGGTACTGGGGGCGCCGTCCATGTGCAGCCAGATGACGGATTTAACTTTAGCCGGAAAATGGGGGACTTTAGCCGCCAGTGGATCTATTAAATCAGCAGCTAATGCAGCAGACATAAAGCCGCCACCGGGCAGTAAGCCGCTCAGTGCAAGTCCGCCCAGGCCGTATCCTGATTTGAGTAAAAAGTCTCTACGTGATTGATTGTTCATGATGCCTGTTTCCTATAAAAAAGTAATAGATGTTATTAAAACCGGTATATAAACTCATTAGAGTTTGCAACCGTGTGCACCAGATCAACAAAAGCGGCCGCACGTATGGGGTCCAATTTAGGACTGTCCTTTAAGCCGGTAGGTATACTGACCTCAAATTTACCTTCTGAAGTCTTGTCTCTGACGACTTTTTCATGGGTGTTCAAAAATTTGCCCAATGTTTCTTTTTCAGTAGCAGATGCTTTACGTGCAAACAATATTTCATAAAGCCGGTCCAATTGTGCCGACTCATCATTACCCGCCTCGTTAATAACCCGTCCGGCCAAGGCTTGTGACCAGCCAAATACAATGTCACTATTAAACAGTGCCAGTGATTGTAGCGGTGTCGTGGTGACATCACGTTTGCTATGGGCTTCTTGTGCGGTGGCCATATCAAAGGTATCCAGCAATGGATAAGGAAGGCTGCGTCGGGTAAAGATATACAAGCTGCGACGATTTTGATCTTTTTTATCTTTTGAAACTTTCCATTGAGTCGCTGCTGCTCCCAAGTTTGCCGGTATGGGCGGGAACACGCTGGGGCCGCCGACTTTATCTTCCAAATTACCTGAGGCTACCAGTAACGAGTCGCGAATTTCTTCAGCTTCCAAACGTTTGCGAGGGAATACCGCCAACAGTTTGTTTTCAGAATCAGCCTGAACCGCATCTTCACGGTAATCAGAAGATTGACGATAGACGCTGGACAGTAAAATCTCGCGATGTAATTTTTTAACGCTCCAGCCTTCCTTGACAAACTTGGACGCCAGATAATCCAGTAACTCGGGATTGGTGGGTTTTTGACCCGCTTTACCAAAATCACTGACGGTTTCCACTATGCCATGTCCAAAGTATTCTTCCCAGACACGATTAACGTAAACACGTGCTGTTAACGGATTAGTATCGCTGGCGATCCATTTTGCCAACGCCGTTCTGCGACCTGAAGAAAAGGCAGTCGGTGTAATGACTGGTTTTTCATCGGTAATAGCTTCCGGAAATGCCGGTTGAACTTCCTCAAGCTTACGCTCATGGTCGCCACCAAAAAACACATAACTAGGGGGCGAATCGGGATGGCCTAATTCACTGACACCAGAAATAGTCGTCGAACCTGAAGCAGGCTTTAGATCATCCAGTTTTTTCAGTTGCTCGACCAGTTCTTTATATTCCTGACTCTTTAGCGCGATGTCCGGCGTGTAATTTTTACTTTCCGGACTCACGCTGGCATCACGAAGGTAAGCGACCAAATCATCTTCGTCTGTCACATTAGCCAAGCGATGATTAACCCAGCGATCCAGTGCATTCCATTGTTCTTTGGGTTTAAAAATGGATTCCCGGCTGTCGGTCAGATAACGCTCATTATGATATTTAAGCGCCGCCTCACGATAAGGATCAATAATCGCTTTTTGTTTGTCATGAATCTCTTTGGTTGCCGCTTCCCATTTGTCTAATTGTTTTTCGTATTTGACTTCTACAGCGCCTTTCTGTGCAGGAATATTGTCAACGGCACTGGTATTGGCAAAAAATGACTGTAGCGAGAAATAATCTTTCTGGCTAATCTTGTCAAATTTATGATTGTGGCACCGTGCGCACTCAACGGTTTGACCCAACATTACCTTGCCCACGGTATCGGTCATATCGGTAGTAATTTGATATTTACGTTGCACCAGGTCGCGCGAGTTGCTGTTGTCGGGAAAGCCTGCCAAGAAACCGGTTGCTACCAAGCCTTCCTGTTTATCGGGTAATATCTCGTCACCGGCAATTTGTTCTTGAATGAATTGAGAATAAGGTTTGTCGTGGTTAAACGCGTTGATTACATATTCACGGTAACGCCAGAAGTTGGGTCGGGTATCATCATTCTGAAAACCGGTGCTGTCTGCATAACGGGCTAAATCCAACCAGCGACGCGCTTGACGCTCACCGTATCTGGTTGATGCCAACAAGCGATCCGCGAGCTTTTCATAAGCATCCGGGCCGGTGTCGTTGACAAAAGTGGCAACATCTTCAGGCGAGGGAATAACACCCCAAACATCCAGCGTGGCACGGCGTATAAAGGCCGCCCGATCTGCGTCAGCCGAAGGTGTCAGTCCTTTTGCTTCCAAAGGTGCCAGGATAAAAGCATCAATGGGCGTGCGCACCCACGCTTTATTATTAACGACGGGTTGGTCGGGCGTTTTAACCGGTTGGTAAGACCACAGTTTTGATTTGGCAACCTGTGGCGCTTGGGCATCAGCCACTACGGGTGGTGTGTCTGTCGCTATCGAGGCCGATTGACCTGTTTGCGGTGCTTGCGTAGCCGGTGGCGCTATAACTTCTGGAGTCGTTGCGGCCGCTGGCTTACTTTCAGTAACGGGCGCTGCTGCTACCGGCTTGCTTTCAGTGACGGGCGTTGCAGACGGTGCTGGTGCTGCTGGCTCGGCGGCGGGTGTTGCTGGTGAACCAATCACACCAACGGGGCTGTTAAATAAATCCGGCTGTGGTTTTGTACCGATGACACCGACCGGGTTATTAAATAAATCCGCTGCTGCCAAGGTTTCCCCAGCTATTGCGCCGGTAAGTCCCCACAAAATTGCGAGATATAGTTTCTTTTTGTTCATTGACGTACTCCAAAAATTAAAGCGTTCGAAACCTTTGTTATTGCCGCTGTATTAAAATTAGTGCTTGTGTTTTTCGGCAGGCGCTTTAGCCTTGGGTGCCGGTATCGCTACTTTAGTCAATTTACCGCCTTCGGCTTCGTAGTATTGAGCGCCAACATAACCCGCTACTTTGTAGCCCTTGCCGGTTAATAGATCAGCCGACTTGCCGGAACGTCCGGAATGATTGGATACAGTGACAATCGTTCTTTCTTTAGGGATTAAATCCAGGCTTTTTTCCAGTTGGTCAGCCTGAATGCTCAGGTAAACAGGAAAGCCGCCAATTGAACTGACTTCATCGGGACGACGTAAATCTATAATGAGCAGTTGATCGGGTTTTGCCAGCAGGGCATCCAGTTCGGCACGGTGAAGTTGTAATGAGGTGGGTTTGTAAGCTTCGGCAGCGGCTGGCGCTTCTACTTTTTTAGCGCTTTTAGTTGCCCCAAAGGCGATAGGTGCGGCAAATATCAACAATAACAGCAGTAATTTAGAAGGTTTTTTCATGGTTTGTTCTCTAGGTTAATTATTAAAGCGCACAGCGGGTGCGTAATTACAATGCATTCCCTTGTAATAAAGCAGCTATCGTGCCAATGTGCTTGAAATAGTTGTTGTGGGTGGTCTAACAATATGATTTTTAATAAAAAAATATTATTTATTTGGGTTGTATTCAAGCCATTTGGTTAATGTGCTGTGTTAAACATCAATAGGTTTGCTGAAAAAACAGCAGCCCAGCATCAGACAGTGTCTCTAAATAAACAGATAGCCCCAGATAGCGGTTTAATTTTCTCAACAGTGCCGTGAGCAGAAGCAAAATCTCAATCTTTACGTTTTTAATTCTTGATTCTGGTGAGGCAGCTATAGCAAGCAATTGGCGTAGGGAGGAATAAGTCCACCCAAGCCTGTCCTGAGCTTGTCGAAGGGCGTAGCGCGTGGTGGCGTTTCCGGCATATCGTACAGAGTGCCGGAAACGCTTATTCTCGCTTGCGCTCAAAAAGCCTTATTCCGGCCTGTCGTTTTCGGCACTTAATCTTCACATTGAGTCGGAAAAATCAGTGGTGCGCGATGCGCACACTACCAATCTAAACAGTAGTGTTGCGAAACTTGGAAGGTGTTATTTGTTGCGAGTTGCTTAACAAAAAAAAGGCCCGGGATAAGCCCGAGCCGAGTCATGGGGATAGATTTACAAACGGAAATTCTATGCAGTTCTTTTCGGTTTCATGCTTGATGTAAAGCGTGACGGGGCGTGCAAAAACCCCGACCGGCATCGTTAAATGTAAACAGTTACATTTTTGCACTGACTGTAAAACCAAACCATTGCGGCTGTCCCAGTGTGTGAGAATTCCAGAGAATGGCACCGGGAATTTGATTGTTGAACACGTTCCTTGCCACAAAAGAGACATCGAAACCTTTATCCCGTCTGCCAACGCCGAAGGCAAGATCCGTTGTAGCATTGGCATGTATCCAACTGTACGATGACATCAAAGGATCCGATTTGTAACCGCTGGTGAATGCAGTATTAAAGTTGGCGTGGAATTCCGAGTTACCCAATGCTTCCATTCCCACCAATTTCAGCGGAAACCTGACTTCCGGCCCTACATTAAAAGTAAATTGTGCCGCACCGGGTAAGGTCATGCCAGTGGCATCACGGTAAGCGCCTTGATTACCCATTTCCAAGGGAACCGCGCTATTTTTAAAATCAGTATAGGTTGCATTGTTGTAAGAACCGGCAAACCGGATAGAGGTATAGCGTAAGCCTTGATAAGAGCCGTCTAATTCCACACCAAATGCGCGGACGCCAGGTACGTTACCGGAAGCCGCGATATAGGTTGACGGAGCAGCGGGATTAGATTGTCGAGCTAAATTGGTGGTATAAGAATCAAGTATTGAAACGCCTTGTTGATAATCTTTAATTTCGCTTAAGTATACGTCGCCATTAAAATAGAGATCATTATTGAGTAGTGCGGATTTGAAGCCCAGCTCATAGGTGTTATTAAGTTCTGCTGCAATCTGTGATGAGAGACCATTAACGGTTTGCGAAAAACCGGCTTTTTGTGCAAACCGATAGGAGGTATAACCCGTCCACTGGTCGTTAAATTTGTAGCTTGGACTGACGTTAAAGGTTGGTTGAACCGCTGAATAGGTTTCACCGGGTACTTGATTCCATAGGACGCCCATATTCGTCTGACGCAGGTTTTTGGCAGTAGCCACCTGAAGCTGCTGCGCGGAACTCAGGCTGTTATAGGCCGAGACACCAAAATATTGTTGCGACACCGAGTTTGCCAAGGCAATTTGTGCGGCGGTATTATTAGCTCCTAATGCACCGGCGCTATTTGAAATAAACCCGCCTGTGTTTACACCATTCACTATGCCTGGGTTTAGTGCGCTGCCAGCACCTTGCTCGAGGATAAATTTACTGGTGGCATTTTGCCGGTTTTCGGCACTAACTCGCACGCCGGTAGTCAAGGTGAACGGATCAGTGATATGCCATTTAGCTTCTCCAAAAAGTGCCCCCGTCTTGTTGTCGATAAGATTGGGGTTAGACGTCTGTAAGCCATTCAACGAATCTGACATTAATTTTTGACCGCTACCGACCAAAGGGTTGCCGGCAGGGCTGCTGGCGGTCGGACTAAGGATGTTGTACTGAGCGGTTGATGCAAACCACGCGCCCGCATCCGAACCAAAACCAACCGCATTGCCCAAGTTCATCTTGCGCTCCAACAGATAGACACCGGTCTGGTAGTCGACCAGACTGCCTATATTTGACGCTACTTTTAGCTCCTGACTTAACTGTGAAAATTCATGAATAGCGCCACCGCCATTTTGACTGATACTAAAAGGCGTACCTTCGTCGTTGGAGGCTTGAAAGTTATAGCCACGGGCTGCGGTGGTTGATGTCAGCTTGAAGTTACCCAACTGCCAGTCCAGTATTGATGAAATACCTCTACTGTTGGAAACCAGAGGAAATTGGCTGTTCATATCGAAGGAGCCTACGCCGCCACCGTTGAGATAAGTACCTGCGTAGGAGTAATCAGGCAAGCCCTTAACAAACCAAGGTCTTGCGAGTCGTGTTGAGGCATCGGTGCTTAAAGGATTAATCGCACCGTTGGCGTAATGGGTTGGTGTTGGCGTATAAAACAAGTTACCGTTGAAGAATTCGCTGGAGCTGGGTTGCGCATCCATATTCAGTCTGGCGGTAAAGTTTTCAGTCGGGGTCAGTAAAAAGGACAAGCGACCGGCTACGCGATCCCTGTTATACCAGGTTTGCCCGGAGTTATAGATATTGTGTGTGCTTCCATCGCCTTTGTTGGCATGTACTGCAGCGCGGAAGGCCAGCAGACCATCAACAACACTGCCGCCTAAAGCGCCAT
>JBAXUR010000269.1:0-1783 GCA_037129595.1 Methylococcaceae bacterium | reverse complement strand
CCCGGTTTTCTGGCCCAGTTTAACCCCAAAAACTTAATACCGGAGACTTGGAAAGAAGCGATGGGGCTGGTGGAAATTGATACCCGCAGCGATGAAGAAAAGGCCGAGGCCCGGTTTACCAACTTAATCAATACCTTTCTTGGTAAGTTAAAGGTTACCCAAGTCAAGCGTTCACAGGTCATTAATTTGGCGTTTGAATCCGAAGACCCTAAATTAGCCGCAAAAATAGTGAATGAACTTGCCGATAAATATATTGTTGGGCAATTACAGGCCAAGTTTGATGCCACTAAAAAAGCGACCGACTGGCTAAATGACCAACTGGGCGAGTTAAAGCACAAGGTGGAGTCTTCCGAACGCGCTGTGGAGAATTACCGCAAATCCCATGCCTTGGTGGAAGTCAGTAAAGGCACCGGACTTTCACAACAACAATTATCAGAAGTCAACAGTCAGTTGATTATCGCACGCTCGCAACGCGCGGAAGCCGAAGCCAAATATCAACAAGTTGAATCAATAGCCAGAAACGGACAAGATATTGACAGTGTCGTCGAAGTGCTAAATTCGGCTTTGATATCCAGTTTACGCGGTCAGGAAGCCGAAGTGCATCGCGAATATTCGGAAATGCTGGTGGAATATGGCGCCCGCCATCCGCGTATGATTCAAATGCAGGCGGAAATGGAAGATACCAAGGCAAAAATCAACATGGAAGTTAAAAAAATAGCCGCTGGCCTTCGCCATAGCCTGGATGTTGCCCGTGCGCGTGAAGGTTCATTGGCTGGCAGTTTAAGGCAAATGGAGTCAAAAACTACCGGCAACAGTCAGGCTGAAGTCGATTTACATGCGTTGGAGCGGGAAGCAACTGCCAACAAGGCGTTATTTGAAACTTTTTTAGGTCGTTTTAAAGAAACGGCTTCCACACAGGGTATTTCACAAGCGGATGCGCGAGTAATCTCGTTTGCGGAAATTCCTTTAAGTGCTTCCTTCCCCAAGACTAGACTCATGCTTATGGTCAGTGTGATTGGTTCGATAGCCTTTGCGGTTTTTCTGGTATTTGTGCTGGAAATGCTCAATCCTGGCGTGCGTTCGCCTGAACAGGTTCAGGAACTGTTCAATATCACTACCTTGGGTATTGTGCCTAGATTAATGGATAGCAAGATGAAGCCACATGAGTATTTGCTGGCCAAGCCCTTATCCGCGTTGGCGGAAGCTATTAATACCTTGCGTATTTCATTGAGTTTGCTTAACCCGGATGCCGAGGTTAAGTCATTATTGGTTTCATCAGCGGTGCCAGGTGAAGGTAAAACCACCTTGGCTATTCTTTTAGGTCGGCATTCTGCCACGGCCGGACAACGCGTGGTTGTGGTTGATGCGGATTTACGCCGCCCGACCATTGGCAAAACCTTTAAAGTGAAAACCGGTGCGCTGGGCTTAACGGATTTATTAATGCATCACGATTTGGTGCTGAGTGAGGTGCTGGTTAATGATCCGGAAACCGGCATGAAAATTTTAACCCGGGGACATTCAGCCTTTATTAACCCGATTGATTTATTCGCTTCGCACAGAATGAAATCAATCATCGATGAGTTGCGTGAACAGTTTGATTTGGTCATCGTAGATTCGGCACCCATCATGGCAGTACCCGATACCCGGATATTGGCCGGCTTAGTTGATAAAACCATATTTGTGTTAAGTTGGGACTCAACCCCTAAAAAAGTCAGCGCCAGCGCGTTACACCTGTTAAGTAAAGACGGTCATAATAACGTTGCCGGGATTGTCTTGCAAAAAG
>JBAXUR010000268.1:0-1837 GCA_037129595.1 Methylococcaceae bacterium | reverse complement strand
TCCCGATATTGCCAAGTGAGACATTAACGTAAATGCCCAAACAATTGCCTGCCGCTGTCATAAAGACGCGATTTTTAAGCTATCGATTCATTGCCTTGGCAACGTTGTTATTAGCGCTGGTATTGCTTTCGGTGGTCGCACTCAATCGGCTATCTACCCATGCGCCCGATGTGACGTTTACAACAATTACCGGCCAAAAAATTACTTTAAAAGCATTGCGCGGCAAACCGGTTATTGTCACTTTTTGGGCAACTGATTGCCCGGGTTGCATAGAAGAAATCCCTCTCTTAATTGATCTTTATTCGCAATACCACACGCAAGGTCTTGAAATTATAGCCGTCGCCATGAACTACGACCCACCCAACCATGTCATCGCCATGACACAAGACCAACAACTGCCTTATCCTGTTGCGCTAGACTTAACAGGAGAACACGCCCTCGCTTTTGGCGATGTACAATTAATACCCAGCACCTTTTTAATTACCCCGGACGGCTTGATCGCCCTAAAAAAAATCGGTGTATTGGATCCGACTGAAATAAAAACCCTTATTGAACCCTTCACCTTAGGATAAGCCATGCTCTGGTTAAAAGCACTGCACTTGATTTTTATGGTCACCTGGTTTGCAGGTCTGTTTTATTTGCCACGCCTGTATGTTTATCATGCCATGAGTACTGATGAAATCAGCAATGAACGATTTAAAGTCATGGAGCGGAAGCTGTTTTTTGGGATTATGACACCCGGCATGATAATTACCTTGGTATTTGGTATATGGATGCTGACTGATTACGCCTGGGGACTTTATGCGGCCAGTGGTTGGTTACATGCAAAGCTGGCGCTGCTGGCGCTCACACTGGTTTATCATTATTTTTGTGGCGTGTGGCTTTTGGATTTTAAACATGACCGTAATCAACATAGCCATGTTTATTATCGCTGGATGAATGAAGTGCCGGTATTATTTTTAGTAGGCATTATAATTTTGGCAGTCGTTAAGCCTTTTTAAGGTCAGAACTGCCTAATGACCAAGGATTGCACTTGGCAGTCATTAGCAGGACGACAGTGTCTGGAAGGTTTTACTGGAAGTAATGAAAATAGCCTTTTAGGATAATAAACCAAAAAACTAATGCTAAAGCAAAGCGCCAACGCCACTGTTTTGGCGGGTGCGGTCAGACAAAAAGTTATCAGTTAGCGAAATGCTTGATAACTTTTTGCCTGAACGCTATTTTATATTTTAATAATGTCTTTGAACGGAAAACTTTGCCAATAAAATTAACGCTTCTTTGTATTCTGAAGCCGGCAAAACGTTCAGTGCAGCAATGGCTTTTTCAGCCTCTTCATCTGCACGTTGCTCAGTGTAAACAATAGCCTGCGTGCTTTTTACGATCGCATAAACCTCATTAAAAGCATCACGATCACCATTTTTAATAGCGTCAATAATTATTTTTGCCTCGTCTTCGCTGCCTTTTTGAATGGCGTAAATCAAAGGTAAGGTCGGCTTGCCTTCAGCAAGATCGTCACCGAGGTTTTTGCCCAAATCTTCTTGACTGGCTTTGTAGTCGAGTACATCATCAATCAATTGAAAAGCGATACCAAGGTGCTGCCCGTAGTTTGCCAGACTTTCTTCTGTCTCGGCGGATGAGCCAGCTATAACGGCACTTAATCTGGTAGCGGCGCTGAATAGAATTGCTGTTTTTCTGGCAATAACTTCCAGATATTTTACTTCTGTTGTTTCAGGGTTATTGCAATTTAACAACTGCAATACCTCGCCTTCGGCAATGGCGGTGGTGGTTTTTGAAAGAATTTCCATCACCCGCATATTGCCGGTGCGTACCATCATTT
>JBAXUR010000267.1:0-1845 GCA_037129595.1 Methylococcaceae bacterium | reverse complement strand
CTCAACTTCCTGACTTAGGATATCGGTTTTTCGCTCCAGATTCTTTACATTACTGACGGCAACTTTAGTCTCCGGGTTTTGCGTATTACCAACAGAGGCTTTATTCTCAGGAGCTTGCACATTACCGACAACGGCTTTACTTTCTGCTGCTGCCATACCGGCTTTCATCTCGTCAATTTGCTTTTGCTGTGCCTCGATAATTTTCCACATATCTTCCATCGTTTTCGGCTTGTCAAAAGCATTAACCGGCGCACTTAAAACGATTAATGCAGCGAGTAGCGCTTCTTTTACTAATGGTTTGTTATTGCTCTTCATTAACGCATCCTCATATTTTTCAGTTAATTAATTCTAGCCTGATAGCGCCTCAAATGCAAATGATTCCCATTCGCCAAACATATAAGTACCTCTACTACTTCATCAAAAAGGCAAGATTTACTGAAGAATTGTGAATATTTAAACAAAATACCTTATTATTAAGCGTTAATTCGGATTTAGAGCTTAACTAGATCGTTGGCTTCTGGTATATTCGATAGTTAGCGATTTAATTAGCTGACCCTATAGACTTCTTGGGGCGGTGATAATAAAAATCAATTTAAGGGTTGGAGAGCGGTTATGTTTGAAGTGATGTTTATATTTACTGTTATTTTTGTTGCCTATGTTGTTTATACAACGATAAATGAACAAAAAGCAACGCCAAAGCCATCACCAGAGCTCAAGGTAGAACCTGAAGTACCCAAAGTGGCTACTGAACAACCCGTACCAGTACCCAAGACAGTTGCCAAAATTAAAAAAACGGCCACCATTAAGAAAACCACATCGACAACTGCAACAAAAAATACCGTCAAAAAGGGTTTACGAGACCCAAAGACTGGAGAAATAGCCACTACCTATAGTAACTATCGCTTTACCAAACGCTGGATAAAAGATGCCTTGGTTACCGAAAATCTACTTGAAAAAGTGTATAAGAATAATGAGTTGGATAGCGCAATTGAAGCGACTATAAAAGAGGCCGTGGTTAAACTTGAAGCCCTTGAAAAATATAAGCCTTAGGCATTAATCAACCAAGAAAAAAGCTTCCCGTTTGTTTCGCTGCGGTATGTCGATTAAAACAAACATAAAAACAAAGCTCGCCGGACTTTACCGGTCAATCAGGAGTGATTAATTAATGAATATTCATGAGTATCAGGCCAAACAGTTGTTTCAAGTATATGGAATACCTGTACCCGATGGAAAGCCGGCGACATCACCGGAGAGTGCCGAGCAAGTTGCCAAAGACTTAGGCGGCGAAGGTTGGGTAGTTAAAGCTCAGGTACATGCAGGTGGCCGAGGTAAAGTCGGCGGTGTAAAACTGGCTAAAAACCTGACTGAAGTCGTCGAATTTAGCCGCGATATGTTAGGCAAACGGCTGGTTACCATTCAAACCGATAGCGCCGGCTTACCCGTCAACTCGCTGTTGATCGAGAAAATGTACCCCATTAAACGTGAATTATATCTGAGTATATTGGTTGATAGAGCCAGTGAACGCATCATCTTTATCGCCTCGGCGGCGGGCGGAATGGATATAGAAACGGTTGCCCATGAAACACCGGAACAAATTATCTCGGTACAAGTTCATCCGGCGGCAGGATTGCAAGGCTATCAATGTCGAAAAGTAGCCTACACGCTGGGACTTAAAGGTCCGCAAGTCAAAGCTCTGGGAAAAATAATGCAAGGTATGTATGACTTGTTTCTGGAAAAAGATGCCAGTCAAATTGAAATTAACCCGCTAATAGAAACTCACAGCGGCGACCTATTGGCCTTGGACGCTAAAATCAACTTTGATGATAACGCGGTAGCCATTCATCC
>JBAXUR010000266.1:0-1989 GCA_037129595.1 Methylococcaceae bacterium | reverse complement strand
AAGATTTCGATTTTGAGCAAACAATACAAGATATTCATATAGAATTAAAAGGCTTGAACGCGGAAGCAGTGGAGCTGGCTGCGCGGATTGAGCAAAATCTTTCGGAACTGTTTTAGGAGTTTGCCATGTTACAAGCTATCGAAGACGAAATTATGATTTCCCCTGATGGCAAGTTGCCGGAAGTATTTAGGCCAATGTTCGGCCATAAAGCAAGGATGATCGTCCTGTTGACTGAATCGGAAACGACGAACGAACAAGATCAATCCAAGCAACTGATGGCGTTCGCCGGAACTCTGGACTGGCCGATCAGCGATCCGTTGCAATGGCAACTGTAACAGCGCAGTGAGTGGGATAGAGCATGGAAACGTTGAGTTTTTTTACATTTTGTAGGGGCGAATTCATTCGCCCCTTGTCATAGAATATTGAATAACCATGCCTCGTGATGATCTTCTTAAAGGCCGCGTATCTATTCCAGGTCACGCCTATCACATCAAAACTTGCACAGAAGGCCGACAGCCTTTATTTCAGGATTTTCATAATGGGCGTTTGCTGGTGAAGGAAATGCGTCAATTAAACGATGCCAAACTGGTCAGCTCCTTAGCCTGGGTGATCATGCCGGATCATTTGCATTGGCTTTTTCAGCTTAATGACCCGTTAAATCTATCAGCGCTTATCAAAAAACTTAAAGCACGATCTTCGTTAGCTATTAATGCTCGCAATGGCTGGCAAGGATCATTTTGGCAACGGGGATTTCATGATCATGTCATTCGCCGTGATGAGGATCTGCGTGCGGTGGCTCGTTACATCATCGCAAATCCGTTACGCGCAGGTCTTGTTAAACACATAGTAGATTACCCTCTATGGGATGCAATCTGGTTGTAGGGGCGAATTCATTCGCCTATTTATCCAACAGTCGAGTGTACAGGGCGAATAAATTCGCCCCTACAGATTGCGATCTCTTTCGGAATCAATTTGGACAGAACGGGAAAGCATTCATGTTTGCTATTAAAATACAGAAGAGTTATGAGTGGTTGGGTATATGAGTTGGCACTCGTGCCGACATCGGCGATTTGCTTGTTGTTTCGTCATCAGGAATTACGGGTCGTCATAATGAAGCCAAAGCAAAAGCACCTGGTGTCGTCACAGGCCGATACGGAACTATTGGCGAAGTATTCTACCTTGAAGAAGATTACTGGCCGTTAAACACCTCACTCTATGTGATCGACTTCAAAGGAAATGACCCGATATTTTCAGCCTACTTTCTGCGAAATATTTTCAAGGGTTATCAAAGTGAAAAAGCCGCTGTCCTCGGAGTGGACCGCAATGTTCTTCATGAAATAAAGGTTCGTGCGCCAAACTACGCATTACAGCGGCGCATTAGTGAAATCCTCTCAACCTATGATGAACTGATCGAAAACAATCAACGGCGTATGACACTGCTGGAAGATTCTGCTCGACTGCTTTACAACGAATGGTTCGCTCGCCTTCGCTTCCCCGGCTATGAACATACTCGCATTGTCGATGGTGTGCCGGAGGGGGGACAAAGGGATTGGTGGGTGATTTAGTGGTTGTTCAGTCAGGATACGCATTCAAGAGTAGTGACGGGGTGAGTGAGGAAAACCCTGTGATTAAAATCAAAAACATAGATAGCAATTACGTAAATACAACTAATTGTGAGTATCTGGCTGATGATGTTGCAGAAAAGGTGAGTAAGTTAAAGATTAATTCTGGGGCTTTATTAATTGCGATGACTGGAGCAACTGTGGGCAAGATTAGTTTTATGCCTCGGATTAAAAAACAATGTTATCTCAATCAGCGAGTGGGTATATTTCGCCTCAAATCTGGTGTAAACCCTGTTCCTTTTTTATTCACATATTTCAATTCAGACGATGCAAAGCACCAAGTGTTAAATTATGCCGGAGGCGCAGCTCAACCGTAAGCCCCCAACCCTGCCATCTACTTCACCTTCTATTTTAGTGTTTCAATAAA
>JBAXUR010000265.1:0-1995 GCA_037129595.1 Methylococcaceae bacterium | reverse complement strand
TACTCACTTTCTTTAAAATACCTTTGGCAATATCCACTTCCTTTATAGGCAATTTTCCCGGGTTATATTTAGCTCCCGATTCATTTCTAATAAAGCGCTTAACAATCCTGTCTTCAAGCGAATGAAAAGAAATGACTACCAAGCGTCCTTCCGACTTCAAAACTCGGACTGACTGCTCTAAAACAACCTTTAATTCATCCAACTCCCCATTAATTTCAATACGTATTGCTTGAAACGTGCGTGTTGCAGGGTGTTTATGCTTCTCCCTGACGGAGACAGCATCTTCAATCAGTAACGCCAATTGCCGGGTTGTTGTAATAGGTGCTTGCACCCTTTGCTCAACTATCGCTCGCGCTATACGTCGTGCAAACTTTTCTTCACCATACTCAAATAAAACCTTGATCAGATCTTTCTCGTCAACACTCGCTAACCATTGTTCAGCCGAAACCCCGGTACTGCCGTCCATGCGCATATCCAACGGGCCATCCCGCAAAAAGCTGAAACCCCTTTCCGGATTATCGAGTTGTGGTGACGACACGCCCAAATCAAGTAAAATCCCATCGATTTTTCCGGCCAACCCTGCACTTTCGACTATATTTTCCAATTGAGAAAAACAGCTATGCTTCAATTTAAAGCGATCGTCCGCAAGCATGGCTTGCGCATAATCTGAATTTATCGCGTCCGAATCACGATCAAAAGCCAGCAATTGTCCGGTTGGACCCAGCAAATTCAGGATACCCTGACTATGCCCGCCACGTCCAAACGTACAATCGAGATAAATACCGTCTTTTTTGATCGCCAACTGCTGCAGGGCTTCTGCATACATAACGGGTAAATGTTCCACCAACAATCTCCCGTAATTTAAAAAGATAAAGACCCTAGCTCTTCCAGACCTTCATTATCATCGCCATCCAGCCATTCTTTCTCTTTGGCTGCCCAGGCACCTTCATTCCATATTTCAAACTTGTTAAGCTGACCGACCAAGACAATTTTCTTGTCAATACCGGTAAACTTCCTGAGTTTTTCCGGCAATAGCAACCGTCCCTGCCCATCCATTTCGCATTCAGACGCGTTACCTATAACAAAGCGCCTTAACTTGCCGGCCATTTTATTTAAAGTCGGTAATTTACTGATTGTAAGCTCAAGTTTTTCCCATTCAGGGAGTGGATAAAGCCATAAACAGCCATTTTCTCCAATACAGCGTTCATCTACTGCAACCGTTACCACCATTTGACGCTCACAACAATCCTGTAATTCTTCCCGGTAACGGGTTGGAATTGCAAGACGTCCTTTATCGTCTAAATTGATTGAACTGATGCCTCGAAACAAATTCCACCTCAAAAAACTCTAAAAAAACCCACTTTTTACCACTTTTTTACCACTTGGAAGCACTATAAATTCCAAACGGCTCTTAGTCAAGGATGATTTCATTTAAAGTCTTTCTTTTTTGACAATGACTTACATCACTTTTTTAATGAGGGCACACCGCACAAAACGCAGCAAAATAAATTCTATGCTTTATCAGGTGGTTAATTGATATTGCTAAGGTAATACTTTAAGTAATAGCCCGTAGAGCATATTGAATTTTTTAATGCAAAAGGGGATTTTCAGGAGGGATATTGCCGCACTATTTACCCGGCAATTTTTAAACATCATGTTAGATACTTTTATTAGCCTCTAACAATAAAAAAAAAGCATTAAAACTGATTGATACATAACAAATAATAAAGAAAGAGTCAGCCTGTAAGCCGGGTTCTGTCGAGAACAGTCATTCATCTAGGCTGCAAGTCACCCTGCAGCTCAAGCAATCTACCCAGGAACCGCGCGGGCCACGCGTCTGTCCCTCTATTTGATCTTGCTCCGGGTGGGGTTTACCATGCCACTTCTGTTACCAGTTGCGCGGTGCGCTCTTACCGCACCTTTTCACCCTTACCTGCCATAAATGACAGGCGGTCTATTCTCTGCGGCACTTTCCGTAGGCTCACGCCTCCCAGG
>JBAXUR010000264.1:0-2032 GCA_037129595.1 Methylococcaceae bacterium | reverse complement strand
GATGCCACCCTGTCTTATTTCGTTACCCTGCATTATGTCGATGCCGCGTATGATCGCTGGTTACTGGATTCTGCCAGATCCTTAACGCAGGAAATAAAAATACAGAACGGTAAAATAGTGATCGAATTACCAACCGCCGCTTTGGAAATATTTAAATGGGACGAGGAAGATAAAACTTATTTTAAAATTACTTCTTCAGAACAAGAAATGCTGGGAGGCGATAGCCTTGTTCCGGAACCCTTTGATTCCAAAACAGATTGGTCGCAGCCCGTTTATTTTAACGATAAAATGTATGGAGAATCAGTCAGAGTTGTCTCCATGTTAATCGAGCTTGATAAGTCACCGGAAAAAGTTTTTATACACGTCGCGGAAACGATGAATAAGCGCAGGGCAACGATGCTGGATATTTTATTGGCTGATATGATTCCGCAAGTCATATTAATTTTAGTCACCGGCATTTATCTGTTAACCGGCTTAAAAAAAGGCTTAAAACCGTTGCGCTTATTGGCGGAGCAAATTAGTCAGCGGTCATCGCGTGACCTGAGTCCTATCCCGGAAACGCATGTTTTTCTTGAAGTGCGCACCCTGACTGATACCATTAATGAGTTACTGGAAGCGCACACTTTAGCGATTGCTACCCAACAACGTTTTATTGCCAATGCCGCACACCAACTCCGCACGCCACTGGCCGGCTTAAAATTGCAAGCCGAGCGAGCGCTGCGTGAGCAGGATTTATCAGCAATGCAACCGGCACTTCAGCAAATCAAAAACAGCGCTGATCGCATGTCGCATTTAACGACGCAATTATTGGTGCTTGCCAAGTCTGAACCCATCAATGGCGGCTATGAATTAGTACCGGTAGACCTGTGCCAAGTGGCCAGAAAAACGGGTATGGACTGGGTACCTAAAGCACTCCAGAGAAATATGGAATTAAGTTTTGAAAGTCCGGAAGAGCCCGTTTATATTCAGGGTGATGCTATATTGCTACGGGAATTATTGGCTAATCTTTTGGATAATGCTATTTCTTATGGTTATGACAATGGCAATATTTTGGTCAAACTTAAAAAGTATCCCTTACCCTGTTTGACGGTAGAAGATGACGGCCCCGGCATACCAGATATTGAAATTAACAGGGTTTTTGAGCGCTTTTACCGTATCCCCGGAAGCACGGGTGATGGGTGCGGCTTGGGATTGCCGATCGTTAAAGAGATTGCTGATCTGCATAAGGCATGTTTTACACTGAGTAAATCCAGCAGCAAAGGGGGAACCCGAATTGATTTAATATTTGCAACGACTTAGTCTGTTGTGCAGCCTCTTTTTTCTCTCCGTCACCGCATAATTATTACGTTAAATTGGTTTGCCAGGCAAGTATTGCTAAGAGGATGCGTAAATGCTATTATTTCCCAAAATGGGAGGAACGATCAGGTCATGCGGATTATCGCTAAAAGCACTTTAAAGAAATTTTGGGAGCAGCCCCAATATAGCGATTCTCAAGCGCCACTGGAAAGTTGGCATGAAGAAGTATTGAAAGCAATGTGGACATCACCTCAGGCGGTTAAGGCTCATTATGGGAATGCCAGTATTTGCGCTAATAATCGAGTGGTTTTTAATATCGGTGGCAACAAATACAGGCTTGTAGTTGAAATGCAGTACAGAGCTTGTATTGCATGGGTGAAATTTATTGGTACCCATGAGCAATATGACAAGATTGATGTGGAGAACGTGAATGAATATTAAGCCTATCCGTAACGACGAAGACCTTGCACTTACGTTTAAGCGTCTCGAGGTGATATTTCAAGCCAACGAGGGAACGCCTGAAGCCGAAGAAATGGAGGTTCTGGTGGCCTTGGTGGAGGCCTATGAAAACAAATACTACCCCATTAGTCCGGCAGATCCTATCGATGCCATTAAGTTTCGTATGGAGCAACAAGGCCTTACGCCACGCGATCTTGAGGCATACATTGGTTCCAGTGGTCGTGTTTCTGAAGTGCTAAATCGTAAGCGCTCATTAAGTCTACGCATGGTTAAGCGT
>JBAXUR010000263.1:0-2042 GCA_037129595.1 Methylococcaceae bacterium | reverse complement strand
AATGCGGTTAAATTATTAACGCATCATGGCGCAAAAGGCTTGGAATGGCCCATTGTAATTGCTTTGGATCTGGAGAGTCATGTTAGAAATAATCTCTGGGGTGTATTGGTTAAAGAAAAAACTCAGGATTTCGATATTAGTCAGCCTTTATTGGGTAGAAAAATTGAATTTCGATTGTTTCCTTTTGCAAGTCAAGAAAAAGGCATACCTTTTAAAGAAGCTGTTGAAAATTCTGAGGCCGGTTTAAAAGAAAGAAAGCGTGCTGAAGAAGAGACCAAGCGTTTGTTGTATGTAAGTTTTACACGCCCGCGTGACTGTTTAATCATCGCTTTATCCAGTATGAAGGGGGAATGGTTAACCAGTTTAAAGCCGCAAGATGCAGGAAAAAATTGGAATTTGTCTTTGCCGATGTCAGCAGAAGATACGCACTTAAAAGTGTCTGATGGACTGGATGATATTCCGGTGCTTTATAAAAATCTGCAACAGGATACAGTGCCTGCATTTGATAAGCAGGGGATTATCGTACCGCATTGGTTTAACGACATCGCTGAAAAAACGCCTAAACAAGCGTTAGCCATTTCACCTTCTTATCAGCCTGCGATTGCATCAGCAAAAATTGCAGAAGTAATTAAGTTAGGTGAGCGAATTAGTTTAAAAGGTACGCCAGAAATGGGGCATTTAGGTGAGGCGATCCATGCGTTAATTGCCACTTCTGTGATTAATCAACCAAAAGAGCCGCGCACATTAGCAGAAAAGGTTTTGAATCGGTATGCGGTTTCTGAGCATATCAGTGTTGATGATGCCTTGGTGTGTTTAGAGCGCTTTACTAAATTTACGCAGCAATTGGGTGCTCAGCGTATTGTTGTCGAATATCCCATTGAATATCGCTTGCCCAATCAACAAATAGCCACTGGCTGGATTGATGTGCTGATTGAAACTGAGGCGGGTTATATTATTGTGGATCATAAATCCAACCCTAAGTCTCAGGTAGAATGGCAAGAAAATGCGCTGAAATATTCGGGGCAATTGGCGTTGTATAAATCAGCCGTAGAAGCAAGCACTAAAAAATCTGTTTTGGGCTGTTGGGTACACTTTGCCGTCACCGGCGGTTGTTTAAGAGTTGAGTTTTAAAGCGGGGATTATTTTTAGACTGATTCAGCTCATTGTGTAATTTGTTGCGATTAATAAATGAAAAAAAATAATCGCATTTCTCATTTTCAAAATGACCTATTTTGTCGTTTTAGTTTGGTAAACTGCTTTTTTTATAATTTATTGAGGATGTAAGATGCCTAATGTTTTAGTTTTTGATGATTTATTGATTAAGCATTTACGGGATGCTGAAAATGTAGTTTTTTTTACTGGAGCCGGCGCTTCGGCTGAGAGTGGTGTTCCTACTTTTCGTGCGAGTGCTGATAGTATATGGGTGGACTTTGATGTTGAGGTGTATGGTACTTTAGACGGATTTATGAATAATCCCGAAAAGGTATGGCAATGGTATAGAGATCGTCGTCAGGATATGGCTGCTTTACAACCCAATATAGCGCATCACGTTATCGCAAGATGGCAAGAGAAAACGCCGAATGTCAGAGTGATCACTCAAAATATTGATAACTTTCATCAAGATGCAGGTAGTGAGCACGTGATTGAATTACATGGAAATATTCATCATTTTAAATGTACGAATGATCATCCGGTTGATCATTCAATTGATGAAAATCTTAATGAACCGCCCTTGTGTAAGGTGTGTGGTAGTTTGATCAGACCCGATGTGGTTTGGTTTAAGGAGCCCTTGCCGGAAGAAGCATTTGATCTTGCAGAAGTAATTAGCCGGGAAAGTTCGGTATTTATTACCGTAGGTTGTTCTATGGAGGTGCATCCAGCCGCTTTTCTGCCAATTTTTGCTGCCAATGGTGGGGCATATATTGTACAAATTAATCCAGAAGCCACTTCTTTTGATAAATATGCACATACGTTACAAGGCAAAGCGGGTGAGGTTTTGCCGCAATTATGGGAAGCCGTTTGGGGTGAAGCTTTTAGTTAAG
>JBAXUR010000262.1:0-2046 GCA_037129595.1 Methylococcaceae bacterium | reverse complement strand
GGTCATCGAGAGTGCTGCATCACGCTTAAAGCGCAGGGGTGTCAAAAAGCGGACCTCTTCGCCGTCGCGCCGGACCAGGTAGGTCTCCGCCGTCCGGGTTGGCACCGGCCAGGACTCGACCAACGGGTTCAGAGCCTGATCCGCACGCCAAGTCACGTAGGCCACACCCAGCGGTGCCATGTCTGGTGACCCGATTGGCGCCAGAACGCCGTATTGAATCTCCCCTTTGGCGTTGCTGTGTAGATCGACGAGTTCAACATGCGGCCGACGCAAGATGTCCCTGATCAAGTCCGTATAGGCCCGGACGTCGGCTTCGCCGATGGCGAAGGCCGGACGCCCCTCGACATCCATCACAGCCAGCCCGGCCCAGCCTCGAGCTTGTGCGATTTGAGTCATCAGCTCCTGCATCAGCTTCAGACTTGCTCCATCCTTCCGTTTGCCGCTCTGCCATTGACTGAATAGTATTTCAAGCTGCGAGTGGCCGTAAAATGCCAAATCGGTATCAATCCGAGCCTCGGTTAGCCATGCCTCGATTTGTTGACGTTTCTGCTCGGCAATCACCGCCAGGGTGCGGTCGTTTTCGCGGCGTATTTCCTCGCTCAAGTAACGATAGCCGATGGTGCCGATCGCGCCGATCAGTAGCGAAAGGGCAAGTAGCGGCAGCACAAAACGCAGCCAATGCCGACTGAAGCCGCCTGCGGGTGAATTTGAATGATGGGGGGCGATAGCGTTTCTCTTATGTGCAGATACAGCTCGGTACTGAGGAAAAGTTTAAGTACAAGAGCGGGTTAAAAAAGGCGGGTGCCGCTGTAAGCAACGAAGCAATATCAATATATTGTCTACAGAGCCTTTTCGCCAGGCTTCGTATCGTCCAAGATGAGCGCTCTTAACGTGGGCTGTAGCGAAAATAGGCATTAATTATGCACTATTTTAGCAAACTATGCACCAATACGAAACAGCCAGCGGCTTCCAATGCTAAATGAGTCTGAAGGAGCTGGGTATTTATAACGGTTGTGAGTCCGACAAACGCATAAATTTCGTTGATGATAGAAGAATGAATTTAATCACGAATATAAAGGGGTTGTAAGCTCTAACCGCCAAAAATTCTGTTCAGTCATTGGGCTTATAGTTTTCTTAGTCCAAAACTGACAGATTTTCATGAGTTCTGGCATGACTTATGCTTTTATAAATGATGTATCTATTAGTGAGATGTTAATTAATCTGTTTACAGCCATTATTGGGGTGAAACGATGAGTACAAATAAAGATATCTTGATTGGACTATTATTCATCACCGGCATATTGGGTTTTATATCCGGCGAATTTATAGTTTCAACCGTATTATTTGCTGGAGCTGCTATTTTTAGCAATATCGTGAAGCGTCCCGGCTAAACATTTTACTTACCTTCAACCGCGTTGTACCTACAAGCAGAATTCCCTCCTCGTCGCGAATATACTCCGCTCGGAGTATATGTACGAGAATTTGAAGGTTGACTTGGAATGGGGAAACACAGAAACAGAAAAAATTGTACGAAACAATTTTTTGACAGATTAGAGTTTTTTAAAAAGTGGTGGTGTTGATGCTCGTAATAATTTTAATATCATTAGGAATAGCTGGTGCATTACTTTGTTGCGCTGCACGCGGTTCTGAGACTGAACAAATGCATCGGAAATAAAATTCTGCTGAATATTATGCCGTGTTTAAAGAACAGATGCTTGGCCAATGTCATTAAGTTAAACCGTTCGCTGAGCGAAGTCGAAGCGATTTTGTCGGCTTCGGCTCCGCTCAGCCAACGGTTTATCTTCCCAAGAGGCGCTTAACTTAACGACATTGGATGCTTGGCATCTGTAACTATGAGTCTTTCAGGAATAAACTTCAGCTACAAACACACCTAATAGAAAGGAGGGCTGAATATTAACCTTATGCCTGTTGAATAGCTATTACTGATCACTTATTATATGACCCTTCCAGCCATAAAAAGCAATGTAACAATAACAAAGAACAGGGATAAAAAAAGCGCTTTGAATGCCTATCCTATCGGCAAAA
>JBAXUR010000261.1:0-2060 GCA_037129595.1 Methylococcaceae bacterium | reverse complement strand
ACCGGAACATCTGTTAGGCTACCTTTGGTTAAAAATTATACTAATTACTTATATAAATTAAAGTAGCATTATGCACATTTATATATTTTAATTACATTTTTTGTAACTACTCAGCCCAGCAGTAAACCCAAAAAAGTGTTTTTTAAAATTGAAGGGACGGAATGAAGGGGTCACCAGCAAAAGCATTATTGATGGCTGTGAAAATACTCACTGAATTTTTACGCGCAGTGGAGATATAGCCGCGAATGGAAGCAAACTGTTGCGCACCAGAAAAAGTCCGAAATCCCCCGGAAACTTTCTGTTTCACTTTCACCATGCGGATATCACGCTCGGCAAGATTATTGTCAAACGGCACAGAAAAATCATACATGAAGGCCAAGACCCCGCCTTTATAGTCCCTTAAACGAGCCAGAAGATTATAGGCGGTGGTCTGCTTGGGTTTGCCACGTTTTTTCGTCCCACCCTCTGGCGTTTTTGCTTCTGTGTAAGGATTTTCTGCCAAGCCCTTTTTTATCAGTCCATCATATTGCTGTTCAAATAAAATGAGTTGTCCAGGGCTTAAAGAGTCTTGTTCCGACGGCAAGCCGGCCAGGGTGTTTTTGATGTTGACCAATAAAGTCGCCATCTCGCCCGCCCAGGTTTGTTGGAATTGCTTTTCCAGATAATCCAGTTCCCTTAGGTGATGGGCATTGCAGGCAACGTGTTCGCAACCGTCGTAGCTGAAATAAACTTTCCAATGGTCATGCACCAACTTGCCATGAAAGTTTTCCAGAATCCCGGCGGCATCCATGGCTTCTCTACCCCGTTTGGCGTGGACTTCATAATCGGTGAGTTTGTCGGTTGAGGCTGAATGCAACCAATGCAGCTTGCCCACGACTCGCAAACCTGTTTCATCAACATGCAAGATTTCCGCTTGTTGCAGTTGCTCTTTGATTGCGGCTCTGGCAGGTTCAATTTTTTGCTCCAATTGTTTGCCCGCATTCAGGATGAAGGCTTCGGAAGGGGATTGCCCAAACAAATCCTTAAAAATTTGCGCAGTGCGTTCAACCGGAATGAAATGCCCGGTAGTGAAATAAGTGGCGACCGTTTTAACCCCATCGCCATATTGCACGGGCTGGCTGACATTTTCCGGAAAATCGCCTTTATTTTCGGTTTGGCATTCAGGGCAGACTTTAAGGGTGGCCTGATGTGCAGTGACGGTGATTTTCATTGCAGGGATATCAAAAACCTGCCGCTCCTCGACCTTGGACACCGGAACATCTGCCAAAGAAACGGCGCAGTTTCCGCAACAGTCTTTGTCATGGACTTCGACTTCATCCGGGATTTCAACTTGGTTCAAAGTCGCGCCCTTATGTCCGGGTTGTCCACCGTTCGGTTTCTGGCCCTTTTCGCGCTGGCTGGCGGTACGCTTTTTTTTGCCGTAACCATCGCTTGACGGTGGTTTTGAGCTGTTGCTGCTATTTTTAGCCGCCTTTGCTTGAAGTTCTTTTATTGCAGCAGCCTGTATTTCTAACTGTTCGGCCAGTACCTTGACTTGTGCTTCGAATTTGTCAAATAACGCCAAAATAGCCTCTTCGCCTTCGGCGAATGCTTTTTGTATTTCTTCATGGCTAGATATTTGAATATTCATGGGAATGTATTAGACTCGGGAACCGATTTTTTGGCAAGTTTGAATTAGGCTGAGTAGTTACAAAATAACAATAACATTATTAATATCAATGAGTACTGGGAAGTAAAAGGAAATTAAAATAACTCGCGAAAGTGATAAAGGTTCAAATAAGCCTTAAATAAGGTTCTTTTCAACTACTGATTGAAAATAGTGAGTTTGGAATGATCAGCGTTCTGACTGTGATCTTATAGGCGCTTTAACTTTAAATCTCTTACAAATGACCACGTAACGGCACGCTACTTTTGGGAGTACAAGGCCGGAATGTCAGTAATTGATTGATAGTGCTACTTTGCCAGTGACTGCTATAAGGAAGCTTAAATCCATATCTCTATGACCGCTATGGGTCGATACCGAACGTTGAACAAAAAACCAGCTCCGCTAACTTTTTATC
>JBAXUR010000260.1:0-2069 GCA_037129595.1 Methylococcaceae bacterium | reverse complement strand
AATGCGGGCTGATGCGTGTCTTCCAATGGCAAACCGGGCAGGCTACCTTCAACCAGCGTCAAGCGGCGTGAATGACAAGCCCAACAGACATTCATCAGCGCATCGCTGGCAGGCTGTTCACGATGAGCAATAACTCCTTTATCGGCAAACGTCCACGCCTCTTGCCAGTAGCTTTGCAGCGTCACTGACAAGCCTTTGTTAGCGTCCGAATAGGGCAGTTGCGCCTGCTTCGCCCACTCGATATGCTGGGATGCAGGGCCGTGGCAAGATTCGCAAGCGACATTAATCTCGTTAAAAGTCGTATTGTAACTGTCCGTTACTGCATCATAGCCTTTTTTCAAATGAGTAGAATGGCATTCGGCGCATTCCATGTTCCAGTTCTGGTAACGTCCCGTCCAATGTAACTGATCAGTGTGATCAACCTTTTCTTTTGGATAAAGATGAAACCAGTGTTGCCCGCCTTCGGTTTTCGGACGACTGTCCCAGGCAATACTGAGTGCCTGATAACGGCCACCGGGAAACGCTATCAAGTATTGTTGCAGCGGCGTAACACCGATTGTATAAGTGATCGGATAATCAGTTAATTTACCGTCCGGGCCGTCAGTGCGCACCATAAACTGATTGTCGCGCTTGAAAAAAGTCGACTCGACATTGTCGTGCTTAAACTTGGCGTTATTAAAGTCGCCGAGTACCGTTTGAGTATTGGCTTCCTGCATTGCAAGATCATGATGCGAACCTTGCCATGCTGCAACTTCGACCGGATGACATTGCTTGCACGCGCTGGCACCAACAAATTCTTTAGTCGCAACAGGTATTGCCGGTGCTGATTTCGCTGAAGATGTAGCGGGTAAAATCACTACTTCAGAAGTCCTGTTGGCAAAATAGATAACGCCTATGACTAACACCACACCCATTAAGATTGACAGCAAGAGAACGAGATGTTTTTTGCCCTTACCAGTTTCGACGGGTGTTGCTTTAGTTTCAGACACCGTTTGGGTGACTGGTTTGGGAGATTTTGGCGTCTTGCTGCGGTTCATTCTTAATCCTTGCGAGGATCTGACGTTATAATTTTTGCTTCCCAGGTTTATTCTTTACCTGTTAAAAAAGGCACAAAAGTAACCGCTTCCAGCTCTTCAATATCATAACCGATGGTGGTGCGAGTCACGCGCTGTAATGTTTGCTGTCCATTTATGCCGATGGGAATAACCATAACCCCGCCAACGGCCAGTTGTTGTAACAAAACAGGCGGAATTTCAGCAGCCGCAGCAGACGCCAAAATACCATCGAACGGTGCATAATCCGACCAACCCAAGTTGCCGTCGCTGTATAAATAACTGATATTTTTAAATTTCAAATCCCATAAATTACTTTTGGCTTTTTTCTGTAGCGGCAAGATTCTTTCAATAGAATAGACATGATCAACCAATTGCGCCAGAATTGATGTCTGGTAGCCACAACCGGTACCTATTTCAAGAACCTTACCTAAATGGTCAGATGACCTCAATAGCAGTTCGGTCATTTTTGCGACGATATAGGGCTGGGAAATAGTTTGATTGTAACCAATCGGTAACGCGGTATCTTCATAAGCCCTGCTGGCCAACGCTTCATCCATAAAAATATGCCGTGGTGTATCACGCATAATTTCCAGCACTTTTTCATTATGAATGCCCTGCCCCGATAAACGTTTAATCATACGCTCACGTGTACGCAGAGAAGTCATGCCTATGCCTTGCCGGCTTAGCATTATAAATCATCCTCATTTGGCAACCATGTCTTTAACGCATCAATGCGGTCATACCAGGTTAAATCGATTTGCAGAGGCGTAACCGACACATAGCCAGCATTAATGGCATAAAAATCAGTCCCCGGCCCGGCATCCTGCTCTGCACCCGGCGGCCCTACCCAAAAGATAGTGCGTCCCCGGGGATCTTCGCTTTTGATGACCGGTTCTGATTTGTGCCTTTGACCCAGTCGCGTTGCCTGATAACCTTTCAAGTCTTTTAACGCAACGTCAGGCACGTTGACATTAAGAATGGTATCTTGTGGCAACGGGTTTTTAATCAATTGCT
>JBAXUR010000026.1:0-36052 GCA_037129595.1 Methylococcaceae bacterium | reverse complement strand
CATAATTTTGATTAGAGTAGGATCTGATTCTAATCGTGGTGTCATTAAATTTAATCAACGCATAATAAAAACTTACGTCATTATTTAGGTTAACTGACTTATTAATACTGATAATAATTTTATTCATAACATCACCCATCAGCAAGATAAAAAAAAGGCACTTATTGCTAAGTGCCTTTTGAGGGGGGTAACACACAGGAGAGGTAGAACACTTGTAATAGTTACAGCAGTTACTATGCCAATACCCTATAGGCCCTTATGAAATAAGGATAAATGACTTAACGTGACTCGTTTTGTTTATCATGACAAACATTTTTTGCCCCATTTTAAGCAGTAATGGCGGTAACGATGTGTCAACTTGGTGCAATTGTAAGTGACTTTGAGAGTTATAAAGCGGGGGGTACCGAGAATCGATCTTTATCCCCCCGAAGGCGGTCAATAATCGATCTTATTGCTTTTTTCAATAGCTTAAAGGGCTGCAAGGCAATGCTATCAAGTTAAGCGAAAGTTGTTTATAAACTTGGAGTGCAACCGCTTCAGCTGTTGCCTGTAAAACAGCTAAAGCTGTTTTACTCCGGTTATATTGTATTATTACGATGCTTAACTTAACGGCATTGGGCTGCAAGGCAATGGACAAATCTAAATGATGCATAGCAATACGGCGTTCCGAGGGAATAACCTAAATTGCAGCTACCCATTTAAAGCAGGACGATTTTACAAATACCATTCCTTCAAAGGATGTTATCTGTCACAGCTTAAGTTGTTAGCTATTAACAAGTTACCTTTTAAATAGTAATTACTCAGTCCCCCTCTTTGAAATAGAGGGGTTAGGGGCAAGCCACTCGGAGGGGCTTGGGTTAGGGGAGATTTTATTAGATAAAGCCCTCTGCCCTGAGATTGTCTGTTTCCAAGGCAATGGCTTGCTGCAAAAATTTCGCGTGGATCTATAAATCCAACGGATTATTGGGGTCGACACCGTCCATAAAGGGCAAGCGTCGATCCTGATTGGTCAGTTGATATATCTTGCCTAACCAATTATTGAAAACGGCTTTTGCCGTATCTTTCCAGGTGTTGTCAATATGTTCCAGCACCAACGCCTCAGGAAACGCATCGAGTGCCTTACCGGACTGTCTAACAGATCGGACATGTTGTTCATAATCGGTCAAAAGTTGCTGCACAGTTTCGTTAAAATAATGCTCTGGAAAGGGTGGGTAGTCTGCTATTTCCCGATGATAAAAGCGTAGTACTTCGCGTTTATATTCTTTTAATAAACTAATGTCATCGTATTCAGGATGACCCTGAAAGAACACAATCCGAAAGCCGTCGGGACTAACCGCAAGATGTACCCCGGCTTCTTGACTGGCTGCCAGAATCTTAAGCCCACAGCGCTCCATGTCACTTTGAAATATTTCATTAAACCGCGAATGAGGCACATCAAAGCGGGTGTTAATTTCGGCAACCAAGGGATGATTTCGGTCCGTGAGTTTGTGGGAAAACACGCCCCAACGTTTTGCAGGCAAGCGGGTGCGCTGTATGCCATAGCTGTATTGAATAACAGCATGAGTCGCGAGGCATGAGCATAATATAGAGGTGACATTTTCCTTGGCCCAAGAAAAAACTTCCATCAGCGGCTCCCAGAAATCTTCTTCGGGCAGACTGGGATGGGTCACATTGGCGCCACTGATAATCAAGGCGTCCAGACCATCACGCTTGATTTGCTCAAAGGACTCATAATATTTATCAATATGCGCCTGCGCTTCGGGGCTTCTTTTCAGGCCCGCTACGGTAAAAGGATGGACATGAAACTGTACGATCTGGTTACAAGCACCCACCAAGCGGAAAAATTGCCGCTCTGTCGCTTCCAAGGCCGCATCGGGCATGATATTGAGCAAACCGATATGCATTTCCCTGATGTCTTGTTGACTGGCGCGATCCGAGGCCAATATTTCTTCACCTTCATCATGAAGGCGTTGAAAAGTGGGTAAATCAATGTGTGCGACTAAAGGCATAATTGCTGATTAAATCTATTCATGACTATTAGCCAATGCATCGCTAATCAAGCGGATAAAATCAGCTTCGTTTTTAACGCTGGCGACATCATTGGCATCAACCGTATAACCGTACTGGTCGGCAATAGCCTGATAGCGAGGCAATCGGGATTTAAATAACTCAGGAAAAACCCAAGACACAAACTCATCAGGCGGCATGATATCAGCAGAGGCATAATTCTTCAGATGCATAAATTCAGCAAGCTTTTCATCAAGAAAAGCTTCTCTATAATACAACGGCTTGGGATCTGTTTTGGCGCGCTCAATAATGGTTTGTTCCAACGCTAACGGTATTTTAATGTAAATAATAAGCGTATTTTGAGCCAGTGCGTCTAACACCTCAGGACTGTCCAGCTCACAGACACTTCCACCTGCATCATTGATAAAATGATGATAGCCGTAAATATCTTCTGCTTTATGAATAAATTCAGGCACATCATTCATGGCAGCAATTTCGGCCTGATGATGTAATTTTTGTCGCCGCATAAACTCCTGCAAAGACAATCCGCCTTTGGCAGGGTCGCCCACTTTACCTAAAAAAGTAGAAACCGGAGCAAGATTATCAACCGTTATTTTGTTGGAAATATAAATAGAGTCCGACAATAATAATTCACGTAAAAACGGCACACTCATGGCCTGACGTTTAATATTGTCCAGAATCGGCTCTCGCAGATATTTAGTACCTATCCGGTAATCACCGGAATAATGAAACCACTTGGCTTTGGGTAATTTATTGGCTAATGTGGTTTTTCCTGCACCGGACATGGCTAGCAAGGTAATTCTTTTTGATGGCCAATCCAAGAATTCCTGGGGACTCATTTTCATGCAACAGTTTCCTTATTAATCAAGATAATTATCGATGTCCATGTCTTCGGCATTGGGCTTGTGTTCATCCGTGTCCGAATAGCCCAGATCATCCGTTTCAACGTCATCAAAAGGGGCGCTCCAGTCTTCAGGAGGTTCGATGTAGTCAAAAGTTGAGTTATACCAACTTTCATTATCGTATTCACCAATATCACCATCAAGATATTGCACTTCAATTGAATCGTCATTTTCATCGGTAGCGACAACTTTAAACTTCAGGTTGTTTTCTACATCTTTGTACCAGCTACCGATAATAGGGTCTGCTACTGTTGTCATGATGGATACCTCAAATGTTAGTCAAAATGTTCGATAGGAACAATAAATTGGCAAGTATTATTAATCAAGCTTAAAAGATACCATTTTATTTTGCACTCGCCGAAATGCAATTGATATTTAATTGGTACCCTAAAAACAATGCCAATAATTATTGATTGAACAGTTATAAAGGAAGTATGACTTTCTTGCAAGCACGTAGTCTTCTGCTTACACTTATTAAAGGCTTTCGGCTTAACTATCAACGAACAAAAACATTTTCATGACGCCTTACAAGGCGCCTTGGATGCCCTTAAATTAGCAGTTTAAGCAAGCATATATTTTTCCCCCGGGGGAGCATAAAAACCGTCCTGAGCGCGTCATCTATGCCCATCGAGCCTTGAGAATTATTGCTGAACAATTCAATTTATAAATTTAGGTTAATTAGTCCATTGCAAAATAAATTCTATAATGATAAAAATATAGCTGTTGAACTACGATTCATAGCGTCTTTATTGCAAGTAGTATCAACAAACTAAATATTCTAAAATAATAATGAGGAAAGAATAATGAAAAAATTAACATCCATCTGTGCAGGATTGTTATTATGTTTGAGTACGTCTGTTTTCGCAGAAGAGCACCTTGATGCGGCGCTGGAACACGCTAACGCAGCGGTAGCTGAAGGTAAAGCGGGAAAAGCACCAAGCTTGGTCACACATGCGAAAGCCGCTCTGGATCATTCTCTGGCTGCTTCCCTGATTGCCAAGAGCATACCCAAAAACCATATAGACGCAGCCTCCAACTCGCTACAAGAAGCCATTGATCATGGCAATTTGGGGCATGCACAACCCGCTACAAAATCTGCCGAAGAAGCGGTAACACACCTTAAAGCTGCAAAAAAATAATATCAATACCAGCATAAAAAAGCGGGCAGATTATTCTGCCCGCTTTCTTGCCTGAAACGGAGTTGTGTCGACTCCAATGACTTTAAGTTAAGCGCCTCTTTGCAAGATAAACCGTTGGCTTAACTTAATGATATTGGTGTTTACTACGTTGATGATTTTTTTATAATCACAGTCACTTCAAAGGTTTTAAGCGGTGCCACATTGTGCTCAAAAGATCTATGATAAATCAGTTTTACCTCGCTTTTACCGGCGGCAACGGCATGAAGCGTTATCACTTCAACGCCACCGGCCCCCATCATTTTATTATTGGCAAAAAATTCTGTCTTAACTCGACTTAAAACATTCAAATCGAGCGCAATCAGATCCCAAGCATAACCCGTCGTAGGATTTCCCGGTAATATAACATCCAGCTCATCACCCACAACTATTTCAACAGTTTTGCCGGAATCGTTTTCGATTAATTTCATAGCTTGACCCGCCAAGGTGTTATCAACATTACCCAGCATCAATGCAAAAAATATTATTGCGCCGGTTTGAATCCATTTTGTGTTACTGTAACCAACAACTTTGTCCATGCTTAAATTAACGTTAAGCCAAAAATAGTCGGAGTTATATTGATTCATCATCAGCCTCTGCGCTTTGTAGTTCGGTAACTGTTATTATAGCGGCATTTTTGTTCGACGGGCTTTATGCGTTTAAATCGCCCTAGCATTACGCCACATCGGGCCCAGGCAATTTGCATTTTTTAGATTACCAGAGCGTTGCCATGACAACATTTACAAACCATCAAAAACTGCTTGCCATTGCGCTTGAAGAAGCCCGTAGCGGACTGGCTCAAGGCGGCATCCCGGTCGGAGCGGCATTGTTTTCCGCAGACGGCATCTTGCTCGGTCGTGGACACAACCGTCGCGTACAGGATGGTGACCCTACGAGCCATGGCGAAACGGATGCCTTTCGCAAGGCCGGCCGACTAAAAACCTACAGAGACAAAATCCTGGTCACTACCCTTGCGCCTTGCTGGTATTGTAGCGGCTTGATACGTCAATTCAACATCGGTACTGTAATCATTGGAGAATCCATCAACTTTTCCGGTGGTATCGATTGGTTGCGTCAAAACGGCGTCAACGTGATTGATCTCAACTCGACCGAATGTATCGATATGATGGCTAATTTTATTAGTACCCATAATGAATTATGGAACGAAGATATCGGCAAGTCGTAATAAAGTCGCCCTCAACTAAACTGATTTTGTTAATTAAGATGCTGGCGACTGTTATATCGGCATCAGCATCCAGTGGGATGCCGATGTCGGGGCTTAATCAGCTAACATTGCAACTAAAATGACTTGCGTTATTGTTGCCGGCTACTTTGTTAATGCCAACAACCAGCTTATAACCTCATGTTGAGCGATACGAACGTTAAAGCCCAAATTTCTTGGTATCGATGTACTCTTGGCTAATCAATGACCACCAATCCACAGCCAATCCTTTCAATACATATTCATAAGGTAGCCACCCATACCCCCCGTCGCCCCAACTGGCCCCCCAAGAATTTCTGATTAATAACGCCCCCGTGGTTGTCGTGCCACAATTGGCGTTCTTGATTGCCAGGGTATCGTCATAACCGACTGCCATAATGGCATGTCCACCCGCAACCTTATCCGCTGGACAAGGGAATGGAATTTTTCCTTTACCGGCACCGTTCGCCTGGCTGATGGAATCATAAACAGTAAAGCCAAACATGGAGGGTAAATTAGCCGCCAGATTAGTCTTGATCTGATTCAGCAAGTTTGCCGGAGTGGTACCCACAGGATCCAGCCGGTAATAATTAATCGTCTGAAAAGATTGAGCCAGCGCATATAAAAATGCCGAAGGTTCTTTGTCAAAATCAGCGATTGTATAAGGCCAATACTTTTCTGGTGGCACACCCAACAACGCCATTGCGCCCATGGTGCTGCGCAAATAAGCGCCGGTATCGCCCGTCCAACCCAAAAGATTACGTGTTGTTTTATAAAGGAATAATCGGGAGGCATCCAGCCATGCGCCATAAGCCTTTTTTTCATAAAACTCAATCATACCCACACCCGCGTTAGCCGTACATGAGCCCAACTGCTCCTGATTTTCGATGAGAGCGCACCACGCTCTTAGATCTACCTTGGTTGCCAACGTTGCCGGCGTCTTCAGTACATTAAGTTTTTTAAGCATCGGTTTGATAGCTTCATGTTCGGGCGAGTAATCTCTGACATCAGGCAAATCCCGCACCCAGCCCAACCCATAATTTTCGCGTATTTCGTTCATAGTCTTATCTCCAATTATTAATTAATGTTTTTGTTTGTTAATCAGTTGTAGCTAACAACTTAAGCAGGGACAGTGTGAATAGGCTATTGCACTCCTGCTTAGTCCCAACTAAAGCGGGTAGCCACAATTTAGGCTCGCTTGGACTGACACGAGTATTTAAACAGGCCGACCATACCGCTCAAAAATAACCAGCATGCAGCAGGTAAGGGAACCGCATTGACTTGAACATTGGTTAGCGCTAAAGCAGAGCCTGATGGGATAGGAGTTCCTCCATCTACGATTCCAAAGCTAAGGGTATGGTGGTCGCCTGAGGATAAAATATTCAACACTATGGGCTGGTAACCGGTCATGTCAAAAAAGCCATTAACGTTTGACTGTATTAGCGGTGAGTGAGTATTCGCCAAAACTTTAAATGTGTTATCCAATATCACGAAAGCCATATCTTGAGGACTGAGAGCAGGATCGGGATTATTAAAAAAGTTCCAGTTAAAAGATAACTGACTACCGGCTGCAGCTGTAAACGTGCTTTGCAGTTTGATTGCAGAACCACTGCCGGCGACCCCGCCATTTTCTATCGCTAGCTGTCCATTACCAAGACCTAAAAAGCTTTCAAGGCTAGATGTGCTGACAGCAGTTCCTCCTAGTAATTCGCCGCTGACTAACGTACCACTACCGAGAATGGCATGATGCGTTGCCGGTGGTGGAATGGCTCCATAAAGGTTATCCTGTCCTAAGGATGGCTGAACCTGGGTATTGCCTGTCTTGATCCAATCTGTAAAGTCACCAGTGTGAAAATCCCCATTTGTAGTGATGGGGGATGCGGACGCGTGGTAAGCCACTAATAATAATGCGGCCATAAATACTGTCTTTTGAAGTTTCATTATAATCACTTTGAATAGTAAATTAATATTGCAACGATATTTTTCGGATCGTATTTTCAGTGTTATAAAACTGGTAGCATAATTTAGGTTTAAGTCATTGTGCGACCCCCTTGATGGTCATAATAATGCGGTTTCCCTTGACGGGTGACCCAACACATACCCAACTGTTGTTGATTAGTGTAACTGGATAGCCTTGGTTGGTTGAAGTATTGGCACAGGTGACGGTCGTGTTCGTCAAACCTGTTGCTGTTCCTCCGAGTACATTTGGTGGCGGCGTGACTCCTTCAGCAACCAAGGTGGCACTGGCCGCAGCCGAATTGAGACCAATCGGAGTGCTGACGCTTCCGCTCCCATCCGCATAAGTACCCGCCACGGCGCTAGTCACATTGACTTTCAATGCGCAGATGCCGTTTGCTGGAATTGTCGCGCCTGACAGTGCCACGGAAGTGCCGCCAGCCGTTCCGGTGACGTTGCCTGTACAGCCAGTACCTGTAAACTGTGCGCTAGGCGTCGCGGTATTTTTTACATTGGCGGGGTAAGTGTCGGTTAATGCCACGTTTTGCAAAGCGACACCATTAGTGTTGGTAAGCGTTACCGTTAGCGTCGAAGTGCCGTTGACGGTAATCGTCGCGGGCGAAAACGCCTTGGTAACGCCGACGGACGTGAGTACCAAGCGAACCGAGGAATCCGCCATAATTAGACCGTTGCCAGCATTGTAATCATAACCAATTGCCTCAATGTCAAGTGCTGTGGCGGTCAGTGCACTCTTGATCTGTGGCCCCGTCAAGCTGGGCTTGGCTGATTTAATCAGTGCTGCGATTGCTGCGGCATGTGGCGCAGCAGCCGAAGTGCCGCAGAAAGGAATGAAGCCTGGGGTCGTAGTTGTTACGCAATCCGTTGCCGCAAGATCAACCTTGTTCAACAAGGTTCCTCCACTGGTACCAAACAAGATATTGCCAGATGTGATTTGTGCCCCTGCGGGGGTGTAAAACAATCTCCGAGGCCCGTCGGAACTAAAGATTTCGACCGGGTTAATCGCTCCGCCTATAAAAACGCCACCACCTGCAGTCACCACACTGACGGCACCCGTGCTAATCGTGTTAACCCCGCTGTTGTGCCCGTAGGTGTTGCCATTGGTGTTAACCGAGAGCCTGCCACGCTGTGTGTCCAGGCGCAAGCCGCGTACTTGAGCTGCGCCTTGGTAATTCGCCACGATGATTTTCGAGCCTGCGACGATTGAGGATGATTTGGGTATCATTTCCACTGGGTTCTGAGTTCCGCTTTGAGTGCTACTCGATTGTCCAATAACCGCGTTCGTGACCGAGTCGAGAATAAATAGGTCGTAATCATTAGCAGAGGCGTTCTGCGGATCGCCCCAAGTCAAGACATACGCTCCCCCCGTCGAGCTTAGCGTGTTCGTAAGCGAACCGCTAAACGAATGTATCGTTCCGTAAAAACTGCCGTTTAAGAGAAAGTTGCCGCCATTGACGAAGTCACCCTCCCAAGTGCCTGAAGAGCTCTTGACTTTGCTGCCTGAGTTAGCCGATGATGAAAAATAAGAAGCACCACTCGTAGCTACGGTCGTCACTGCTTGGGCAATGATGCCTTCCTGAAAAGGCGGCTCAACAAAATAAGTCACGTCATCGACAATAATGTTGCATAAATGCAGCGCGTTGCCAAGAGTCTGGATATTAGTCGCCATCTGCGCATCTCCGCTAAACCCGGTTGCGAAGCCCAGAGTGGCGTTAGGTGCCATGTCGTGGATAATTTCCAGCATCGCCGTACCTTCATCGCCGCTGCCCGCCTGTCCGGAGACGACATCGACGGTCGCGGGGAGATCCCCCGATGCCTGCCTTGCAGCAAGAGAATCGACGCCGTCAGAAAGCACACATACCTTCACTCCAGTTCCGTTGATGCCAGTCTGCTGAACCTTGTCAGCTGCGTGGGCTATCACGCCTTGACTGGTTGCAGCACCCACATTGACAATGGGTAAAGGAAACTTGGCGGTGCTTTCCTGCCATGCACGTAACTCTGAAGGCGTTAAATCGTAACGGTTGGTAGTGCCGGGATCAAAGAGTTCAATAAACTGCACCTCAGAGCGTGCCGAAATCGCCAGCAATTGATCAGTCGGCACCCTTGCCGTTACCGTGCCATAATGCTCGAACGAGCTTATTTCAGTGGCACCGGCGGCTTTCAGTACGGTTAAAAGTCCATCCGTCACTTTCGCTCTGATGGTCACCTTCACCGTCAAATCGGTGGCAATATTATTGCGGACAAAATCTTGAACGAACTGCGGTTGCGCTTGAAGGCTAGCTTTGGCCGATGGAGCTACCGCCCTCAAACCGTATAAAAGGTTTGAATCAAGCTTTGCCTCTGCTGTCGTTCGGCCAGCTTTTTCTGCGAGGATAGCCTCAATCTGAGCTTGGGCGCTGGGTTGGATGATGTCTTTGTCGTCAGCGAATGCTGTTTGTACAGTGCTACCTGCGAGAAGCAAAAAAACGCACGCAGCTACACTTTGTACTTTTTGGGAATGTTGTTTTGTGTTCATCGCATGTATCTCCTGATAGTTTAATTGTCTTTTAAGAAGCTGCTTTACCAGGTTTTACAAGTGTAGAGGCCTTCGTTGATTTAGCGACATAGACCTCCCGTAAATCAAGACTGGCTCTTAGCTCATGTATTTGTTATGTTGTTTAATTAATTTCGGACTCTATAGCTCCATTTAGCTTTGACTTTTGCATTTTTACCTTTTACGTTAACTTTGTTCATGATGCCTCCTGAAAATTTGATCTATGGAAACAAAAAGATTTGGATTGCGTATTGCCATCTATTATTCAGAATAACCCTCAATAACTTTAAATTTTAGCCTCCCCCTGAGGGCAAAAAATTACAAACTCCAATCCTCACTGTTCATTAAAAAGTTAACCTTTTCCAGCTAATTAAGCCTAACATATAAAATAAGTTTATTTTATATGTTACCCCACTAAAAAAATTAATCCAGGTTAACTTTTTACAAAAAATTATATTTATTTAAGGGCAGCCGGGCTATTGGGGAAAATCAATTCAAAGCTATACGTATTTATACCTATTAAAAGCAGGCCATTAATTATGTTAGACTTGGCTTTCATTGCCGTTTCATATTGCTATCGGAAGTCAGATGATGTTTTTTCGTTCAAATGGATCAACAGGGCTTTGCTACTCATGCCCTAACAGATATTTTCGCTTTTGCAAAAGCTTGATAAACAGCTCTTCAGCCGAATTTGATGCACAGGCTGTTAAAAATCTGACAGTTACTGCCAAGCAATATTTATATCACCAAGGTGATGTGAACCAGGAATTATTTGTCTTGCGAGAGGGCTGGGTGATGCTAACCCGAGTTTCCGACGACGGTAAGCGTCAGGTATTTCGTTCCTTGTTACCGGGAGAGCTACTCGGCTTTCAGCAACACTTCCACGGCCCAGCTATCTATTCGGCAATTGCCTTAGTGGACAGTGTACTCTGCAAGATTCCAAATAGTGTTGAACATTATTCCACACAGCCGGAACTTGCTTTAAGTCTTGCGGCTTCAGAAGCTTGTGACAAAATGCTGACCGAGATGTATCTGGGTAATATTACCCATCGAAATGCACGTGAAAGAATCGCATTTATGGTACTGGAAATTTATCATCGACTGATGTTGCGTGGCCTAAATAATGAGTACACCATTCAATTTCCACTCAAGCAGGAAGATATAGCGGATACACTTGGGCTTACGACCATACATGTAAACCGAACGTTACACGCCTTTAGGGATGAAGGCGTGCTGCAAATACATAAGCATCAATTAACCATTCTGGATTACGAAATTCTTTATGCTTTGGCAGGGTCACGATTTGAATTAGGCCCTATTTAAACATAGAGTGGACTCACCTAAAACCAGCCCGCCCAGCCGCCTGTAAAAATAAAACCGTATATCTGACGAGTTAAAAAAAATGAAAAAAACTCTTGGGCAACGCCCTGTTTTAATCGACTCAATTCTCTACAAAGCACTAAAATCAGGAATCGTCAACCTTATCAGCAAGCGTAGTCAACTGTTTAATTAACGCCGTTAAGTGCTCCGTGTTTTCAGCTCGTACTGTAGCATGTGCGACTTTTCGACCTTTGCGGGGTTCTTTATCGTATAGATGCAAATGTGCATGAGGAACGAACAATAATTCTTCAGTAACGGGCAAGCCGCCAATAAAATTAACCATCGCTGCTTTACCTACAGAGGTAGTTGCACCTAAAGGCAAGTCCAGAATGGCTCGCAAATGATTTTCAAACTGACTGGTTTCTGAGCCTTCAATCGTCCAATGACCGGAGTTATGGACACGCGGTGCAAACTCATTGGCAATTAATTTTCCGTCTACTTCAAATAATTCCAGTGCCAACACGCCAACATAATCCAACGCTTCCATTAATCGAGAGATATAACACTCGGCTTGCTGCTGCAGCGGATCATTATTACAGCTTTCTGAAACACGCAAAATACCGCCGCGATGTAAATTCTGGGAAAGCGGATAAAAAACGGTAGCGCCGGAGACATTGCGTGCGGCAATGATGGACACTTCGCGGTTAAACGGAACAAAGGCTTCAACAACGCCCTGCACACCCGCCAATTGCTCCCACGCGGGTTTTAAGTCTGCAACCGATTTGAGCAAGGATTGACCTTTACCGTCATAACCCATCGTGCAACTTTTTAAAATAGCTGGCCAGCCAATAATTGCCATTGCCTGTTCCAGGCTCTCAAAGCTGTCCACTGCGACATAAGGCGAAACCGGAATGCCCAGATCATGAAGAAAAGCTTTTTCTATTAACCTATCTTGGGCAACTGCCAAGGCTTTGGGCGCTGGATACACTTGGGTGTGTGAAGCAAGAAATTCAGCTACATCCGCCGGTACATTTTCAAACTCATACGTGACTACATCAGCACGCTCTGCAAGTTGTGCGAGCAAACGCGGATCATTATAGTCGCCGTGTAAATGCTCACCCAAACGGTTGGCACAGGCATCTTCCGAGGGATCAAGAAAAATAAAATCCACACCTAAGGGATAGCCCGCCAACGCAATCATTCTGGCAAGCTGCCCTGCACCCAGTACACCGACTATCATAAAATTTCCTCACGTGGATCAGAATGCGCAAGCACTGCTTCGGTCTGCTCGCTTCTAAACGCATTTAACGCGCCTCGATAATGCGTATGTTTATTGCTGATAATGGCGGCCGCCAGTAACGCCGCATTAATGGCACCCGCTTTACCAATCGCCAGTGTCCCTACCGGAATACCCGCCGGCATTTGCACGATGGATAATAAGGAATCCATACCATTCAAAGCCTTGGACTGCACCGGAACACCCAAAACAGGAAGCGCTGTTTTCGCAGCGGTCATGCCCGGTAAATGTGCAGCACCACCTGCGCCCGCAATGATAACTTCCAGACCTTTAGACTCCGCTGTTTCCGCGTATTCAAACAATTTGTCAGGGGTTCTATGTGCCGAAACCACTTCAACCGTATGAGGAATGCCCAGACGCTCTAGTGTTTCAGCGGCAAAGCGCATAGTTTCCCAGTCAGAAGTCGAGCCCATGATGATGCCAACCAGTGCTGTCATATATTTTTCCTTGATAGTATCAATACAATCTGGATAATTTAAAAGGCACGTAGTATGGCATAAATGACGTCAAGATGTTTTCTTAAGTTGCATAAAATTTTGGCCCGTAAAAAGAAATGAGGGATGGTCTACAGAAAAACATTAGCTCGGTAACCGCTCATAACGGATGGCATCAAATTAACAGAACTAGAATGAGTCCCAATAAAATGATAAAGTTTATCGTTTATTTAGTAACAGCTTTAAGGTGCGATTGGTAAACCTTGAGCCTTTTAACCCTTGTGATACAACTCATGAAAACACACACTTTTACAAAAAACTTTTTTTGGGCTGTTTTGACCAGCCTTGTTATTGCGCTGTCAATGACCGGTTGCTCAAATGACAATGATGACCATAAGGAAAAACAGGCACTGGTTAAACCCGCCTTTAACCCTTTTGATCACTCACATGATGTGCCGGTGACTGATGTTCAAAAACATAAATTTGAACACGATTTTGCTGCACAATGCGTCACCAGAGAATTGAAGAATTCAGTCAATATAGAGGAAGATAAAGTCCGTTTCTCTAAATCTTGTTTGTGTGTTGCAACTTACTTGATGAAAGATTTAACGGATGAGGAAGCTGAAAAATTTCTTACCGAGCATGAAAACCCACGTTCGTTACAAATAAAATACAACAGCGCGGTTTATCATTGCACTCAACAAAACGCCGAAAAAGGCTTTAAAACGTTTGAAGCACCCGAACCTAAAAAAGACGAAAGCTTTTTCAACAAGCTTTTTTAGTATTTAAGTAAGGTGACTTGCAATAGATAGCCCCGCCCTATCGTTCCACGCTGGAGCCTCAACGCCGTTAAGTTAAGCATACAACCGGAGCAAAACCGCTTTAGCTGTTTTTTTACAGGCAATAGCTGAAGCGATTGCACTCCAGTTTTTTAAACGACTTGCGCTTAACTTAACAGCAGTGACGCTGGAGCATGTGAACCAGGCTGAACTTAGATATTAATTCACCACGAAGACACGAAGTTCACGAAGAAAAACCAAAGAAAAATCTTCCTATTCTTCGTGTATTAGCAGTGAAATGTCTTAAGTTGATGTCTATGAGACCGGAATAAGACCATTCAAGCGTAGCGTGTGGTGGCGTTTCCGGCTCCAGCCTACGCCTAAGCCAGTGCTAAAAAATAATAATCGTTTTTTCAGCCAAGTCTTTTAAAATCTGCAAACCGCCGGCAACAATAAGCGCGGGATCGGGATGATTGGATTCTTTGGCTACCTGTTTTAAACAAGCTTCAGTCAAAGGCTGTTCCTGTTCTTGAATGATTTCCAGTAGCCGGTAGGTGATGGGGGTAATTTCAATAAAATTAACATCATCTTCCCGGTTGCGGTAAACAATCAAAAATGTCGGCTGTTCAGGCGACTCTAAAGGTAAAAAAGCCGGGGCTATTTTATGGACAGGATATTGATAAGCCAGTGGCCAGGCTAACGGTGATAAGGCGATAGTCTGATTAAGCAGATTTTCCGGATTTGTATGATAGGCAGCTACCTCTTCTTTGGCAATGGATAAAGCCATTTCTACCCATTCATAATGCGCCAGTTCCAGCATAAAAGGAAAATCATCCGAGCTATCGCGTTCATTTTGCAAATAATCCAGAAACTCTTCCGGAATTTGTGAAAAATGCGGTGATTGGCACGGGTGTTTTGCGTAAAAATCCTGAGCTAAAGCAAACCATTGCTGATCGTTTAGTATTTTTCTTAAGACCGGAAAATTACCTGACAGAAAACCTTCGATATTATTAAAAAACAATTCCCTATACATCGCCATGCGCTGCCCGTTAACATCGGCAGGCAGCGGATTATTTTCCGGATCTCGGATATACGCCGCAAATTCAAGCTGTTTGCTTTTAAAATCAATACCTGTGCCGATATTAAGCGGTCTGTTTTTCATGCTGTTTTCCCCAGGCATTTTGCATCGTTCTGATGGTATTCACTTCTTTTAGTAATTCAGGCAGTGCGGGAATATTAAAATCACGCTCCAACAGGGTTGGAAACACGCCATAAAGCTCGTAGGCCTTACCTAACAATTTCCAGACCGGATCAATAATATCGGCTCCATGCGTATCAACCAGAAAATCCTCAGCTTCCACAAAATGTCCGGCAATATGTGCATAAGCAATACGCTGTGCCGGCATGGCTTTTAAAAAAGCCTCGGCATCGTAACCATGATTAACACTGTTGACATAAATATTATTAATATCAATCAATACATCACAATCCGCTTCTTCAATCACCGCATTAAAAAACTCTATCTCCGCCATTTCCTGGCCGGGAGCTGCGTAATAAGAGACATTTTCGATGGCTATTTTTTGTTCCAAAATATCCTGTACACGCTTGATGCGAGCGGCGACATGCGTAACGGCTTCTTCGGTAAACGGAATCGGCATTAAATCGTACAAATGGCCCTCTTTACTACAATAACTCAAGTGTTCACTATAAAGCTTCATTCTATGCTCAGCCATAAACCGTTTGACATCACGGATAAATTTTTCATCCAATGGGTCTGTACTGCCTATCGATAAAGACAAACCATGACAGACAAAATCAAAGCGTTCAGTCATTGCGCGGAATTGTTTACCAAATTTGCCGCCGATGGTAATCCAGTTTTCTGGAGCGACTTCATAAAAACCGACCGCTTTCGGAGGTGTTTCAACCAACTGACTTAAAATAGGTCGACGCAAGCCTAAGCCGGCACCTTGAACGAGATGTTGAGTTGTGTCCATAAGAACACCTGTGTGTGATTGAATAGAAATTGGAAGGCATGAAGTCATGCCTTCCGTATTAAAAAACTAAGGAGGCACGTTGCAATGCCCCATTAACTTTTCTTATTTTGCAGGAGTAGCAGGAGTAGCCGGTGTTTTCATTTGTTCGCCGCACGCGCCTTCTTTGCCTTTCATTGATTCGCCTTTCATCATTTCACCGCAAGAACCTTCCTTGCCTTTCATCATAGCACCACAAGCCGCTTCCATTCCGGGCTTCATTTTGCCATCTTTCATCATGTCACCGCATGAGCCTTCAGTGGCTTTTGTTGCTGCTGGCGTAGCCGCAGAATGATTTTTAGCACCTGCACACGCGCCTTCTGGTGCTTTAGGCTTAGCCATTCCACCCATAGCAGCGCCACAGGCCATTTCTGCTGCTTTATTAGCGGCATCAGCTTCAGCAACCTGCATATAACCGGTAGACAGCTCAGTCATGCCGAATGGATTAGCTTCTGCATAAGCCGCAGTTGCCGCAAACGTGGAAATAAAAGCAGCGCCCATAGCAATCGTTAAAGGCGTTTTGTTGATTTTTTTCATGTTAACTCCCAAATATTATTATAAATATTCGATAGGCAAAGCTTATCGAATACAACCATCATACCAAAGACGCATAGATTAAAGCATGAATATCCTTTTATCAAAGAATTCCGGCTTACTACTGTAGGAACTGTCCTTTGAGCGTTAAAAGGATTTATTTATAACAACAGAAACCTGTTTTCTCGCCTTCTTTAGCTAGTTTTAGCTTTAAAATCACACAAGTCCTCAATAACACAACCGTGGCATCGTGGCTTCCTAGCAATACAAGTATATCTGCCATGCAGAATTAGTAAATGGTGAGCGTCTTTTTTATGTTGTTTGGGTACCCATTTATCCAACTTGCGTTCGACCTCCAAAACATTTTTGCCAGGCGCAATGCCGGTACGGTTAGAAACCCTAAATATATGAGTATCCACGGCAATGGTAGAGTGTCCAAAAGCCGTATTAAGAATGACATTAGCCGTTTTTCTGCCCACACCAGCCAAAGTCTCAAGCTCTTCACGGGTCTTTGGCACTTCTCCTGCATGATTTTCCAGTAACTGCCGGCAAAGCTTAATAATATTTTCACCTTTGGTATTAAATAAACCGATAGTTTTGATATAGCCCTTTAAGCCCGCCAAACCCAATGCCAAAATCGTCTGCGGTGTATTGGCAACGGCAAATAACAAGTTAGTCGCTTTATTCACTCCTTTATCCGTTGCTTGTGCAGACAAAACCACGGCAATGAGTAGCTCAAAGGGACTGCTATAATTTAGCTCGGTCGCAGGTTCCGGTATCGCTACCGACAATCGGTCAAAAATAGCCTGACGTTTATTTTGATTCATAGTAGGTTTTAAAGTGATGGCATTCGTCATGAACGATTATTATGCCAAAGATTTTATGCAACAGGGTCACTGATACGAATTTTAGCTTGAGTTAAACCGCTTTTGTTTATTAGCTTGGAGTAAAATCATTGCCTGCAAAATTCTGGCTAAATTGGCTTGCCTGTGAAACAATCAAGCCATTGTAACGATTCAAATACAACACATAAAACACGGATAAGGGAAGTTTTTTCATCCCATAAAAAAATCACCTTTAGATTCGTAGACTCTTCTTTAACGCCATAACCATAACCCATGCAAATTTCATCAAAAAACCATTGGGATTTGCTCGCCGCCCTTGCGGGTATTTTATTCACTCTCGCATTTTCTCCTTTTGATTATCCTTACCTTGCGCCATTGGCACTGAGCCTGCTTTTTGCTTCCTGGCAAAATACCACACCCCGGCGTGCGCTACTCAGAGGGTATCTATTTGGCTTGGGATCGTTTGGCTTGGGCGTTTCTTGGGTCTATATCAGCATTCATGATTTTGGTGGTGCCAACTGGCTAAACTCCTGCTTGTTGACCTGCTTGTTCTTTGTTTTTTGGGCTTTGTTTCCGGCACTGGCAGGGTACTTTTCTGTAAAAATACAGCCTGATAATAGAACGTTTATCTCAGTATGGGTCATGCCTGTTGTTTGGTTATTGATTGAATATTTTCGTGGCAATTGCTTACTCAACGGTTTTCCCTGGCTGCAAAGCGCTTACTCCCAACTGGAAACACCTTTGGCGGGTTACATCCCGATAATGGGCGTTTATGGCACGGGGTTTTTAGTGGCCTTAACCGCCTCCTCTGTGGCCTTTATTTTTCAAACCAGAAAACACGGTCTATTATTAACCGCTTTTATAATTACCTTATGGGCGACAGGCAGCGTCTTGCAGACAGTAAAATGGACTCACGCCATCGGCAAACCATTTCAAGTCTCTTTAATTCAAGGCAATATAACCCAAGATCAAAAATGGCGGCCCGAGAATAAGCTTAAAACCCTACAATTTTATAAAGAACTGACAGAAGCTCATTGGGATTCGGTTGTTATTATTTGGCCTGAAACGTCCATTCCAGCCTATTTATCAGAAGTTAATGATTGGTTTTTACAGCCCTTGAGCAATGCCGCAAAGCTGCATAATACGGATTTAATTGTCAGCCTGCCGGTACATGACAATGCAACCGATGAAAAATACAATGCCGTTATGACGCTGGGTAAAGAAACCGGCCTGTATAGCAAAAAACATTTATTACCCTTCGGTGAATATTTGCCCTGGCAACCTGTTTCCGGTTTTATCTTAAACAGTCTGGCGATAAAACTGGGCAATTTTACGCCTGGCAGCATCGACCAACCGTTGTTAAAAGCCGGCGGTTATTCTTTTATAACCTCCATTTGTTATGAAGATGCCTTTGGGGATGCGGGTTTAACAGGCTTGCCCGATGCCGCTTATCTGGTTAATGTCACCAATGATGGCTGGTTTGGCAATTCCATAGAACCGCATCAGCATCTACAAATGGCCAGAATGAGGGCTATGGAAACCGGGCGCTTTATGTTGCGAGCCACCAATACCGGAGTGACCGCCGTTATTGCGCCTGATGGAAAAATTATCAGTCAAGCCCCTTTGTTTACAGCCACGGTACTCACCGAAATGATAACGCCCATGACTGGCATGACACCTTATGCAAACTGGGGTGACACGCCTGTTATTATCGTACTGCTAGTTTTATTTTTTGGTTTTTTTGTTTATGGCCGATTATCGCCAATAACTTCAATTTAAAGGGTGCGTTGAGTCGGAGCATTGATATTCTATGGATACAAACCATCTGTTACAGCCATTGCTGGTGGGTCTGATACAATTCTGGGTTGACCCGCCAAAAGTTTCTGCATTTTTATATCCCCATGATGCGCAGCGCTCCCGGGCTGCCATCAATCCTTGTTGGGCATCTAGTTTAGGCGCTTCAAACAGCCCGTATTCATATGATAATTTAACAGTGCCATCCGCACGACTTCCACCGGTTGGAACAAGTTGTTTTTGTACCGCGCAGCCATGAATGGTCAGCGTTACGACAAATAGGGCGGCAAAATAAGTAAGGTGTTTCAAGAAAATCTCCTGTTTAAATGGTCTGTAATAATTTGCTTAAAGACAAAACTTCGCAGTTTCACCTTAATTGACACGCTGCGTTTAAAATCGAAAGCCAATCATTCCGGTAATACCCCGCCTGTTATCGTATTCAGCGGAAATGTTCCATCGACTATTGGGTGGAAAGTAAGCCAACCCGCCACCATAGAGTCCGTTAATTTTTGTTGACGAGGCGTTTTCATAATACCAACCGGTTGCATTGGACTGAGCTAACGCCACTGCTTCTGAAATTGACAGTCCGCCTATTCCAATTACAAATACACCCTGGTTTTTAAACAGTTCAAAGCCATATTTTCCGGCTATTGTATATTCATTACCTTTTTGCCTATTACCCAGACTGGTGTAATCATAATGAGGCACCGGATAATGTAGCGTGCCCGCTGGAAGATGATCGGCATTAAATATAAAACCCAAATCAGCCGCAAATAATTGGTTATGAGAATCAGTATTTGTAGAAACAGCTCCTGCCTCAAATGAGATATTGGCGGCCTCGGATGCGCCACCTGCGCCGCCGCCCAAGGCAACATAACCTTGAGCACAAGCCTCATAATTAACCGTTAAAAAATACCCGGCAAGTGCCATCGTTAAGATTTTTTTTGTATACATAGTGTTTAAAGTTTGTGTACCGCTTTTTATTAAGGGCTAAACTATCAATGCGGTTTAATTGACAGGCCTTGTGCCAATACTCAAGATTATGAGTATTGATTTCTTGGAAAAGCCTTACCCTTTAGGTAACTTTTTTCTTAAAAAACAACCAAACAAAAGCACCTAAAGCAATAACTGCAACCAGCTTTAAGGCACCGGAAAGCATACCCACCATCACCGAATAAGCGCCCAGTTTTGTAAAAACGACGCCTAACCCTACCAATAAAATAAATCCCCAAAACATAATCACACTCCAGCTTGTTAAACAATTTAAGATGGCTGTTATGATGCCAGATTGAAATGACAGGTCATGTCGTTTTTTTGCGGATAATTTTATTTTTTCGGCAGGCGAATTCTTTATTATGCGTAAATAAACGACATCACCTGTCACAGGACCGATACATAATCCTTGTCAGTATCTTTTTTGGAGGTTTAAGCGAATGAAAACAAAATCACTCTTGCTGTTGAGTACACTATTATTGTCGGGGTCATGCTTGGCGGTTGAACAGATAATCCCCACGGATGCCTTCGGCAATCGCAAATGGAATGAAACCCACTATCAAGTTGAAGGAAATAAATCCATCCCCACAGATGCATCCGGTAATCAGAAGTGGGATCAAACGCACTATCGCACTGAAGGTAATAAAACAATACCTACCGATGCCTTTGGCAATCAGAAAAGGGAACAAACCCATTATCAAACCGAGGGCAATAAAATTATACCCACGGACTCCTTTGGTAATCGAAAATGGAATCAACCCAATTATCGGATTGAAGGTAACAAGATGATCCCTATAGATTCCTTCGACAATCGTTTATGGAAACAGGAGCAATACACGATAAAAAAATAAGCAGTATAAACAGCAGAAAGGCCTATTTAATAGCTACTGAATTGTAATCATAGTTTTATTTTTAAAATGAAAAAATTAGTAGATTTTTACAAGGATTGCTTATAATGCAGAAGCTTAACTTAATGGGATTTAGTTTATGTGGTTTTTAGTGTGTCCTGACTTAAGGAGTTTATGATGGGATTAAAATGGCGAAAATCGATGAGCATGGGTCCTGTTCGGGCAAACTTCTCAAGCAGTGGCATCGGTTGGTCGATTAATCTGGGGATTTGTCGTCTGGGTTTAAATGCGCAAGGCCGCTTATATTTTAGTGCCGGCATTCCGGGAACAGGACTGTATTACACGACGAATATTAATCAAAATAGAGAATAAATATCTAAGAAGTTGTTTGTAATTAACTATCCAATGTAAAAATCTAATATCTTCATTTATGAAAAAAATAAGCATTGCAGCCATTATATTAGCGTTATTAACCACAAATTTCCTTTCAATTACCAATGCTCGTTTTCATGAATATTTATATGATTTGATTTCAATTTTGCCTTACGATTCTTTATTAAAAAACAGCTTAATTAACAAAGTAAAGTCAACTAAATCACTCGTTCATACTGTTTCTAATCGTATCATTAAGCGTACAGCTAAAAATGTGGCTACTAATGTTGGCTCAATAGCTGCAGAATCAATACCATTTTTAGGTCCGGCAACGATCTTGGTCGTAACGGCCCTAGATATTAAAGATGGATGTGATAATGTTCATGATATACAAGAAATAGATAAAGCACTTGGAATTGAAGATGTTGAAAATAATGAGGATTCAGTGTGTGGAATAAAATTACCATCAATCAAATAAGAAAAATATTGCATGTCCAACTCAAATTCTTGCTTTGCTATCCACCCACTTTTTACAGGAGCGGTGGATACCTACCGAATTTTTTAATTAAAAAGACAATCTTATGATATCAATACTTAAAGTAATTATGGGCCTTATTTTTGCTTCAATTATTATTTATTTTATATATCAATATAAGAACTTCCATTTTCTTGAAACTGACAAATATAGCTCATCTTTCAGTCAATTTATTTCTTTAAAAGGTACTGATGAATATGTGATTTCTGAACTTAAAACGGCCGAGAAATTTGAAGAGCATTGGGTTAAAAAAATACCTCATACAGAAATTGTTGTCGCCCGTGTTGATGCTGATATTTCAATGGTGGCGAGTTTTAAATATTATGTCAAATTGGGCGAATTAAAATATACGATTGAAAATCGATACATTGGTCTTTAATGTACCTAATCTTTATTTGTCAAAACCCGTTGCTTATGACTCATCAACATTACAAAGAAAATGTGATTCAGATGGCTTGGCTACTTGCAAAGGTACTCTCGATAGATTAATTACAGGGTCTACCGGGAAATTAGAAGTAAAAGGTAATTTAGAAATGGCTAATGTATATGACAAATCGGCTAAAGCCTTGGCTGATAATTTCGATAGTTTTGCTAAACACAACAATAAAGAAGTTTTTTACAAAAATATTGCCGTTATTTTTGCCAATGAACCCAGTCAATCCAGACGTATGTTTAACTACAACAAAAGCTTTTGTGGTAACGAACCCTGCGTGCTAGAAATCCCGTTTGGCAATGGTCGTTTTCTGACAATTCAATAATTATTTGTTTTAGTATTTAATTAAATCCGCCCAAGTATGGAGTTTAATAATCAACTGATTGGCTATTGCCTTATTGCAGCGAGTGCTTTGATTACCTTGTGGAGAAGAAAAAGCTCATTTGATAATCCGCGTCACCTTACTTACTGGAAGCATTTAACTGCAAAGACAATGGATGGTTTTTGTAGTTTCTTGTCTTTAGTTTTGTTAATCGGTGGTGTGTTGCTGGTGGCAACCGAGTATAAAGATTCTTGGGGTGCTTTTGTTTTATTGCCGGTATGTGGTTTTATGATATTTCTGCTAATTGGTATTGCATAGAATCATTATTTTTATGCTGGATATTGTCAGGCTTGTTTTCAAATACCCTGCATGGCAATGCCTAGAGCCGCAATTACGGAGATATGCCTAAGCATGTGGTGGAAGTTGGGCATCAATCCAATAGATTACGCCGCTAACCGTTCTAAATTCGCACGGCGTGCGGCATATAAAAGACAAGCCTGAATGTCTTGTTGCTCCAAATCAGGAAAGTCTTGCAAAATTTCCTCACTGCTTATTCCTTCGCCCAACATTTGCAATATATCACTAACGCGAACTCGCATGTTACGAATACAAGGTTTACCACCGCATTGAAGCGGGTTGTGGGTGATTCTATTTTCTAAAGTCATTACGACAGCGCTTTTTTATGCAGAAACTTAATTGCTAGACCTATTTGCTATGGCTAACTTCATAAAGAGTACCAGAGGCATATTTATGTAAAATACTGGTAATGAATATTTGATAGGGTATGCCTTGCTGCAGAGCTGCTTTTTGGATGGCCGTTAAATCACTTTCAGAAACTTTTATATTAACACGCTTGTTATGTTGGTAGGACTGGTTGGCTGTAACTTCGATAAGGTGTTTTCGCTCAGGCGTCATAATTGAATTAAACTCACCCGCTTCAAAGGCTTCCAGCAGGTATTGTTCTTCTGGGTCCAAGATAATTGTTTTCATAATTTTGTTCCAAGATAATGTTTGGTTGCTTTTCGACTGGGAATAATAGTCTTCAAGAAAATATCAGCTTCAGATTCCACATAAGGGATTAAATAAACGTAGGCTTCAATAGTAACCACAAATATCCTTTGATGTGCATAGCTCTCGGTATTTGGGTGTAACATATCATCCAGTAAACCACCCGATTGAATACTGAAAACAACCATTTCAAAAGAGATGCCCCGCTCTTCAATGAGCTTTCGATTTTTCTCTGGGTTCCAATAAATGGGTTTGGTGGGCATTTGCAATTAACTGTGCCTTTATTGAATTGAAGCAATTGTCTATTTTGGCGTGGCTAAATAAAAAGTAAATTCGAATTTGATTGTATAACGAAACAATAATCGCCGTAACATTTTTTTGTTGATTATCAAATCCACCAAACGACACTACCTGTCATCTAACTAAAGCATAATACAGGCAAACACATCATATATAAGGAATAACGTATGGCCAACAATCATCATGACACACTGGTTTATCGTCTGGCGCAGATGCTGGTAAAGTTAAATCAAGGTGAAAAGCTCGAACCTAATGCCTTGGCTGATGAGTTTGGAGTAAACCTTAGAACCATTCAACGCGACCTTAATGAGCGCTTTGCCTATCTTCCTTTGGAAAAAATTGAGGGCCGCTATCAACTTGACCCGACTTTTCTGGGCAAAATAAGCATAAAAGATATACACCGCTTTGCGGGTTTGGCCGGAGTAAAAGGTTTATTTCCTTCTTTAGCCAATGATTTTTTAAGGGATATTTTCGATTCTCGCGTGCAATCCGCTTTATTGGTTAAAGGTCACCATTATGAAAACATAGGCGACAAGGGAGGATTGTTTAAAGACTTGGAAAAAGCCATTATTGCGCATCGTCAGGTGTCGTTTAGTTACCTGAAAGCAGAGGGCTTAAAAACGTATGAATCACTTTCACCCTATAAATTGATAAACCATAAAGGCATCTGGTATTTGGTAGCTAAAGATGGTGAAAAACTAAAGTCGTTTAGCATCACCAAGCTATCCAACTTACAAACATTGGCTAGCTTTTTTGTCTGGGATGCCAATATTGATACGCAATTAACCGAGGATGACGGAATATGGCTATCGGATGCAAAACAAGAAGTCGTTTTAAAAGTACGTGCGGAAGTCGCCGGATATTTTAAACGCCGTAAATTAATCGCCAATCAAGTCATTGAAAAAGAACTGGAAGATGGCGGCCTGATCATTTCCGCAAAAATCGGCCATCCCAATCAAATATTACCCATCGTGCGCTATTGGATTCCGCATATTCGGATCATCAGTCCGGAAGAACTTCAGGTAGAGATTGATAAAAGTTTAAATGAATACTTGGGAAGGGGTGAGTAGGTTAAGTCCTTGTGAATTATTGATAGTCATAATATTGCCATTTTCATCAAATAAAAATTGCATATATAAAACCAAATCTACTGGTAATATGCAAAGCAATAAGCGATGATATGCTTATTTAAAAATAAGATTGTCTATCAGCTTGACCCGATCGGGTAATAAATTTTAACAAGGGGTGAACGATGAGAATCTTGATTTATATTTTTCCAATTGTAGCTTTATTGTACCTATGCGTAGCACATCCACAGGCTTTCAAAAGACTATTAAAGCTAGGATGGGTACTCATTTCTTTAATCATCTCACTGTTTGTCTTTTTTAAAGTTCAAGATGCTTGTAGTGGCAATTGCTCACCGGCAGAACTCTCAGTTGCTTTGGCTCCCTTAGTTGGTATTTCTTTATGTATTTGGTATCAGTTGTTTGTGAAGAAGTCTGATTAGAATTTTTACAGCTTTAATTATAAATAACTATTTTTTGTTATTTTTCAATTTAATAACCCTAATTATGTGGATAGGAAAGTTTGAATGTCACTCACAGCAATTGTAGAAAAGATTAATGCGTTTCAAGGTTTTCTGAATAAACTGACGGATCTAAATTATCTTAACGAATTAAAATTTAGCGATGATCAAGCTAACTTATCCCAATTAAATGAACAAATAAGTAAGCATCGATTTGACGTTGCTGTAATAGGAGAGTTTTCTACCGGTAAATCTACATTTATCAATGCGTTATTAGGTGAAGATATATTGCCGGCTACTTATAGGCCAACAACAAACCAACTCATGCGTATTCAGCATGATGATGCACATAAGCAAATTTATATTGAAGGTACAAATCCTGAACTTGATGGACTCCCTTTAACTAAGGACCATATTAAAAAACTTGATTCCGATAATGATGGGTTGATAGTCATTAATACAAAAATTCCTGCGCCCATGGATCAGTTTGTAATATATGACACTCCGGGGGTTAATGACCCTTCTTCATTAAGCGAAGATATCATTTTTAATTTGTTAAGTAATGTTGATGTAGTTATCTTTATGATGAGGGCAGATAGCGCGTTAAAAGAGACTGAAGTTAGTTTTCTACAGAAACTCGTTTTAAAAAAGGATTTAGGTAAGTTTTTCTTTATCATCAATTTTGCAGATACTTTATCACTTGATGACGCTAATGATGTTAGGGAACATGTAGTTAATGAAATAGGCCATTTAGTGCAATGGCCTATAAAAGAATTGAATGAAAGAGTATTTTTATATTCAGCGAAGCAAGTTTTAAATAACACTAGCCATAAAGAATTGCTAGGAGTTGGTCAAATTGATTATGGCAGTACGCACAAGCAATTATTACAAAGTATTCAAGTCTTTTCAGAGTCTGGATATGTAGAGCTTATGACAGAGCTTTCAAGAAATTGTATTACAGAAATAGCCAAAAATATTACAGAAAAATTGTCAGCGGCAATCGATTGTGCCGAAGGAAAAGATGAAGACTATCTGCAAGCACTAGAGCAAATTAATGGAGAGATTAATGATTTTAGATGCGAAATAAATGCAAATGAACTGGTTTTCAGAAATGAAATACGAACAAAAAAGCATGAGCTAATCAAAAATATCGAGACTGAATTTAATACAATTCGAACCCAAGTAAAAACTACAGTTGTGGAGTCAAATAATCAACATCTGAGCAATACTTACTGGATGCAAAAACATATTCGAAAACTGATTGAGGACAAGGTGCCGCCTTTATTGGAGGCTTTTATCATAGAAATAAATAAAATTACTGAAGACTTTGATCAGCAAATTTTGCCTGCATTAAACAACTCAATTAATAAAATAGAAGGCATTAACAAACGTTTTGATTTCTCATCTATTATTGCTACCACAGGAGTGGGTACTGCAGTATATGCATTGGCTTCGACGGCGTTACCGTGGGTAATGGGATCTTTTGGCTTTGTTGCTGTTGGAAGCGCGATATTAAGTTTTATTCCAGGTGTCGGAATGGCTATGGGTGCCTTATTGGGGATGGGCTTAAAAGCAAGTGTTTATGGGTTGAAAAATATAATAACTAATGGATCAGGTCTTATTGAGCCAGCATACAAAGGTATTCGTGATATAACTCGTTCATGGCTTGAGCAAAGAGACAAGCAGCAATATTTAGCCGCATTAGAAAATATTATTTTGGAACTGGAATCAGCATTGGTATCTCAACTAGATAACAATATTCAACCTGAAAAAATAACATCTGCAATTATTGATAATAAATTCCCACATAAACAAGAAATAATTAATAAACAAAAGCAACAGATTCTTATAGACCGAAATCTCTTAGTTTCAAATATTGATGAAATGATTTTAATACGACAAGAGTTATTGACTAAGATAATCGCTTAAATAATTGGATTGATATTTATGAACGACTTTACCGCTTTTATTGAAAAAAAACAGCAGTTATTAAAAACGGTTAATCTGCTAATTAATGTAGTGAAAACTGAATTTAATAATCAAGATATTAATTTGTTACATCATTTTCAAAATGAGTTATCAAATGAACTGACCTTCAAAATGTTGTGTATTGGTGATTTTAGCTCTGGAAAAAGCACCTTTATTAATCGTTTTTTATTGCAAGAGGATATCTTGCCGGCTTTCCCTAGGCCAACAACAACCAGATTAACTAAAGTTCGTTATGGTGAATCACTTAAAGCCCAATTGGTTTTTCAAAATGACTCAGTCGAAGAAGTATCAATAAATGTTTCTGAACGATTACTTGAAGCAGTTTCTGTTGGTGGCAAGGATATTGATCAAGTTAGGCATGTAATTGTAGATTCACCATCTTCTATTCTTCAGGATGGTATTGAATTGGTAGATGCGCCAGGTTTAAATGATCCAGATGGCGAGAGAATGAAGCTTACTTTTGATTATTTGCATCAAGCTGATGCCATTCTTTTCTTTTTAAATGCCCAACAACCTTGGACAAATTATCAAAAGCTTTTTTTTGAAAAGGATTTATTAACCAAAAAAGATATTGATAAGTTATTTATAGTGGTTAATTATTGGGATCAAATTGATTTTAGTGACCGGCAAGATGTTTTAGATTACATTAATGATCAATTACAAGTCTCACTTGCTAACCAACATAATAATGGAATAAATAATCACCCTATTGAGTTGCATGTATTACCCGTATCTTCAAAGACGGGTGAAAATGGATATGTTGTTAAGCAACACATTTGGGATTATCTAGCGAATCGAAAATCCTATGATGTACTGTCGGGTAAAGTAAAAAGTTTAAATGGGTATGTTGATGCATACATTAAGAATATTGAAGATAAAACAAACTTATTAAAACTAGATAACATTTCACGAGAGAAAAAACGCTTATCTCTTGAGCGTGAAATTGCAGATTACAAAAAGAGTCGTGATGTTTTTATTCTTAATTTGGCTAAGTCATTGAAGCCAGAATTTGATGAATTTAAACGAACGATGGAGAGTTTGTTTGATCAATTGCATAGCAGTATTTGTAGCTTAATTCAAAAAATAAGCCAAGCTAATCTAAATGCAACAGATATAAATACTAAGCTAAGTATGCAACTTAGCCGCTTACAAGATGAATTGACGGCAAAAATGGAGATTCAGGAAATTATTTTTATCGAGCGAATTAAGAATCTTATAGAAGAACAAAAGGGCATTATTGATGTACCGATCAATAGTGAAGTTAGTATTCAAGACTATTATTTAAAATGGGAGCAGTTGTCTGGTACCGGCGATTTAAAAGCCGCATCAATAACCACAAGTGCGTTAGGTGTTGCTAGTTTTTTATTTGGAACAAGTGCTTACGTTTATGCACCAACCCAAGGTGTTATAGCGACATTTGGGGCTTTTATTTCTGGTACAAGCGCATCTACCTCAATGTTGTTTGGCTTACCTGGGATTGCAATAGGAGTAGTCGCTATAGCTAGTTCATTCTATTTTAAACGTAGATCAGATGAAAAAACCGCCTTGCAATTAATTGAGTTGTCTGAGCAGATTGAGCACACCATCAATCAAGAAAAATTGAAGGTGGTCGGTCAATTAATTAAAAGACAAAAAGAATCTATTGATACTATTTGTAATAATGTTGATGATGAAATAACACAGTCTTACAGTCAGAAAATAGAAGAACTTGCAGGCATTAATTCTAATGGGGATCAAGGCGCACACTTTGAATCAATATTGAAAACACTACATGCTATGAAATTACAGGTCAATCTATGACGATAATGAGTAAAACTCATGCGTTAAAAGATAACTTGTCTGCGGTTAAAGCACGTAAGGTTCGTAGTGCATTAGCAGAGCAACACCCTAAAATTGACCAGTTACTCGATAAAATCGATCATATCATTACACAACCCATTACTATTGCTGTCATGGGTGAATTTAGTGCAGGTAAGTCAAGTTTTTTAAATCGATTGCTTGGGATTGATACTTTACCGATTTCTGTACTTCCTAAAACAGCTACATTAACTCGTTTGGTTTATGGTGTTGAGCCATACATTGAAATTGAGTATAACTTTGATGGTGTAGTAACAATAGTCAAGCATCCTAATTATGATGTTTTTAGTGAATTACAGCGCGCATCCAAAATTAATAACTCACTTTTTCAACAAGAACTAGAGCGGATATGTGAAATTAGAGTTTTTGTAAACAATCCAATTCTTACTAAGTTCCATTTGCTCGACACACCTGGATTTAACCATGATGCAGCAATGGATGAGAAAAGTTTAGAGGCGTTAGAGAATGCTGATTTAGTGTTTTGGATTGCTGATTACAATCAATTGGGAAAAAAAACGGAATTTGAAAAGCTTGAGTTAATTAAAGAAAAAGTTCCTTTATATTTGATTGTGAATAAAGGCGATGTTCATGTATCTGGAAGTGCAGCTTACAAAAATACTGTCGCAGAAATATGTAGTGGAATGAAAGAAAATAAGTTTATTAACTTTTTTCAGTCAGATGAAATATTTCTCATATCTAGTAAGGTAACAGATCAATTTTGGGATGGCATCTTCCAACAATTTCTTGCGCGCATTAGTGAGCTTATTTTAAATGCAGACTTGAAAATTTCACTTGATCTAGTAGTCGATCAATCAAAACTACTCCAAAAGTCATTAGAAACAGAATTAGTTTTATATAAGCAATTACAACAGCGCATAAATTTATTTATTGATCAAAATAATATAGATAATATTTCTTCAAAAGAACAGGCGGAGTTGGAAAAAAGCGTAATACCACCTTTGTATGAACTTAGAAAAAGTCTTTATAGGCATTATCAAAAATGCGCAGAAATGAATACTGATAAAATATTCTCTGCAAATATGTTTGCCACTGAATATCTTATTAAAGAGCTTTATAATCATTTTTCGGCTTTACAAAATGATTATTCATTATATTTTAACCAATGGGTTCAAGGTTATCGCCTAAGGGTACTAAATGCTTTTGGAGAGTTCTTTGGTCTTTTACCTGAACATCACCATTCTTTAAGAGACCGTATCGATAAAATAATTGCATATTATGGTCTTGAACAAGAATTGGGCGCTGCTACCAAGCAATATTATTTACCAGCAACTGATCGAACTATTAAAGTTTTAGATCAAATGGGTATCCGACTTTTTAACACTGAGCCTGGAATAACAGCAGCAGCGCATAAATCAAATTGGAAGCTAGAATTTCAGGTGTTAACCGATGGCATACTAAAAGTTAATGAAGCACCCAAAAATATGCCTTTTAGTCGCTATGTTCAGCTAGCTGTTGATGATTCAATTGTGGAGGATTACTTAGCTAACTTAAATGATATTGTTACAAATAGCCTTATTAATTCTGTTGTTAATGATATAAATACAATATGTACTCAAGCGGATAGGCAGATTTCTGAAGCTTTAGTTATTTTAGAGGAGTAATGCGTGGATAAGCCTTTAGATCTCTCTAAGGATGAACAATTACGCTTGATGCGTTCAATTTATTCAGTTTTTTACCGAGATGAAAAAATTAATGATATCGAACAAAGTGTTTTAACGCTGCTTAATAAGTGCTTTGACCTGAAAACAAAAGATTATAAGCATTATGTTTACACTAATGTTGTTGATATAGCCAATGAAATAAATCTAATTAACGATGTTCGTGTACGGATTTATTTTATGAGAATTATTCTTGATGTCTACCGTGAAGAAATTAAAGAATGGTTCAATGGCGAATCAACAGATCATGCTATGAAATTTAGAATAATGTATAACTCATTGCAAAATAGAATAAACATTATAAGTAATTGAATGACTACTTCCGAGTGGAAGCACTCGGAATTGGCAAACCAGTTCAAGTCTCGTTAATTCAAGGCAATATAACCCAAGATCAAAAATGGCGGCCCGAGAATAAGCTTAAAACCCTACAATTTTATAAAGAACTGACAGAAGCTCATTGGGATTCGGTTGTTATTATTTGGCCTGAAACGTCCATTCCAGCCTATTTATCAGAAGTTAATGATTGGTTTTTACAGCCCTTGAGCAATGCCGCAAAGCTGCATAATACGGATTTAATTGTCAGCCTGCCGGTACATGACAATGCAACCGATGAAAAATACAATGCCGTTATGACGCTGGGTAAAGAAACCGGCCTGTATAGCAAAAAACATTTATTACCCTTCGGTGAATATTTGCCCTGGCAACCTGTTTCCGGTTTTATCTTAAACAGTCTGGCGATAAAACTGGGCAATTTTACGCCTGGCAGCATCGACCAACCGTTGTTAAAAGCCGGCGGTTATTCTTTTATAACCTCCATTTGTTATGAAGATGCCTTTGGGGATGCGGGTTTAACAGGCTTGCCCGATGCCGCTTATCTGGTTAATGTCACCAATGATGGCTGGTTTGGCAATTCCATAGAACCGCATCAGCATCTACAAATGGCCAGAATGAGGGCTATGGAAACCGGGCGCTTTATGTTGCGAGCCACCAATACCGGAGTGACCGCCGTTATTGCGCCTGATGGAAAAATTATCAGTCAAGCCCCTTTGTTTACAGCCACGGTACTCACCGAAATGATAACGCCCATGACTGGCATGACACCTTATGCAAACTGGGGTGACACGCCTGTTATTATCGTACTGCTAGTTTTATTTTTTGGTTTTTTTGTTTATGGCAGATTATCGCCAATGACTTCAATTTTAAAGGTGCGTTGAGTCGGAACATTGATATTCTATTGATACAAACCATCTATTAGAGCCATTGCTGGAGGGACTAATACAACGCTGATTGACAGGCTTGTATAAGCTTGAAAAATCCGATAAGGCATCGACTCCTACCTCCTGTTGTAAGCCAAACTTATAATTGATAGGAATAATTTTGAATAACGGATAATAAATCAGGAAATGAGTGAGTTTTTCTCTCTGCTGAAAAAATTTCTGGAATTTGCGTGGTTTTTTCAAAATCGTTTTTTCGTTCAGACACTAATTAATTGATCACGAGCTTCTGATTTGTTGTACTATTCAAAATTGGAATACCGCTTCGGAGCCGCCTGATAGCCTGTCAAAACTAGCCTAACATGAACGCCATGATATTTTCCTTCCGCCCTGACATTGTCCTATTGCTCATTGCCATTTCTTTTTGTGGAATCGCCCATGCAGAGGAATCAGGATTTCGCGCGACTTTGACTGATGAAGAAAAAAACTGGCTAGCCGCCCATCCGGTCATCCGCTACGCCCCCGACCCCAATTATGCCCCCATCGAATTTGTGGACAGACAAGGGCAATATGCAGGCATGGCAGCCGATTATTTAAAGTTGGTCGCCGAGCGCTTGGGGATTCAACTCATACAGGTGCCCGTGAAAAGCTGGGCAGAGGCTTTGCTCAAGGCACGCACGCACGAGGCCGATCTGTTGCCGGCGACGGTGAATACAGTGCAGCGTCGAGAGTATCTGCTATTTTCCTCCCCGCATATATTTGTTCCCACCGTGTTGATTACCGCCCGTTACGATTTGGGCGAAATGCCCTTTGATGAAATGCTTCGCAACTTGAAAGTGGCAGTAGTTCAAGGCAATTCTTGGGAAGAACGACTTACCTTGAAATATCCCGAGGCTCAACTGATTGAAGCCCCTGACGATGAAAGTGCGCTACAGATGGTTTCCTATGGCGTGGCGGATGTGATGATCGGCACCCTCGTCACGGCCAATTACTATATCAGCAAGAACAACATCACCAATCTGCAGATGGTGCGCAGCATTGAACCCACCACGACCTTGTCCATGGCGGTTCGCAATGACTGGCCTATGCTCCGCGACTTGTTGAGCAAAGCGCTGGCCAACCTCACCGAAGATGAAAAACGTGCCATCGACATCACCTGGATGCAGTTGCCGCTCCCTGCTTGGTGGCACAATCGTACTTACCAACTTATCGCCGTTGCCATTTTAGGCACTTTGCTGACCCTAATCATAATCACCATGGCATGGAACCGAGCCTTGGCGCATAAGGTTCGCTCGCGTACCTTGGCACTGGAAGAAGCGCATCTGCGGCTAGTACAATCGGCTAAACTAGAATCCATCGGCAGACTGGCGGCGGGGATCGCCCACGAGGTTAAAAACCCTCTGGCCATTATCCAAATGGGCTTGGATTACTTGGCCGCCGATATTCCCAAGGAGGGCGAGGGGCACGCGGTCATTGTGGACATGGAAGATGCCATCCAGCGTGCCGACACGGTGATAAAGGGACTACTGGACTTCTCTAGGGAAAAAAAGTTGGACATACGCCCGACCGATCTCAACGAAGTGCTGAAAGCCTCCCTTAAACTGGTACATCATGAGTTGATCCAGTACAATATTACCGTTCAGGAATGTCTTGCATCGGATTTGCCCAAGATCAATGCAGACCCCAACAAACTTGAGCAGGTTTTTATAAACCTGTTCATGAATGCCATCCAGTCCATGGGGCGCGATGGCAAGTTAACCGTGTCTAGCGAGGCCGGCAAGTTAAATCAGTTAGTCGATCTGCCATCCCATGACAAGGCCAAATTTACAGCCTCGGATAGTTTGATCAGGATCAAGGTAGAAGACTCCGGGCCAGGCATAGATCCCACCAAGTTGGGCAAGGTGTTCGACCCGTTTTTCACCACCAAACCGGCGGGAGAAGGTACCGGCCTTGGCCTGTCCGTTTCCCGCGCCATTGTGGAGCTGCACCAAGGCACCATCAGCCTGCGCAATCGCGACGGCGGTGGAGCCTCTGTTGTCCTTTTATTAAAAACCGAATCAGGAGCCTGATCTATGAAGAAGATTTTAGTGGTTGACGACGAACCCAGTTTGACCCGTTTGATCAAGGCCAATCTGGAACGCACCGGGCGTTACGTAGTGCGAACCGAAAATCAAGGTGCGAAAGCCATCGAGGCCGCCCGCCAATTCCAACCGGATTTGATCTTCTTGGATGTGATGATGCCTGACATGAGCGGCGGTGACATCGCTGCAGAACTTCAGGAAGACCTGCAATTACGCAACATCCCCCATGTCTTCCTGACTGCTATTGTTACCCACGATGAAACCTTTCCAACAGGCAGTCAAATTGGTGGACATCTCTTCCTGGCCAAACCGGTCAAGACTGAAGAGCTTATCGCTACCATCGAAAAGGTTTTAAAGTAAATCAACGAGGTCAAACACTAAGGCGCTACCTTAAAATATTTACTATCAAATCAATGCATTGTAATATTCTAGTTAGTTCTCACGCTTACGAGATTTCCAATCTAAAAATCATGAGCCCGTGCAACAGGATTAGAGGAGGGTTTGGCTTATTTCTGCATTTTATTGTTAAATAACGCATCCAGGTTTTTGTTGGTTTCTTGATGGTACTGATTTGAGCGATCAACTACAGCCGCCTTTGGCTGTGTTGTAACAGCAGTTGGCGTCGGTAGTGGGGCAGGCGCTTGGATAACAGGCTGATCCGTTTTTTTTGTTTTATCCAGTCGCATTACGTCACCGTAAGTGGTATCTACATCAAAATCATCCCAGATATACAGGGGGTGAGCAATCGGTTGGGTAGGTAGAGGAAAGGTCAGTAAATCAGCAATGCCGCAACCTGCTCGCCCTAAATTATTAACCAGACCTTTAATAAATCCTCCAAATACCCCATAAAAGAAATTGCTTTGATTCATTGTGTTAATGATATTTTTGGGAATTTCCAGCGGACTTGAAATCAGATTGGTAAAACCAATAAGCGCCTTGTTACCGATTTTTTCACCATAACTTAATGGCTGTAACGAATCATCAGTAGGGGTAACGGGCACGTAGTGATTGTTTTCACCCACCGAATTACCAGTGCCCGATTGTTCCATACCCGCCTGAGATAGGGGGGCATAGGCCGTAAACAGGAAAGTGAAAATAACAACAACATAAAAACGATTGAATTTAGTCATATCAAATCCTGCGGGTATGTTTAGTAAACCGTGCGTGAAAGTGCTTATTGTACTTTACTTTTTTAGCGCCTTTGCAAAAGCGTTAGCCATTAAATTCTGGGAGGGTGCCTGCGGCTTGGGCTTGTTGACCTGTTTTGGGTTATTTCGTTCGGGTCTTGCTTCAACGGCATCGGTATTGGTTTTCATGGATAAGGAAATGCGCTTGCGCTCAACATCCACTTCCAGTACTTTCACTTTCACCATATCACCGGTTTTTACCGCGTCTCTGGGATCTTTAATAAAAGTATCTGATAAATGAGAGATATGCACCAAGCCATCCTGATGCACGCCAATATCAACAAAGGCACCAAAGTTGGCGACGTTGGTCACTACGCCCTCCAGCCTCATGCCGGGTTGAAGGTCAGATATTTTCTCAATGCCCGCTTTAAATTCTACGCTTTTAAATTCCGGCCTGGGATCACGTCCGGGCTTTTCCAGTTCTTGTAGAATATCAGTAACCGTCGGTAATCCAAAGTGTTCATTGGTATAGTTTGCCGCATTAAGTGTACGCAAAAAACCGCTTTGACCAATCAGATCACGGATAGATTTACCGGTGCTGGCTATGATCGCTTCAACAACAGGATACGCTTCGGGATGCACTGCCGAAGCGTCCAGCGGGTTGTCGCCATTCATAACGCGGAGAAATCCTGCAGCCTGTTCATACGCTTTATCGCCCAATCGGGGTACTTTTTTTAATTGCTTGCGATTAAGAAAGGGCCCGTTTTGATCACGAAAAGCCACGATATTTTCACTAACACTGGCTGACAAACCGGAGACCTGTTTTAACAGCGACACGGACGCCGTGTTGACATCCACACCGACCGCGTTAACACAATCCTCAACGACAACATCAAGTCCTCTCGCTAATTGAAACTGATTGA
>JBAXUR010000259.1:0-2103 GCA_037129595.1 Methylococcaceae bacterium | reverse complement strand
GCTGTTTTGATGAGTTATTAAGACTCCTTGATACCATCTCTTTTAATGAAAATACTGATCAACTGTGGTTTGCAGGTGATCTGGTTAACCGAGGACCCAAATCCCTGGAAACCTTGCGCTTTGTAAAATCGTTGGGTAGTTCAGCGGTCACGGTACTAGGCAACCATGATATGCACTTGCTTGCAGCATCGTGTTTACAAAAAGTGGCTGATAAAAAAAACACGCTCTGTCCGGTACTTGAAGCACCTGACCGGGATGAGTTAATTCATTGGCTAAGACATCGCCCCTTGTTTCATTATAGCGATGATTTTTGTATGCTCCATGCCGGTTTGCCGCCGCAATGGGATTTTAAAAAGACCCAAAAAATGGCATTGCTGGCAGAACAGACTTTAAAAAGTCCTGATTATCAGGTGTTTTTAAAAAACATGTATGGCAATAAACCCAACGTTTGGTCAAGTAGTTTAAAAGGCGTAGCAAGGATACGTTTTATCATTAACTGTTTTACCCGTATGCGTTATTGTGATGTTAATGGCCGCCTTGACTTTACCAACAGTGGCCCTTTAGGATCTCAACCTAAAAATCTGCTGCCGTGGTTTGAAGTTCCCAAGCGTAAGAATGCGGATATGCGTGTTATTTTCGGGCACTGGTCTACGTTGGGGTATCATGAGGGGCCAAATTGTTATGCTATTGATACGGGTTGTTTGTGGGGTGGTCAACTGACTGCATTAAAACTGGGTAAACAGGTACAGCGAATCAGCATTGATTGCCCTGGCGCAAAAAAGCCCAATAAAACCGATTATATTTCTGCAAAACAGGAGCGGTTACCTGAACTTGAAGGACTGCTTAACTTGTCTGATTTTGTGTTGCCAATTTAAGGCGGTAAAAAATGCTTTAGCTATTCCTCCGTGTGTGAGTAGAATGCAGCGGTTGTTATTTAATTTTAATACAGGATGATGATAATGAAAAAAATAAATTTAGCCGCAGCATTCTTGGGTTTGTCTGTATTTTTAAGTACTGTTTATGCCGATGTTACCTTACAATCCAAAGAAGAGGTTGAAGGAACCTGGAAGCTGCAATCCACCAAAAATTCATTAACCGATAAGCAAGCGATCAATCGGGAAGACACTTGGGTCTTTAAAGATGGGAAGGTAACGATTTTACATATTCCTCGTGAAGGAATTTATTACGATCAACCACCGGTAGCTTACGATGTAGAAGACGGAAAGCTAAAAGTGGCGACTGTAGGTAGCAGCCGGTTTGACCTGTTTACAGTCGTTGAAAAAGACGACAACAGCATGGTTCTGAAAGGAAAATATGGCGGTTATTATTATTTTAATAAAAAATAATAATTTGTTGGCTTAACCTGGAAAAATCAGTTGACCCACGAAAAGATTTAACGAGAGGCTAAGTGCTAAACGTTTCCTAGTGAATTATATTCATGTCAATAAGATTGCTCTGGCTACCTACTTAAAGCGGAGCAATGATTGAGGATTAACTGATCTTCCAGGGAGGGTCAATGGGTTGAAGTTTAAGTCTTTGATGAGGTCGCAAGGCTGACAACGATCCGCTTAGCTTTTCCTGCCATATTTTGCGCATAGAATTAAATGGTTCAATTTATTTAGTGCTTTTCGTAGAAAAGCACTATTTTTGCCTTGAATCATTATTCAAAAATTTTAAAATTTTATCTACAATCACCCCTGTTTTTTGAAAACTATACATGTACAGATGGTTTTGTCATCCTTAATTTTTCAGTCTTTTAAAACCGCCATTTTTATCTCGAATCAAGGCTCAATCAGAGTTTAAAAAATAGGGTGTTAATTACCCAACTAGGTAATTAACACCCTAATAATAATATCATTTCTGTTCATTATTTTCTCCCGTCTCCCAATGTTTGTTTATAACAAAATTATTATTCAATAAATTTGTTATAAACAATTTAAAAATAAAATAATTAAAATCAATAGAATACAGTTATTTTTACTGAAAAAATAAAGATATTTCGGTTGAAATTATTTTAAATTAAATAACTGGCCTACTGCTTGCTTTAGTGTTTAGTATGCAATTATGAGGTTGCATAACAACAGTTGTATTTGAAATGTCGTT
>JBAXUR010000258.1:0-2149 GCA_037129595.1 Methylococcaceae bacterium | reverse complement strand
GTAACTATCGGTATTTTTTATTATTTACCCATTATGATTCACATAGAGCCAAAAATTCAAAGGCTCGCACATGACTGCCTAACCAGTCCGGCAGGCTTTGACTCAAGGTCGCTTCGGCAAAGGTGTAGTTGGAGGCGCCCAACACCGCTACGAAGATCTGCGCGGTGCGTATTTCGCCGGATGAAGCGCATATTACGGGCAGGGTGGGTCCGGCATAATCGATAAACAACTTATCGCCGGCGCGATGGGTTTGTCGCATGGAGCGCTTTTGTTTCTTCCGCCAGTCGGCATAGCGGGCGCAGAACTGCGAGTAACTATAGCAACGGTTCGGGTACTGCTGGGTGTACTCCTCCCAGAGCAACTGCTTGGTCAGGCCTTTTTTCTTCAGTTCCATATGAACGTCAGTCCAAACAGGTTCTTGGAACTTGGTTGAAGGTTGAGCATCCGAACGGGGATAAAACTTCAGAACCAGAACTTGGTCATCCCAATCCTCCGGTAGCGGCCAGGTTATATTTAGTTGTGTAGCCAGCTTTAAGATGTTTTGGATGCTGCCGACACTGATTTTGGTGCTGGCACTGATTTTTCGGATGCTTAATCCGGCGCTATAACTCAGTCTGAGTACTTCTCTTAAATTTCGCATTGCTGTTCTCTTCGCTGACATTATCTTCTCCACATAAACGGAAAAGGATAGTCTGGGTTGATAAACAATGCGTTAGGCGGGATTCTGGCAACTTGAACACCTATTCTGGCAATCTGAACACCGATTCTGGAAAATCCAGAAAAGTGTTCAGCTTGAAACCAGAATCAGTGTTCAACTTGTTTCAGAATAGGTGTTCAGATTGGATCAGAATGACTGTTCAGGTTGAGCCAGAATATGCACCTTACAATTCTTCTTGTAAACGTTGATAGATTCCGTCAAAACTGCCGTTACTCATTAACACAAAATGTCCACCTGTAAGGGCTTCCACTTTAAGCTTATCGATGATGTCATCAAGGGACTGAAATATTTCAATATTATTGGCGTGGGTTTTTAGCTTGCTTAAATTCCAATCCAGATTTTTCGGTTGATAAATGATCGCTAGATCGGCATTATCAAGTGATTTTGCCAGCGTTTCGGTATGTACTCCCAAGCGCATGGTATTTGATCTGGGTTCTACAATAGCGATAATGCGCTCTTGGCCCACTTGTTTACGCAAGCCGTCCAGTGTCGTTGCAATCGCAGTCGGGTGGTGGGCAAAATCATCATACAGCGTGACGCCGTTAATCTTTGCAATCACTTCCATGCGCCGTTTAACATTGATAAATTGACTCAACGCCGCGATGGCGTCTTTAGGCAGAATACCGACATGGTTTGCCGCTGTAATGGCTGACAAGGCATTGTATACATTATGTTCACCTGTTAGTGTCCAATCGATGATGCCTTGCTCATTATTTTCAAATAGCACCGAAAATTGACTGCCGTCAGCTTTGAGTAATGTTGCATTCCATTGTGAGCTTTCATTAATAGATGTTTTTTCAACAGGCGTCCAGCAACCCATAGTCAGAACGTCATTGAGATTAGCATCCCGCTCCGGGCTAATAATTAACCCTTCGCCTGGAATAGTTCTTACCAAGTGATGGAACTGCCGTTTTATGGCATCCAGATCAGGAAAAATATCCGCATGATCAAATTCCAGGTTATTAAGTATGGCAGTCCGGGGTCGGTAGTGAACAAACTTTGAACGCTTATCAAAAAAAGCGGAATCGTATTCATCCGCTTCAATCACAAAAAATCCTGATTTATTTTCCGGTCCGCCGCCTAAACGCGCAGATATGCCAAAGTTTAACGGAATACCGCCAATTAAAAATCCCGGATTAAAGCCCTGATGTTCAAGAATCCAGCTAAGCATACTGGCTGTGGTGGTTTTTCCGTGGGTTCCGGCAACGCCCAATACCCATTTGTCGTGTAACACATGTTCTGATAGCCATTGCGGCCCTGATACATAATTAAGGCCCTTATTTAGCACTTCTTCAACTTCCGGATTACCGCGTGATAAGGCGTTACCAATAATAACCAGATCGGGGTTAACATCCAGATTTTCAGCGCGATAACCCTCCATTAATTGAATGCCTTGTTGTTGCAATTGTGTGCTCATGGGTGGATAAACGT
>JBAXUR010000257.1:0-2195 GCA_037129595.1 Methylococcaceae bacterium | reverse complement strand
GGCGCTGCCATGAAAGTCCCAGGGAGCACGTATTTAGTTTTGATCGGGTGACGCGGAGAGGGAGTATCTTGAGAGCGAAGTAATTGGCCGGAAATGCAATCCGTTCCGAATAACACAGAGTGGCTCTGATTTAGCAGGTGAAATGCGTTGAAACTGAAGCTTTATGTGATTAATAAAGTATATTTACTAGTTGCTCAGTTGAAACTTTCTTATTGATTAGTTTTGCATTTTAGTTGGAGCCTTAACCTGAAATAATAACAAAGCTGCCGTTGGCAATCATCAAACTTTACGCATTATGGCGGTCAGGTCACGGCCCAGACTGTGTGAAAACTCACAAACAAAATCTTCAGAGGTTGAATCTACTCCATTTACTTGTAAAAACAGAGTCAACTATCAATGGTTACTCCCATTTTAAAGTGTAATTCAAGCAATAATCCGTTAATTATTTCCACCGGTATTGGTGATTTTGAGTTTTCACACAGTCTGGGCCAAAAGCCGCCGGACACGACTGGCCGCTTTAGGGCGATGAATATTTTTTAACGAGCAAAAAAAACTAGCTGGCTGACGCTTTTTTGAGAACAGCCAATGGTATTCACAGGTAAGATGTGCTTATGATTTATAGGTATAATTCTGAAAAACTGATGGTGAAGAAAATGAGTCGTTCTTTCCACCCCTGAAATAGTGTTCAAAAAATATTTCCTAATTTTGCGTTGGTTTTTTTGAATAGTGGCTTTTTTGTTCGGGCACTAATCACTCCAATTTCGCCGTTATCATTATTTTAATCCGTACTATCCATTGCAAGCATAAGCTGCTCTTGAAGCTGTGGTTTCAGATTTACCCAACGATCAATGTCATTAAATGCCGGGCAGCTAACCGCTTTCAGTAGTGTCCGGGAATTTTCAAGTACCCAAGCGATATCCCAGTTATCAATATTTCCTGATTGCAGTCGCTCCTCAGAAACCCGCTCTTGATCACTTGGTTGGTGATATGTTTGATAACCAAGCGGTTTGTAAATACCAACCAGATTGGCTATACCAACAATTAGATTACAGTCTTGTTTAATCAAGGCGATTAACTCACATCGATTAGTAAAACCTGAGCGCATTTCGAAACTACCGGTACCCTCCAGTATTCTTTCAAGATGCAGGCCATCAATAATCAATCCTTTAGTGGGTGTTGTTGTTTTTAAGATTAAGTGACTCGCGCTAGCGATAAGCATTTCCGTGACGCCTATCGATTTACTAACCATGCAAATGACCTGATTCACTCGCTGAGCCCATAGGTTTAATCCAACGTAATCTGGATAAATAGGCGTAAAACTTACTGCGTGAGTTGGTTACTTGTTGCATAACTCAACCCTCACGAATTGATTTAACACTCTGTTTGTAGTGCTTTCAGCATTTTTCATAGATGACTCCAACATTATTTAATCTTTTACAAGCGAATGGTTGTTTTCCATTGGCAGTAAGAATAAATGATGTTGGCGACAAATTGTGACTATTAAAAACCTGGCAATTTCTTAATTATCTTTATTTAAAAAATAACACTAATCAATCATAGGTGCTGGTGCTAATACGAATCTTAAGCCACCGGAATTGGCACAACTAATGACTCCAGTATCTTCCATTGTTTTAATTATTAAGGCTGCTCGATTGTAACCTATTTTAAAACGCCGTTGAACATCCGAAATAGACGCTTTACGAAATTCAGTCACAAACAATACTGCATCCTTATATAAATCATCATTCTCCTGATTAATGTCATAAGAGCACAGAATAACGCTATCATTAGAGTCAGAGTGTTTTATATCCATTCCTTCAGGTGATAATGCTTTTGAATTTATAGTGATTTTTTCATTTAGGCTTTGTTTGATTTTCCAGTCACGCAAAGCATCACGAACAACTTCACTAGCTGAACTGTAATAACCATTAGTGACGGCATTCCTAAGTAAAGAGACTAAATCTGAAGTTAGAGTAATACTGATTTTTTTGCTTGTTGGCATATTTAAACCTATAAAAATAATTATTGGTTATGTAGTGATTAGTCCATTACATTTGAACAATAAGCATAAACAATATTTACGACAAATTATGACCTATAGACTTTCAGAAATTAAATTTCCATTACATGAAGTTTGGAGTCCATACGGATAACATCCCTTAAAGGGATGGTATCCGTTAAAATCGAAATTATTT
>JBAXUR010000256.1:0-2234 GCA_037129595.1 Methylococcaceae bacterium | reverse complement strand
TGGGGCGTTGTTGAAGATTCTAAAATCCTGCGTGAATATCATATCACCGCCGGTAAAATCCAAACGGGTGGCGTCAGAGCCAAGAAACTGACGGCTGATTATGTGTTGGTTTATAAAGGCATCAAACTGGCTGTCGTAGAAGCCAAGAGTAATGAGTTGGGCGTGGGCGAAGGCGTTGCTCAGGCAAAACAGTACGCCGAAAAATTATCCCTGCAAACCACTTATGCCACTAACGGTAAAGAAATCTACAGCATCTGTATGGAAACAGGGCAAGAAGGTTTGGTTGCCAATTACCTGACGCCCGATGAATTATGGGCTAAAACCTTTGCGGTGCAGAATGAATGGCGAGAGAAATTCTCAGCCATTCCTTTTGAAGATAAAGGTGGCACATGGCAGTTGCGTTATTATCAAGAAATAGCCGTTAAAAATACACTGGAAGCATTGGCTAACAACCAAGACCGAATCTTGTTAACCCTTGCGACAGGCACGGGTAAAACCGCCATTGCTTTTCAGATTGCTTGGAAGTTGTTTCAAACCCGCTGGAATTTAAAGCGTGATGGCAGTAGACGACCCCGAATATTGTTTCTGGCTGACCGCAATATCCTGGCTAATCAAGCCTACAATTCCTTTTCATCCTTTCCTGAAGACGCTTTGGTCAGAATCAGCCCCAAAGAAATCAGCAAAAAAGGCAGTGTGCCAATTAATGGCAATATTTTCTTTACCATCTTCCAGTCTTTTATGACGGTACGGGCAGACCTTAGTGTCTGCCCTGATGGAGCGAAATCGGGTGAACAGATAGATTCGCCCCTACAATATAATTTTGGTGCTTATCCTGCTGATTATTTTGATTTTATTATCATTGACGAATGCCATCGAGGAGGTGCCAATGATGAGGGTAATTGGCGAAAAATATTAGAATACTTTGCGCCAGCCGTTCAGTTGGGCTTAACGGCAACACCCAAACGAAAAGACAATGTCGACACTTATAAATATTTTGGCGAACCGGTTTATATCTATTCCCTGAAGGAAGGAATCAACGATGGTTTTTTAACGCCTTTTAAAGTGAAACGTATTCAGACCACGCTGGATGATTATATTTTTACCAGTGATGACTACCTGATTGAAGGTGAGATAGAAGAAGGCAAGCTCTATACCGAGCCAGACTTTAATAAAATCATTGAAATAAAGGCCCGAGAAGATAAGCGTGTGCAGATTTTTATGGATGATGCCAATCAAAACGAGAAGGCTATTATCTTTTGTGCCACCCAAGAACATGCCGCTGCTGTTAGGGATTTGGTCAATCAATATAAAAAATCAACCAATCCAAACTATTGTGTTCGGGTTACTGCCAACGATGGTGAAATCGGTGAGCAGTTTTTACGTGAGTTTCAGGACAATGAAAAATCAACCCCAACCATTTTAACGACCTCACAAAAACTGTCTACGGGTGTGGATGCGCTTAATATACGCAATGTCGTCTTGATGCGACCTGTTAATTCAATGATAGAGTTTAAGCAGATTGTCGGCAGAGGCACCCGTTTATTTGAGGGTAAAGAGTTTTTTACCATTTATGATTTTGTTAATGCCTATCATCACTTTGCCGATCCGGAATGGGATGGAGAACCTATAGCGCTTGAATCTGATGGTGTTAATGAACCTAAAAAACCTTATTTGCCAAAGGATCCTAAAGAGCTAAAAGATGTTAGTGGTGATGTTGAAGAAAAAACAAAGCGTATAAAAATTAAGTTGAAAGACGGCAAGGAACGAGAGATTCAGTACATGATGTCCACTTCGTTTTGGAGTGCTGATGGTAGACCTATTTCTGCTGAAGAGTTTTTAAATAATTTGTTTGGTGAGTTACCCGGTTTGTTTAAAAGTGAAGCTGAATTACGGGCACTTTGGAGTCATCCCATGACTCGCAAGACCTTGCTTGAGAAATTAGCGGATGCAGGATATGGCAAAGAAGAGCTGTCTTCATTACAAAAATTGATTGATGCCGAGAAAAGTGACTTATTTGATGTGTTGGAATATGTTTTTAATAGTGAGATTAAACCCATCACCCGAGAAGAACGAGTAGCCGCTGCCCAATCCAACATATTTGCTTTTCTAAATGCTCAACAAAAAGAATTTATTGATTTTGTACTGAGCAAATATATAGAAACGGGGGTTGAAGAACTAGACCAAGAGAAATTGGCGACCTTGCTTAATATTAAATATCATTCCTTGGAAGATGC
>JBAXUR010000255.1:0-2258 GCA_037129595.1 Methylococcaceae bacterium | reverse complement strand
CGCCATAGCGGTGGCAAGATCAGTAAAAAAGCGATTAATATCAGAACACTGACAATCAGTAAAAATAGCATATTCAAGAGCGGTCACCTTTTTCCAACAAACTGCGAATTTTTTTTTGTTTTTCAACATCCCTTTGCAAGGTTCCTGCGTCAGGATGCAAAATGGCGGCGGCTTTTTTACGTCGGATAAAAACAAATACCGCGATTAAACCCATTAATAAAAAAACCACCGGTGCAATCCAGAGCACACTGGTTTTACCTTTAAAGGGCGGTTTATATAACACAAAGTCACCGTAGCGATCCGTCATAAACTGAACAATTTCTTCCTTGGATTTTCCCTGTTCCAACATCTCATAAACTTGCCTGCGCAAATCTGCGGCCAGCTCGGCATTAGAATCGCCGATGGTTTGATTTTGACACACCAGACAACGTAATTCCGAAGTCAAAGTCTCGTAGCTTTCTTGCTGCTTGGGATCAGATAATTGCCGATAATCCAGTGCGTAACTGCTACCGGACAGCATTAACAGAAAAATAAACAATAAACGCTTCATTAAGATTCCGCTTGTAATTTGGCAATTAAAGGAAGAAAGATTTGTTGCACATCTTCCGCAGTAACAGGCCCGGTATGTTTGTAACGAATCAGCCCTTTTTTATCAATGACAAAAGTTTCCGGTACACCGTAAACGCCATAGTCTATACCGATGCGGCCATCCTGATCCATAATGCTGACGTTATAGGGATTACCCAACGTATCCAGCCATTTTTTGGCATCATTAGGATCATCCTTATAATTCAACCCGACAATAACAACCGCTTGTTGTTGAGCCAACTGATTCAATATCGGATGTTCGGCACGACACGACACGCACCACGATGCCCAGACATTAAACAACCAGACCTTACCTTTTAAATCGGCAGGCGTTAATTTTTGCTCGGGCGCTTGCAACTTGGGAGCGGAAAAGTTCGGTGCGGGTTTGTTAATAAACGGTGAAGGAATTTCACCGGGATTAAGACTTAAACCCAGCGCCAAAAACACCGCCAGAATGATGAATAATAGTAAAGGGATTATAAATTTAAGCATTATGTTAATTTTTAAGGCATTTTGTCTTTTAGTAACGGTTCACTATCAGGCGCTTTATCAAGCAAAGCCAGAATATCTTCTTGGGTGACGGATGCCGATAAATTTTTTAATTTTTTCATATACAGCCATTGTTCACGATTACGTAAACCCTCATGGATAAGCTCTAAATACAGATTTTCCTCAGCACAACCTAATTGCATTGCCACCTGTTTGGCTTGGATATATTCCTGGTCTGGTATTTTTAAAACAACAGTTTGACTCATTTGAAAAACTCCTTAATCACTTCTTGAGGTTGTTTTACAAAAATAGACGGAAACAATAATTCACCTTGTAAAAGGTCTTTTATGTTATGAGTGATAATTGTACAGGGTTGGGATGTTACCGCTATTTCGATAAGAAAATTATCTTTTTCGTCTTTAAGATTGGGTCGCCATAAAAAATGTGGATTAACTTCTTCGGCAACATTGACCAATCCGATTAAAATTTTTTCTATCTCATCAGCGGTATAGATTAAAGCGGAAACCATGTCATGTCTGGTTAACACATCACGGTATTCAGCCAATAGCTTAAAGTGCATGATAATAGGCAATTGTTTTAATACTGCCTTTCGCAACAAGAAATGACTCGCACCTTGTTTTGAGCGTAGTGCTGAAAAAATGATGCACGTATCAAGCAAATATTTCATTGAATGTTTTTCAATGTGTCACTGACTTAGCAACGCGATAACGCTTGTCACAAGCAGCACACAATCCACCGACGGCCATAAATACCGCGCCCATCCAGATCCAGCGAATGAAGGCTTTGTAATAAATCCGTAAACTCCACGCACCTTCATTACCCAGAGGTTCACCGATAGCCACAAACAAATCTCTGGACAAACCGGCATCAATCGCCGCTTCCGTCATGGGCATGGTTTGCACCTGATAAACCCGTTTTTGTGGTTCAAGCTGGGCAACCAGCTTGCCGTCATGACTGACGGTTACAAATGCCTGTTGAGCCACATAGTTGGGGCCTTTGGTCTGCTTAACACCATGAAACTCAAAAATATAACCCGACATATCGATGCTTTCGCTGGGTGCCATGCGGACATCTTTTTCAACACTGTAAACGCTGGTTAAGGTGATTCCGGTCACAAAGACGGCAATCCCTAAATGCGCGATGGTCATGCCATAAAAACC
>JBAXUR010000254.1:0-2299 GCA_037129595.1 Methylococcaceae bacterium | reverse complement strand
ACATGAGAGTAGATAAAAAGACAATCGCTGAGTTTATCCATAAACGTAAGTTTATCCATAAACGTAAGTTTATGTGCAAATAACATTAGGCATATTCCAGTGAAGTGCCGCCACTTATTCTGATTTAACCCCGTCACCTGAAATACTTGAAAGCAACTGCTGGCAGTAAGCAAATATTAGGGTAGCTGAATGGCTCCGTCCGGCCATCAAGAGACAGTCACCGGTTTCCAGTGAATGACTGCTTATCTTTTAATAGCGATCATTCAGAGATCGCTATTAATGGCCATCCATGTACCCTTTTCGGAAATTCCTCATTACAATCAGTCATCCCAATCTGGATATTGTTCTGGTGGGTTGCCATGTTGTTCAATGACTGTTAGCTCTGAACAGCAGGAATCGTTGCTTGCAATGGACTCCACTACCAATTGAAACCGCCAATCGTCACCAAAATCAAAATGGAATGTAAGCTCCATACCTTTATAAAAGGGTAATTCACCGACTACAAAATCAGTAGTACAAAGCTCATCATTCTCTAAATAAGGATGGACAATGCGTTCGGTTATTCCATAACGGTTTTTATAAATAAATTCATACAAATGATCATTATCGAAATTAAAGGCGCTTAAAATACTACCCGCTAACTCTTCAAGACTTGTAATACCTGGAGCAGCTATTTTACGATAAGCAGATCCGAGACTGACTTTAAAAACATAACTGCTATGCTGTATTTCTGCAATCTCCGGCTCCTTTAAGCCTTTTTCCAAAGCGGGAATATAGGTTTTTAACTCAGAATTCCATAATTCAGTCAGATCATAATCTGATTGGTCAATAATATGTTCATCAGATGAAGTGAGGTATTTGGAGAAATGATTTAATAGCGCACGTCCCCATGTCGTTGACTTAATGTTCACGATGGGCCAGTTTCCTCCACTCAAAGCGGCATCCTGTTCAATTCGAATAAACCCGAATAACTCCATCAGTGCAAGATTATGAAGACAAGGACTGTATCGAAGATACTCGAAATCATGGGGGTTTTTTTTAAGGCTGAGACCGTCACTCAATTTATTTTCAAAGAAAGACAGGCTATCATATAAACCGTTAGAATAATCTCTTCTACTCTCTCCGATTATTTCGGCACTGCCTCGAAGCCACCACGTATTAAATAAAGCAAAATAACGTTCCGTTTGATTCAACGACTGCCAGTCGGTCAATACCTTATTATCCAGCATCAATTTCGTTTCTTTCTTTTCAAGAGAGATTTGTGTTAATCCCGAGGCTCTCAGCAAAAGAAACAACGCATTTATGTGAGGAAAAGATTTTTGCTGGGGTCGTTTAAGCTTCACATCTAAAGGATGAGACATCAGTTGATTAAGTTGCGGGAGCAGTTTGATAGCAATTAGATGATTTATTCCAGAGACGGGAATGCCGAAAGATCCGATAAAATCAATTAATGTAGAAAAATCCTTTAGTAGAGTTCCTGGTTCACTGTCAGTGAATGTCTGATTTTTTAAACTGTGAATTTGATCCATTGTCAGTGTTGCTTTTATATTTTTCATAAAATGTATTTTAGTAATGAAACAATAACTGTTCAGCGGCCATAATCAAGGTGTAAAAATAGGATTTTCCTCAATTAATTTTAGACACTCATCCATCGAAATGTCCTGAAACACTTCAAACCATTGTTCGGTATGTCGCATGTACGCAAGATTAAATTTATTGTCAGCAATATATTCCATACGTGCAAATTTTGTCTCAAAGGATGGCGATATTGCATTCGGGCTTGGGCAGTTATAGGTTGCACAAAAATAAAAATAATTCCTATACCATTTGCTATGAATGTCGGCTATATAGTTGTAATCATCGATTGTTGGGGGTGGTGGTTTCACATAGGTGGGTTTTAGTACATAATCAATTAGTTTGTCTGCTTTTTTTTTTAGCAATGATTTTGTTGAACTAGGGGCGGGGGGAGTAGCTTTCTTGGGAGCAGTAACTTGCCATGATTTTTTATTCGCCATATGTGAAGTCCTTAAATAGTAAAGTTTATTCCTGATAACAAATTATAACTTGCTCATAATTTAAAACCCAGTATTGCGATGATGATAAATGTCGGACTAAAGTTAACAGGCATGATCTTCGTAGTCCACTATTGGCAGTCATTGCAAATTAGTTAGAATAGACTGGCCGCTATATGCGAGTATGCTGCCGTTCGGAAATCTAAATTGAATGTCAACTATGGGTCGTTGTCTGTCAATGGCGACAGCTAACTTTATATTAATCGGAGCCAACATAAGTTGGTTTT
>JBAXUR010000253.1:0-2300 GCA_037129595.1 Methylococcaceae bacterium | reverse complement strand
GGCATAGTTGTAAACATTGCCGGAAACAGCCACATTCTGGGTGCCGGCACCGATAGTCGCCAAGCCACTGGTGCCGGTGCCATCAGAGCTAAAGTTGACACTAACATTACCTGTCTTGGCACCGGCACTCGTGGTATTAACGCCTACCGACATGGCGGTGCTGTTACTGCCTGCGCCAATCAGACTCGCGATACCACTGGTGCTAATGGCGCCGGTTGCAGTTCCAAAAATGGCATCCAGTTTTTCAGAGTAGCTATCGTTGATTGAATTATTGCTAACAGTCAAGGCTTGGCTGGCCAAACCACCGACGTGTTGAGCGCCTAAATTAACAGTCGCGGCTGTTGAACCACTTGCCGTACGGTAGACGTTACCAGAGACAGTGACGTTCTGTGCAGCCAAAGTAGTGTTGGCTAAACCTGAGGTGCCGGTGCCGTTAGAAACCAGTCTAATCGCTGCTATACCACTTTTAGCGCCCGCCGTAGCCGTATCAACGCCCACCGTAAAGTTGCTGTTGTTCGTTGCGCCTGCCGCCAAGCCACTGATCGCTGAACCACTGGCTATAATAGGGCTGCTGCTTGCAGTGATAGTTGCATCCAGTTTTTCTGAATAGAGTCCTGTAGCTGCGCCGTTGGTCACTGACAAGGCTTGTATTGCCGTGCCGCCAAGCCGCTGATTAGCTAAAGTGATCGGACTGATTGCGGTCATTTTGGCAAAATCATAAGCCGCTCCGCTAATGTTCAAAGTCTGCTGGCTAATAGTGTTGGAAAAGTTATTGAGAACAGTTAATGTCTCAGATAAAGCCCCGGCAGTGCTGGCTGTAAATGTTACAGTTTTTGCACCGTTGTTCGCACCCGCAACAGCCGACCAGTCAGAGCCGCCAGTTGCTATACCTGTGCCGCTCAAACGGGTATCAAGCGTGCCATCGTTCTTAACTGCACCGCGCAGAGTGCTTGAGCCGGCATTACCCGCGTTCCCAATAGTATAAGTTTGAGCTGCAGAAGTCTGGCCTACATGCAAGTTACCAAATACCATCGTGGAAGCAGTGCTACCGTTGTTAGCAGTGCCCGTACCGACGGTCAGTGTTTGCTGAGTAGCTGCGTTAGTTGCCGATGAATTGATCGCTGTAGTGGTTACTCCTGCAGATTTATTAAAAGTATTTCCGGTACCGAAACCAGTGTTGTTATAATCAGTACCAACTGTCAAGGTACCGCCACCGTTAATAAAAGCTCCACTTGTCAAGTTAAGATTGGCAATGGTTTCCGTCTTTCCATTAACATTTAAGGTGCCACCGGTGATATTAATAGTACCCGTATTAGCCAGACCATTGCTTGCACCCAAAGCCAAAGTGCCTGCATTGATGGTGGTGGCACCGGTGTAAGTGTTGGCGCCGCTCAGCGTTGTTGTGCCTGTACCGTTTTTAACCAACGCGCCGCTACCTGATATAACGCCAGATAAGTCAATAGCGTTGCTGCCATCCAATGTCAACGTATAAGTCTGGAGGTTAACAGTCCCACCAACCGCAAGCGTTCCACCTGTTAACGTATTGTTGAAAGTTTGAGCTGCACTCAATTTAAGTTTGTTATTTACAGTTTGTGTATTGGCACTGTTATTAGTTATTCCTGAACCTCCCAGAGTTATAGAATTTGATGTGTTCGCATCCGTCAGTGTAAAAGCACCCGCACCTGAATTAAATTCAATCCCTAGTAATAATAAGGTACCCAAATCATTGACAGGACTTAGTCTAGTTGTACCAGCAAATTGAAATATATTTGCTGAGCTATAGGTGGGCGGCGCAGTACCATTCCAATTTGACCTGCTGCTAAATTTACTACCCGAACCAGATCCACCATTCCAAGTAAACGTCGACGCATTAACGCCTTGTGAAGCCAAGCCGACGCCTAAAGCCAAACCAATCACGGCACGAAAGTTCCAGCTTACAGAAGATTGCGATTCTATAGAGACAACTTGTGTTTCTTTTGTTTTTGATTTCATTTTAGATTTCCATGCTCAACTGACAGTCAGAATTACAAACTTATAAATAAACGAAATACACAAAATAATAAAAAAAAAGCTTATAAATAACAGTAAGGATAAGCTGCTGATATTTTGTTATTTTTATATGATCACTTGACAGTCTAGTTTCTTAGATAGGAAATTCAAGGCGGGAAGTCGCTATTTTTTAGTAAAGATTTTCCATGCTCCAAGCACGGAAATTCTCAAAAATACCACGACCAACTATTGGATCGGATGCGCATCGCGCACCTGAAATCGCATCTGCTGAACGGTTTTATTTACACCAA
>JBAXUR010000252.1:0-2308 GCA_037129595.1 Methylococcaceae bacterium | reverse complement strand
ACGCCAAAGTAAACATTCCCATGTTACCCGTTACCCACGGGGTGGAATTTACCCGCCTGCAAATATTGCTCTATACCATTTTATTGCTGTGTGTGACATTGCTGCCTTATTTAACCGGCATGAGCGGTTTAATTTATCTAGTGTCGACGGTGCTGTTGGATTTTGTTTTTATTTTTTACGCCGTGTTGATGATGCGCAATAAAGATAACAAAACCGCCATGAAAACATTTGTTTACTCCATCGTTTATATAACGCTTCTGTTTGCAGCGTTGTTAGTTGATCATTATTTACGATTTACTTTATGAACTTCACCCATCACGAGCAATCCCCGCGTCCGGAACACCCGTTCGCACAGTACATTCGCATACTGGGTAAAGGCAAAAAAGGCTCAAGACCCCTTACGCAAGATGAAGCCTATCAGTCCATGAAAATGATTCTGGCGGATGAAGTGCTGCCTGTCCAACTGGGCGCTTTTTTAATGTTAATGCGCGTTAAGGAAGAAACCCCGGAAGAGCTGGCCGGTTTTGTGTTGGCGGCCCGAGAGTCCTGCAATCTATCAAACGATAAAGCGATAGTTAATCTGGATTGGTCGTCTTATGCCGGAAAACGTCGCCATTTACCCTGGTTTTTGTTGTCAGCCTTGTTGTTGGCAGAAAACGGCACTCATGTTTTTATGCACGGTGCCAGCGGCCCCAGTTCAGACCGGCTTTATACGCAAGATATGTTGAAATATCTGGGACTGGAATACTCAAGCTCAATTGAGCAAACCCGACAACAACTTGAGCAGCAGCATTTCAGTTATTTGTCGTTGGAACATATTTGTCCAAAACTGCATGAAATTATAGAACTGCGTCCCTTGTTGGGTTTACGTTCACCGGTTCATACGCTGGTGCGCCTGTTAAATCCGTTTAATGCGCAATACAGTATTCAGGGCATATTTCATCCGGGTTATCGCCCGGTACATCAACAAGCAGCGGCTTTATTGCACCAGCCTCATGCCGCCGTGTTAAAAGGTGAAGGCGGTGAAACCGAACGTAATCCCGACATGGATTGCTTGGTGCAAAGCGTTCATAACGGTGAGTTATTGGATGAAAACTGGCCGGCTTTATTTGCCCGCCGCCACGTCAAATCTGAAGAACTTGACCCAAAGCAACTGCCTTTAATTTGGCAGGGTAGTATTAACAACGAGTTTGCCGAAAGCTCCATTATTGGTACGGCAGCGATTGCGCTTAAATTATTGGGCAAAGCAAACACTCAACAAGAAGCACATCAATTAGCGACTGATTACTGGTTAAACAGAGATAAGCAAAGGCACGCAGGATTTTGATCCGGGCTTAAGTCTAAAAAAGGTAACGACTCTCAGCCGTTAAAAAATAGAACACCTAAGACACGGATAAGGGGGGTTTATCAATGCCGTTAAGTTAAGCAGTCAACGGGAGTAAATCTGCTTTAGCTGTTTTTACAGGCAATAGCTGAAGCTATTGCACTGCAGCTTTTTAAACAACTGGCGCTCAAGTTTACGGCATTGGGGTTTTTAATCTCATAACAATTATGACCTACAAACCGTTAATGTTTTTTTTCGACTAGCAATAAAATCAGTTGAAATCCGTATAATCAGAATTATCCGTAATCTATAATTTAAGCCAACACCGACTGATGATGCTACAACGCGGAGCGAATTTTCGGCACTCAAGACTTTCGCTATTTCGTCAGCGAGTTTCCCGAATGTAAAATTATGTAGTTAATTGCTGAGAAAAACGGGGTATTTTTTTAAGGGCATTTCTCTCCAAATGCACATACTGCAAGCCAATCAATGTTCGACCATCGGAAATAAGATCAACCCATATCACTTTTACATCACCCTCCAATTCCAGTCGTTTAAACTCAAACCGAGTTATCGTGCCCACTTCTAACTCTATTGCCTCAAGAAGACAAATCATTAAACCGTCGACTGAAACATTGACCGACGCAAAATTACAATAATGACCGTTTAATAAAATTTTTCCAGAATCGGGAATATTTTTCCTATAGGCTTTTCTCTTGTTCAAGTCTTTATCTATTTCAAAGGCAATATTTTTAAATTCAAGCGCCAGTAAAATATGCCCTTCTTCCATATCCCCCCTGACCACCTCAACATCACCCACCAGGCGCATTTCAGGAAGATATAAATCAATGACGGTTGAAACCAATAATTGATTAAAAACATATTTAATATCAATATCTTCCCTATCGGTATTTAACTGGGCAAGTACACCGTTTATAGACAGATTTTTAACGGTAATTTTATGCTCTTCTTCACCCATATAAA
>JBAXUR010000251.1:0-2309 GCA_037129595.1 Methylococcaceae bacterium | reverse complement strand
TATCACAAGAAGGCTTGGGTGCTACCGGCGCTTACGCAAGCTTGGGTTCTTTCACCAAACAAGGTGGTGCATTTACTGTATTTGCATTACCTAACAAATAATCGATCTGATTTTTTAGATTTTTTGTTAAAAGCCCTGGTTGACACTCAATCAGGGCTTTTTTTTTGCCCTTTATTTATCCGTAACGTTTATAATTTCATCACTTTTAGTGAGCTCCTATCGGTTTTGGTGTCACGCAACCTTTCATGAACAATCCGTTGCCTTCACTAAAAAACCTAAAATAATAGCCTCTTTAACCGAATGCCACCGATAAGTAATAAACCCCAATATGACTGATTTACATTTTTTGCTCTATGAATAAACTGTTAATGACCTGCTTTTTTGCACTTAATTTGTTTTTAATACCCTTGGCATTGGCCGATGATGAAAAGGCTGTTTCTGAAGAATCAAACAACATCCGGCAAGCCGGTATCAGGCTAGACACTGAAGCCCAGAAATTATCAGGCCTTGAAACATTAACCCTCAAACCTGCCAGTCACCATGCGGAATTTACCGCTTATGGAAAAGCCGTCAACTTACAACCCTTACTGGCGTTACGTAGCCGTTATTTACAGGCATTAACCGAACGTAGCAGTGCCAAAGCACGGTTTAAGCAAGCCGAGCAAAACATCAACCGCCAGCAAGATTTATATAAAAATGGTGTCAGCTCAAAGCGTACCTTGCAGGAACAACAAGCCCAATGGCAAGCCTATAAAGCGCAAGTAGACGCCAGTGATTATCAAGGTCAAGCCATTATGGATGAAGCCCTTATTTTATGGGGTAAAGAGCTTGCCGACTGGGCCTTGTCGAGTGATTCAGATAAACTGGGCGCTTTTTTAGCCAGCCAGAAAAGGCTGTTGCAAATTACCTTGCCCACCAATAAACATTTGCCTGGTACTGTTCAGACTATTTATATCGACGCATCAGGCAACCGCAGTAAAGCCCATAAAGCCGAGCTAATTTCAGTGGCTACTCGAACAGAAACAGTCGCACAAGGTGAAAGCTATTACTTCCAGACAGGCGATAAAAACATCATTACAGGCATGAATTTAACCGTGTGGATTCCTGAGTTAAACGAGCAAATGACGGGCGTTATCATTCCAAAATCTGCGTTAATCTGGTATATGGATCAGGCATTTGTGTTTCTTAAAACGACTGAAGAAACCTTCAGTCGCCGCACGCTAGACTATTATTTGGCAAGCGCCGACGGTTATTTTATTCCTGAAGCTATCAAACCCGGAGAACAAGTTGTTACCAAAGGAGCGCAAATGCTGTTATCAGAAGATTTGCGCGGGCAGATTCCCAAAGAAGATGATGATTAAACTTTTTTGCAATTTGAAAGTTTCAATGACACCCTTTGATCCTGGAATGAATTTTATGACAAACTTGAAGTTGATTTTAGCCTGAATCAGCTTAGGGGCTGTTATTATAGGCTCACCCGGTTTTATAATGCTTTTGTAAAATAGAGGATTAAACGCAGTGACTAAAATTACCCAGCTTTCACAATTAGACTTAAATCAATCCTACAGCTATGCCGATTATTTAACGTGGCAGTTTAACGAAACAGTTGAACTGATTAAAGGCAAAATCATGTTGATGTCGCCTGCGCCTAATGTAGTGCATCAGCGTATTTCAGCAGACATCAATGGTATGCTGTATAACTTTTTTAAACATAAAAAATGTAAATTCTTTGCCGCTCCCTTTGAGGTGCGCTTATATGACCGCAAAAAATCCATTCTCGCAAATAAGGATATTCACACTGTAGTGCAACCTGATTTATGCGTTATTTGCAATCCGGATATTTTGGATGCACAAGGTTGTAACGGTGCGCCGGACTGGATAATTGAAATTTTATCGAAAGGAAATTCCAAGCGGGAGATGCAAATCAAATATGAGTTATATCAACAAAGCGGTGTACAAGAATACTGGATTGTTTATCCCAATGATCAGGCGATTAATCAATTTGTTTTGGATGAAAGCGGGCGTTATCAACTCAAGCAAATGTACACCGACGATGACATGGCCACGCCGTATTTATTTCCTGAATTGGCTATTGATTTAACCGAAGTCTTTGAAACCTGGACTGAAGAATAATGCTTTAAGGTTACTTGATCCTGTAGGCCCAGACTGTGTCAAAACTTAAAATCACCAATACCGGTGGAAATAATTAACGGATTATTGATTGAATTACACTTTAAAATGGGAGTAACCATTGATAGTTGACTCTTTTTTTACAAGTAAATGGAGTAAATTCAACCTCTGAAGATTTT
>JBAXUR010000250.1:0-2316 GCA_037129595.1 Methylococcaceae bacterium | reverse complement strand
TTAAATCGTTAGAGATAAATCCGGAAACGAAGGGCATACAAGCGTAATGCGATATGCCCTTAAACGTTTATTTATTTGCCGCCTTTTTGTTTTTTTCCAGATACGGTTTTGGTTGTTGTCATACCACATTTGTTGATGCCGTCATTAGCAACCGTATAGCAAAAACTTATCAAACCGCCCTCAATTTTGCTGTTATCTGCGGCGTTAATCAGTTGAATGGTACTATTATAAACTCCTTCTGTTGTGGTTTCTTGTACGAATGGTAATGTGAAATCGCCGCCACATGGTTTAGTTATAGGCCTACCAGTAGATTTTTCAGTACCAAATGTGTTCTCAAATTTGATAGTAATTTCTTGCTCTTTACCATCGGCACCGGGCGTTGCCAAGTCCATTTTGAGAGGAATTTTCAAAGCTTCACCAGGTTTAACAACTTGAGCTAGCTGTTCCGAGAACTTTAATAAAGCTTTAGGCTTGCTTGCAGTTGAAGGATAATTCATGCGTCTTTTTATTGACGCGCAATCCATCGCAGGGACTGCTTTTTCAGCCGCCTCATCAAGAGATGCCGCCCAAGTGCCTACCGCAGCACCAACAGCCATACCGGCTGCAACACAAGCTCCGGTATTATTGCCACCAGTCAATTTGTCACACAAAATACCGGTAGTAGCACCAGCGGCTACACCAGCCAGTACACCGGTACCGGTTGATCCCATAGCGCTGCTCACCTTTTGCATAGTTTCACAGGCACTCATTAATAGAGTGCCGGAAAGGGCTAAAGCAACGATTTTATAGTTAATCTTTTTCACTAGCATGTCCTCTAAGTAGTTAACGGTGGTTCAGGTTAAAATCAACAAACATAACCTGACCACGATCCAGAGCGGCAGAAGGTACCACTGCATAACTGGCCGGTTCTGGAGAAGTAGTATCTTCTTCGGCAAACATGCCCTTAGAACCTGCTGCGCCATAATTATTCCGCATACAATCTATACTGGCAGTGCTATCTTCGGTGAACATGCCCTTACTACCAGCGCCGCTGTCGCTGCTGCAAGCGACATACATGGGTTGTTGTCCACTATAAGTCGCAGTAGTCGCTCCCTTAGGTGAAGTATAAGTGGGATCCACATTAGGGATAGGGTACTTGGCAAGAGCAATAGTGACTTTCTCATTTCCTGGCACGTTATCGAAACCAATTGCACCGCGCGTAGGAATGGTATAAGTGACATTGGCTTGAATCAATCCGGATGGCTGCCCCCTGGCGGGGTAAAGTGGCGTTTGTCGTCCCGAAACATCTTGATTAAGCACATACAAATAACCTTCCGTCTTGCTTTTAATTTGCAACTTGATACGGTCACCACTATGAAAAGTATATCCAGTTGTCACGCGTTGACTGTGGCCATCCGCTTTCTGCAAATCAATCCAGTATTGCAAACCGGCATAACTGACAGCAGATGATGGGGATTTAGGCGCTGAGATATCAGAGGCAACCGTTGGTTTTTGGTTGGGTTTTGCGGGTTTTTTTATTATATCGGCATCATCATTCATCATGACAGATGTGCCCTCACTGGCAAACATAGATTTGGCCCCAGCCTCAGCCCAAGATATCGTTGGGCAGGCCCAATAAAACAATATTGCCAATAAGGTGATAGCGTTGCAATTGTTGAAAAGCTTTGTTGTTATTTTCATGACAAAACCTCAGAATAAGGAATCGTAAAAATTAATACAGTTGCAAAATAATGAATAAGTTATTTTTTGCTCTTTTACGCTTATTTAATAAAAGTTTCAACTGAGTGTTTTTATCAAGTATAAGAGCAGATTACCTATAGAGCGGTAGCCGTAGCTTTATAAATTTTATCGGGTTGAAATCTATTAAAATAACCTCGCAAGAGAGGCAGTGTTTGCAATCCCGTTACTCACGTTTTAAAAGCTATTGAGGGCTTCAAACATTTCAGTTTATTAGGTTGCAAATAATGATCGGCCTTGTTTTATGAGCCACGCTACTCACTATTTTTATGTAAAAATGAAGGATGCTAAAATAATTGACTATTCAATATATGCAGAGTGTCATTGATAGGTTATAGTATCAGTCGCTTAACCAAGACACTGAATCTGGCCGGTAAGATAATCTGAATAGAAAGGGCTTAATAGGGATACAAAAAAAGTTTATATGTCCAGAATTAGTTATCTTACTTTAATCGTTACGGTTACCGTGCTTTCTGCTGGGTTAATTTTTTATAAAAAGCCGGGGGCAAACATGACCAATCCCAGTTTACAGTTGACCGGATTTCCGTTAATTATACTTTGGGCTTGGGAACGGCCTGA
>JBAXUR010000025.1:0-36108 GCA_037129595.1 Methylococcaceae bacterium | reverse complement strand
TAAGATTTTTAATTATGTATTATTGTGTCACCCACTGTAAATCACATAGAGCCGACATTTTAAGGTTAAGCCGTTCTTGAGAGAGCTTGAGAACCATGAACGGCTTAAGTTGGGTAGCCGATTGACGGCGCTAAAATCAGAACGCAAAGGCAAGATCACATTGAAACAATGTACGGTAGAAAAAAAGCCCACTCGAACTATTACACTTGTCGATACCCGTATTCGCAAGATACCTGTTCGCTCGAAAACTGAGAGCAAAGACGAGCCAGACCTAATGCGCAAGCCGCAGTATTAATTCGCTTGGTTGAAGATTATCCCGATACTGTGGAACGATTATCGGCCATTTAAAGTTTCAACTCTCATAAAATGCGCTGAGATACGAAGCGATTGATGCGCCCCTGTCAATCCAGTAAAAAATTAGCCTGTGGCTGATCTTCCAATCCCGAGTCAGTCGTTTCGTCTTTTAAATTAACACCCGAAAACTTTAACTTTTCGGATTCCTTGATTAAAAAAAGCAATTTCTTTAACGCCTGATCATAACTCAATCCGTTGTTATGAATATTGGAAATGCAATTGCGGTTGGCATCTGTGCTTATGCCTGATTTGGCCTGATAGGTGTAGTAAATTCCCATACTGTCTGGTGAACTTAAACCGGGGCGTTCACCGATCAAGACGATGCACAGTCTGGTGGCATAGTGTTCTGCGATAGCATCGCCGATGGCTACCCGCCCGTGTTTAACCAAACAGATGGGAGGCAGTTGGTAACCGTTTGCTTGCAGTTGTGGCAGCAATAAACTCAGGAATGGTTGGGCGTGATGAGCGATGGCTTTGGACGATAAGCCGTCGGCGACAACGACTACCGCATCAACCTGAATTGGCGCAGTATTTTGCAAACAGTCCAACGCCGATGCACTTAACAGGCGTCCGAGATCAGGGCGTTGTAAATAGTGGGACTGGTTTTCTGCCTGAGTTTGCAGGGTCTGCGTTTGATAACCCAGCAAGTTTACCTGTTGTGCGAGACTATCAAAATCCAGCGGTATATTGACGGCATCACGCGCCAAAGCGTGTGCCAACTGAAATTCCAGAAAGGTGCGGGTCGGCAGGCTGATACCTGCCCGCCCCAACGCAATTCGTGCGGGGGTAAATTGGCTAAGGCTTTGCCAAGGGTCACGGGCAATCTCTACTTCATTATTTTTGCTCATCGGCAGACTCACTTAAGTTTTTGCATAGCCGGTTTAAATAATGCCGGTATATCAACTTGTTGAAGCAACTGATTATCGGCATTAAAAATTTGGTGTTGTTGCAGCCACTGTTCAAACTCGGGTGCAGGCCGTAATCCCAGCATTTGGCGCACATAAAGCGCATCATGAAATGAGGTGGATTGATAATTAAGCATGACGTCATCAGCCCCCGGAACACCCATAATAAAAGTTCCTCCGGCTACGGCAAAAGACGTAAGTAACAGATCCATATCATCCTGATCGGCTTCGGCGTGGTTGGTGTAACAAATATCGCAACCCATCGGCAGACCCAATAATTTACCGCAGAAATGATCTTCCAGACCGGCGCGGATAATCTGCTTGCCGTTGTAAAGATATTCCGGGCCTATAAAACCAACCACCGTATTAACCAACAAGGGTTTAAATTTACGGGCGACGGCATAAGCCCTGGTTTCACAGGTTTGCTGATCCAAGCCTTCATGAGCATTGGCCGACAACGCGCTGCCTTGTCCCGTTTCAAAATACATACAATTATCGCCCAACGATCCTCGCCCCAATTCAAGCGCGGCGCTGTGGGCTTCTTGCAGTAGATTCAGATTAATGCCAAAGCTGTCATTGGCTTTTTGGGTGCCGGCGATGGATTGAAAAACCAAATCAACCGGTGCACCTTGTGCCATAGCTTTTAAGGTTGTGGTCACATGCGCCAACACGCACGATTGGGTCGGAATTTGATAACGTTCAATCACATCATTCAAGATATGCAGTAAACGTAAGGTTGCTTCCAGATTGTCAGACGCGGGATTAATGCCAATGACCGCATCGCCGCAACCATACATCAAGCCATCTAAAAGACTGGCAGCAACACCGGCTGGATTATCGGTAGGATGATTGGGTTGCAAGCGCGTAGACAAGCGATTTTCCAGGCCGATTGTGCCCCGAAAACGGGTAATCACGCGGCATTTTTTGGCAACCAGAATCAAATCCTGGAGTCGCATAATTTTTGATACAGCCGCCACCATTTCCGGTGTCAAGCCAGGAGCGATAGACGTTAATGTTTCTGTAGTGGCCTGATCGGATAATAACCAGTTGCGAAAATCGCCGACCGTCAGATGACTGACAGCCGCAAACGCAACACTATCATGCTCATCAATGATTAAGCGCGTAACTTCATCCTGTTCATAAGGCACCAGTGCTTCATTAAGAAACTGTTTTAACGGGACATCAGCCAGCACCCATTGTGCTGCAACTCGCTCACGATTATTATCAGCCGCGACACCCGCCAAATAATCGCCCGAACGAGGCGGTGACGCCTTAGCCATTAGATTGCGGAGTGTTTTAAAATCGTAGCTCAGAGAAGTTGTGCGGCATTTATACATGAGGCTTATCCTGAACTATACGGGATGCTCAAGATAACACGACATTATTAAGACGACGTTACAGATCGCTAGTGTGGATTAATCCATCATCTTATATTTTGTTGCGCTATGAGAAACCTTTATTCCTGTTACGTGGGTTGTCCGGTGGTATATCGAAAATAGCTAAGCAAAATAATCGGTAGCGCCAAACCAATCTACCGTATTTTCATCGGCTTGTACCGGTTTTTCAGTAACCAACTCGTCAAGGACATATTCCAGCCCATAAAAATCACCATTATCAAAAGCCTGATTCATACAGGCGACAATATTACCGGGTGCTTCTAAATTTTGATTAATCATCTTGTACCTTCCTGTTTTTGCTGACTGATACGCAGCAATAATTTCTGTAATTGCTGCCTAAAATAAGCTTTGTTTACTGAACAGGAGCTGAAAATAGTCGTTTATAGGGCTTAGATGCCGTTTCTTAAGAAGTAAAAACGAGAAGATAAGTATTACACCCACTGTTTATCACGGGTTTCACGCATCAGGCAGACGGCAAGCAGACTGATAGCGGCAGCCAATGAGACATAACCACCAACCCAGGACAGTCCACCCTCAGTGACCAATCGTTGTGCAATATACGGTGCAAACGAGGCACCCAGTATGCCGCCCAAGTTATAGGCCGTTCCGGCACCGGTATAGCGTAACGCTGGGGGAAATAGTTCGGGTAGCAAAGCGCCCATGGGTGCAAAAGTAGCGCCCATTAAAAATAATTCCAACGACAAGAAAGCCGTAATCAGTAACGGTGAGTCACTTTCCAGCATCGGTTGTAAAGCGAACCCGGACAAAAATGCGGCACTACCGGCGACAAGCAAAACCGGTCGTCGCCCAAAACGATCACCTGCCCATGCAGATAGGGGCGTAGCGGCCGCCATAAACAGTACAGCCACACTTAACATGCCAAGAAATTGCTGACGTGGAATGTGTAAAGTGGTGGTGCCATAACTCAAAGAAAACACCGTTGAGATATAAAATAGCGCATAGCACACCACCATCGCCATCGCACCCAGCACCAGCGGTGCGCTATGATGCTTTACTATTTCTTTTAGTGGAAAGACTACCCGTTGGCGCTGCTTCAATAGGTTGGTAAATATCGGAGTTTCAGCTATTGCCAGTCTTACATACAAACCGATTATCACCAGTACCGAGCTGGCAAGAAACGGGAGTCGCCAACCCCAGTCTTTAAATGCTTGTTCAGTCAAAAAATAAGCCAAAAGCAAAAAACTGCCGGTTGCAAAAAGAAACCCGATGGGTGGTCCCAATTGAGGAAACATGCCGTACCACCCGCGCTTGCCAGCCGGTGCATTTTCGGTTGCCAACAGCGCGGCACCACCCCATTCTCCACCCAAGCCTATACCTTGACCAAAGCGCAGCAAACACAATAAAGCGGGTGCCCACGCTCCAATAGACTCATAACCTGGCAACACACCAATCAATGTGGTCGAGATCCCCATTACCAACAGTGATGCGACCAAGGTTGTTTTGCGCCCGATGCGGTCACCAAAATGCCCAAACAGCGCCGCGCCCAAAGGCCGGGTAAGAAAAGCCACGGCAAAGGTAAGAAAGGCACTCAGTGCTTGAGTAGTTGGGTTGCCGCCAGGGAAAAATACCGGACCAATAACCAACGCAGCAGCCATGCCATAGATATAAAAATCATAAAACTCAATAGCGGTACCCATAAAACTGGCTAAGGCAATACGCGTAACAGAGGGGACGATGGTGGTTTTTGGCAATGCTGAACCTGCTACTTTATATTTTGAATTGGTTTATTTAAACACATATAGAGACCTTCTTTGCTTAAACGACATTATTTTCTGTAGAGCGTGCCGTGCGCGCCTTGAAAAATAAGGCGCGCACGGCACGCCCTACTTAATTAATTAATTTAAGGCTCTATAATTTGAGAAGTCACGTAATGGAAAATACAAGGTGAACTGGACTGCCCTGCTGCCTTCAATCGACAATTTCTATCTGATTATCCAACCCTTAACCTTATCGTCATCAAACATCATTAAAATGTCTTGCAGACTGTAAACGATGTAATTTGCACGACTGGTTAAAAGAAGTAATAAAAATACCTGACTATACTTAACAGATAACAACTTAAGCATTTTTATATGACTCTCCCTTTCGCAGAGAAAAAGTGAATTAGAAGCTGTAAGTAGAGCATTTAAAAAAGAACGAACCAACACTAAAACCATTAATTAATCTAACCTGAAAAAGAGCTGGCCAGCGAATATTGGCAATCCTCTTTTTCAGTTATATTTAATGACAGGTATAATACACTCATATTTATTAACCCTTAACCACGAGAAGTAAAAACATGTCTAAATTTCCAATAGATCTTGGCGCCTATCAGCGCATTACCCTTGATCCAAGCATTAACACACTGACTACCGAGCAAAGAGACAGCCTTAAAGCCAACATTCAGCTTTGTCGTGATGCCATTGTTTTCTTTACCGCTACCGGCGCTGCAAGAGGCGTCGGCGGTCATACCGGTGGCCCTTACGATACTGTGCCTGAAGTCATGATTATGGACGCTTTGTTTCGTGGTTCAGAAGATGCCTTCGTACCGATCTTTTTTGATGAAGCCGGACACCGTGTAGCGACTCAATATCTGATGTCAACGCTAAATGGCGATCTTCCTGCTGAACGCCTGATGGAATACCGTGCGGCTCACTCTCATTTACCGGGCCACCCTGAATTGGGCTTTACACCCGGCGTAAAATTTAGCTCTGGACGTTTGGGACACATGTGGCCCTACGTCAATGGCGTAGCGATTGCCAACCCAACCAAAACACTATTTTGCTTGGGTTCTGACGGCTCACAACAAGAAGGTAACGACGCGGAAGCGGCACGTCTGGCCGTGGCTCAACAACTGAACGTCAAGTTGATTATCGATGATAACAACGTCACTATTGCCGGTCATCCATCACATTATTTACCCGGTTGCACAACGGCTAAAACTTTGGCAGGTCAAGGCGTCACCGTATTGGAAGGCGACGGCGAAGATCTTGATGATTTATATAAACGCATCTGTATCGCCGTCAACACTGATGGCCCGGTTGCTGTTATCAATCATCGCCCAATGTGCCCTGGTATTGTCGGTCTGGAAGGTTCAACCCACGGCCATGACGTTATTTCTGTAAAAGTAGCTGTTGAATATCTGGAATCTCACGGCCAACAAGCAGCGGCAGATCACCTGAAAGAAATTAAAGCGCCTAAAAATGATGCAGTATTTCTGGGTTCCAGCGATCGTTGGGATGCCAACCGTAACGTTTTCGGTGATGCAGCCGTTGAAATTATGGGTCGTCTGAGCGAAGCCGAACGTATCGAATCAATTCGCGTTGTCGACAGCGATCTTGAAGGTTCTTGTGGCCTGTTCAAAATTCATGCAGCTTTCCCTGAAACCTTTATCTCTTCCGGTATCATGGAACGCGGTAACTTTTCTGCTGCGGCCGGTTTTGGTATGGAAGCAGGAAGACAAGGTATTTTTGGTACGTTTAGCGCGTTCCTGGAAATGCTGCTGTCTGAAATCACCATGGCGCGTTTGAACAATTCCAACGTACTGAGTCATTTCTCTCATGCCGGTATCGACGACATGGCCGACAACACCTGCCATTTTGGTCTGAACAATATGTTCGCCGACAATGGCTTGAGTGACGGTTATGCGACCAACCTTTACTTTCCTGCTGATCCGCTGCAAATGAAAGCTTGTCTGGAAACTATTTTCTTTAACCCCGGCTTGCGTTTTGTTTTCTCAACCCGTTCTAAAGTACCGACTATTTTAAATACTGCCGGTGAAGACTACTTTGGTGGTGACTATAAATTTGTCTCTGGCAAAGATGAAGTGATTCGTGAAGGAACTGATGGTTACATTGTCAGCTTCGGTGAATCCTTGTACCGTGCACTGGACGCCGTAGAACGCCTGAAACTGGAAGGTATTGACGTTGGCTTGATCAATAAAGCCACTCTCAATGTTATCGATGAAGACATGATGACCAAAATTGGTAATTCACCGATGGTATTGGTTGTTGAATCCTTCAACCGCAAGTCTGGTTTGGGTAGTCGTTTTGGTTCATGGTTGCTGGAACGTGGCCTGACTCCAAAATACGCGCATCTTGCCACTTATAAAGAAGGTTGTGGCGGTCTGTGGGAACAATTCCCTCATCAAGGTATTGATCCAGCCGGCATTATCGCTAAAACAAAAGAACTGTTAAAGCTTTAGTTTAATAAGGCACTTAGATGCCTGGCTCTTCTTTAATCACATAGAGAATTGAGGAGCGAATAATAAAAAGCCCTTGCCATAAAACAAGGGCTTTTTTATTGACTAAAATTTCGTCTATGAAAGTAAGTATCCTATCAACATACCTTTTTTGCCTACTACTTACCTTTGCCAATACCAGACTGCGATGCGTGCATACCCACCAAACGGCTGATCATTATCGCCAAATAAAGCTGGCCGGTAATAGCTTCGAAAATAGATAGTGCCCGAGCTGCTCGGGTTATGGCAAGAATATCTCCGTAACCTACCGTAGTCAGGGTTACGAAACTGTAATAGTTAAAATCCACCAGATCATCAGTCGAATTTTCAAAGATACTGAAAGAGCCGGGATGGAAGCTTTCCAGAAAGTAATAGGCATAAGCCCATATCATTCCGAGCAAGATATAAGCGCACGCAGCCGCCATGATCAAGTCTATGGTGACTTCATTTTCCATTTCGATATGCGTCCAGATCATGATTAACATGTGAACAAGAAAAATTGCGCCCAGCCCCAGTTTAATTTTATCGACAGCTAGAATTGGCAACAGGTAATGGAGTGCACTAAAAATTATGATGGTACTAACGAGTAGCAAGGAAAATCGCAGTTGCCTGGGTTGTCCACTAATCGCATGAAGACCCGACATCAACGCAAAGGCAAAGAATAAATCCGTACTGACATTCGCCCAGACACGTGCGCCAATCCACTCATTTAATAGTGGTCGCACACCAATCATCATCATTAGTGACCATAAAAGAAATCGAAATCGGCCAATCTCATGCCTGCCGATATGAACTGTCGATATTTTACTCATGATTTAAGCCTGCGCGAGTTAGCACTAATAATATCTGCAGGCTAGCCGTAACCCGACACAGATACTTCTTCGATTTGTCGGGTTACGCTTTCGCTAACCCGACCTTCGAGACTATCAGACAGTTTGGGAGCGTGGATTTTTAGTGATTGCCCCAATCTATCCAGCCCATTTGCGCGGAAACCAGCACAACAATACCGAAAGCGATGCGATACCAGGCAAACACGGTAAAATCGTGTCGGCTAATGAAACGTATCAAGCCGCGTACGGCAAAAAATGCGCTAAAAAACGATACTGTGCCGCCAACGGCAAACAAGGCAATATCATCAACACTGAACAAATCGCGATTCTTGTATACGTCGTACAAGGTTGCGGCAAACATGGTAGGGATCGCGAGGAAAAAAGAAAACTCGGTTGCTGCACGGCGCGACAAACCAAAAAACAGTCCACCGATAATGGTTGCGCCTGAACGTGAAGTACCAGGGATCATCGCCAACGCTTGCGCAAAACCGACCTTTAAAGCATCCTTCCAGGTCATGTCATCGATTGATTCAGCATGAACAACATGCTCACGACGTTCAGCCCATAAAATTAAAAAACCGCCGATTATAAACGCTGACGCAACCACAATGGGGTTGAACAGATAATATTTAATTTGTTTTAAAAACAGAAATCCCAATACGGCCGCAGGCATAAACGCAACCATCAGGTTAACCGCCAAGCGCTGAGACAGCGGCTCAGACGTTAGACTGCTCACTGTATGAGCCAGTCGTGCACGATATTCCCAAACCACCGCCAGTATCGCGGCGAACTGAATCGCAATTTCAAACACTTTGCCTTTGTCGTCGTTAAAGCCGAGCAATTGTCCGACCAGAATCAAATGACCCGTAGACGAGACCGGAAGAAATTCGGTCAAGCCCTCAACGAGGCCGAGAATTATTGCATGTATCAACAATGTAGTATCAGCCATATATCGATTTTTTAATGTTTTTAACGATAAAATTAACGTCACATTTGCGTTTAAAAATGTGACAATAAGCGTGTTTTAATACCTAAAGCGTGACAGCGATTTCAACCTGTCACTCACATTTTGTAAGCGGTTAAGCGCTTCAAAGGTTTCGATCCGGGCTACAAACCCCAACCGCCATCGGTAAAAAAATAATTTTAAAGAATACCGCGAAATTACTTTCGTGGATTTTAACGCTTCATTGAATCAAAAAATTCAGCGTTGGTATTAAAGTCTTTAAGCTTGCCCAGCAAAAATTCTGAAGCAGCGGTTTCATCCATTGGTTGCAAAATTTTGCGCAAAATCCAGGTTTTTTGCAGAGTATCGGGATCAACCAAATATTCTTCGCGACGCGTTCCGGAACGATTAATGTTTATTGCGGGATAAATTCTTTTTTCAGCAATTTTTCGATCCAGATGCAACTCCATGTTACCGGTACCTTTAAATTCTTCATAGATAACTTCATCCATTCTTGAACCGGTATCAACCAATGCAGTGGCTATAATGGTTAAACTGCCGCCTTCTTCGATATTTCTTGCCGCACCAAAAAAACGTTTTGGTTTTTCCAGGGCGTTGGCGTCAACACCCCCCGTTAATATCTTGCCCGAAGAAGGCACTACGGTATTATAAGCTCTGGCCAGTCGGGTAATAGAGTCTAACAAAATAACTACATCGTGTTTATGCTCAACCAGACGCCGCGCCTTTTCGATAACCATCTCTGCAACCTGTACGTGACGGGTTGCCGGCTCATCAAAGGTACTGGAAATAACTTCTCCGCGAACACAGCGCTCCATTTCCGTGACTTCTTCAGGACGCTCATCGATTAATAATACAATCAGATAGCATTCCGGATTTTGTTCGGCAATGGCTTGTGCCAGACTTTGCAAAATCATGGTCTTGCCGGCTTTTGGCGGTGACACAATTAAGCCACGCTGACCTTTACCGATAGGAGCGATTAAATCGATTATTCGTCCTGTTAAGTCTTCACTGGTACCGTTGCCTTGCTCAAGAATAAATCGTTGCTTGGCAAACAGGGGTGTCAAGTTTGAGAAGGTAATTTTATTTTTGGTATTTTCTGGCGGTTCAAAATTGATTTGATCAACTTTGAGCATTGCAAAATAACGTTCGTTATCTTTTGGCGGCCTGATCTTTCCGCTTATGGTATCGCCTGTTTTTAATGAGAATCGTCTGATTTGACTAGGGGATACATAAATATCGTCTGGACCTGCCAAATACGAGCAGCCCGGCGTACGTAAAAAACCAAAACCATCCTGCAAAATTTCCAGAACACCATCACCGGAAATATCATCTCCGGCTTTTGCCTGTTTTTTCAGGATGGCAAAAATCAAATCCTGCTTACGCGATCGGGCAACATTTTCAAGCCCAAGGGACTCGGCGATTTCAATAACTTCACTTATTTGTTTTAGTTTTAACTCGGTAAGATTCATAAAAAAGGTAACTCGAAGAAATGTAGTTAGGGTGTAAACCGTAACGACCGGGATAGGATTTAAAATTCAGGGGTAATTTATCGGACGATATGATTGAGCGCACGAAGCTATCGCACAGCGCGAGTATAGCTGAAGTATTCAGATCCGTCCAACTTTTGTGACAGATCTGAATAAGGGGGCATATTTAAATGTTGCTATCAATAAACTTGGCAAGCTCTGATTTTGTCAAAGCACCGACTTTAGTAGCTTCCACTTCGCCATCCTTAAATAGCATCAGTGTTGGAATACCGCGAACACCGTAGTGTTGTGGTGTTTGTGGATTTTCATCTATATTTATTTTAACAACAGTCAATTTACCTGCATACTCTTCGGCAATAGCATCCAGAACCGGTGCAATCATTTTGCAAGGTCCGCACCATTCAGCCCAATAATCAACCAGTACGGGACCGTTAGCTTTAATGACAGTTTCGTTAAATTCACCATCGCTCACATGAAGGACTGAATCGCTCACACTATTTCTCCAAATATTAAAAGTTAAAACTATATGAGGGATAGCGCTTCTAGTCAATCAATTTTAACCAATTTGATTTTTACGTTATGCTATGGCTCTATGAATACTACCCATTTAACAGAAACCCGCTTCAGCAATCTTGAATTGTCTGACCCTATCCTGCACGGATTAAACGATGCAGGTTTTAATTATTGCACGCCCATTCAGGATAAGGCCTTGCCCTTATTGTTGCGGGGCAAGGATATTGCAGGCCAGGCACAAACGGGGACGGGTAAAACCGCCACTTTTTTGTTGGCTACTTTTCAGCACTTACTCAATGATAATGGCGGCAATGATTCAGAAGATATACCGTCCGCGTGTGACGATGAGCTGTGTACCGAAGAACCGGGCAGTGTAACGATAGCACCGCCGAAAATAGTCGCAAAAAGTGGGCCGGTTAAAAATCCCAGAGCCATTATTCTGGCACCAACACGCGAACTGGCGATTCAAATTCATAAAGACGCCTTGCTGCTAGGTAAGCATTTAAATTTGAAACTTGCCCTGATTTACGGCGGCACTGACTATCAAAAACAACTGGATACCATAAAATCCAATGTTGATATTATCATTGGCACACCGGGTCGTATTATTGATTTTTACCGGCAAAATGCCTTCACGCTGGACAATGTGCAAGTCACCGTCATGGATGAAGCCGACCGTATGTTTGATTTGGGTTTCATAAAAGATATCCGTTATTTATTACGGCGAATGCCGGCGCCTGAACTGCGCTTAAATATGTTGTTTTCAGCGACGTTATCTTATAAAGTGACTGAACTGGCTTATGAACACATGAATAATCCGGTGTTGATTCGTATAGAAACTAAAGAAGTCACCTCGAAAGCCATACAACAAAGCGCGTATTGTCCTGCTAACGAACAAAAAATCCCCTTATTGATCGGCTTGTTAAATCATTATCAGCCACAACGCAGCATTATTTTTGTTAATACCAAACGCTGTGCTGAACAACTGGATGACACGCTGAACGCCAATGGCTATAAAACCGCCGCCCTCAGTGGTGATGTACCGCAAGATAAACGCCAGCAATTGTTAAATGACTTTCAGGAAAACAGAATTACCCTGTTAATTGCCACGGATGTTGCCGCCAGAGGCCTTCATATTCCCGATGTGTCCCATGTTATTAATTATGATTTACCCCAAGATGCAGAAGATTATGTCCATAGAATCGGCAGAACTGCACGTTTTGGTGCCAGCGGCGTGGCTATCAGCTTTATCTGTGAACATTATGCTTATTCAATGCCGGATATTGAAGATTTTATTGGTCAAAAAATCCCTGTTAAAGCAATCACTGCAGATCTTTTAGCTGAAATTATAACGCCGGAAAAAAGACCGCAAAAACCTAAAACAGAGTATCAAGGCAAGCGTCCCAACCCTGACAGAAACCGAAAACCTACAGCCCGATCATAAGCTCCCGAAAATCTTCAATAGCCAGATAGTCAATGACGGTTTTTTTAGGCTGCCGGCTATCAGGTTTACTGACAGAAATTAAATGCGCGATACCAAACTGCCGGGCTGAATTTAATACGGCAAGGCTGTCATCAATCAATAACGTGGTTTGTTTATCAAAAGCTTGCTGTTGCTGCAAAAGTGGCCAAAAACCGGGATTTTCTTTAGGAAATCCCAAGTCATGCGAACTGATAATGTCATCAAAAAACGGCTGCAAACAGGTTTTTTCCATTTTTAAACCCAAACTGTCTCGATGTGCATTGGTAACCAGCAGAACCCGCTGTGAGGATTGCTGAAGTTTTTCCAAAAATTCAGTGACGTGCGGTAATACGGCAATTAAGCCTGAAATTTCCGCTTTTAAGCCGGCAATATCCAGTTGTAAAACTTCACTCCAGTAATCCAGACAATACCATTCCAGCGTCCCTTCCATGCTTTTAAACTGGGGTTCCAATGCCTGTTTTGCAGCGTCTACGCTTAAGTCTTTTTGCTGCGCATATTTTAACGGTACAAACTCTTTCCAAAAGTGATTATCAAAGTTCAAATCCAGCAGGGTGCCATCCATATCCAGTAAAACAGTATCAATTTTTTTCCAATCAATCATCATAGTGGGTTATATTTGTCGAAAATAATTACCACTTAAAATAGCACAATGTCTGACAAACCGATCATTCTAAACAAAACGACTATCGCTAAAAGCCGTTTATTCCGCATAGAATCACTGGATATACAATTTAGCAATGGCGAACTACGCAATTACGAACGCCTGGCTCGCGGTAATCCCGGTGGCGCTGTATTGATTGTACCTATGCTGGATAGTGAAACGGTGTTATTGATTAGAGAATATTCTGCCGGTGTACACCGTTATGAAATAGGCTTACCCAAAGGCAAAACCGATGCCGGTGAATCTTTTTTAGAGACAGCCAACAGGGAACTTAAAGAAGAAGTCGGTTTTGGTGCCAGAAAGCTGCATCACTTAAGTTCTTTCTCCTTGGCACCCTCTTATTTGGAGCATATTACAGAAATAGTCATCGCTCAGGATTTGTACGCAGAAAAACTGGCGGGCGATGAACCGGAGGAGCTGGAAGTTATTCCCTGGAAAATAAACAATATCAATAAGTTAATTGCCACGGGCACCTGTACCGAAGCCCGCTCAATCGCGGCACTGTTTATGACCCTGGAATATCTTAAAACCTTATAGCTTTAAAACTACAACTTGGCTACCCAATTAAAAGCAAGACAGATAACATCCCTTAAAGGGATGGTATCTGTAAAATCGTCCCGCTTTAAATGGATCGCTTAATTGGAAGCTTCCTCGCAACCAAAATGGTTTTGATAATCTTCCATTGAACGCCTAATCACTTCATGTGCTTCTTCACGCCCATAAACATTGGTTATTTCGCAAATACTCTTTTCACTGGGAAGATGCTTGTATGTCAAAAAATAATGTTTAAGGCGATTGATATAAGACTCAGGACAATCTGAAACATCATTCCATTGCCGATAAAATTCATCTCCTTTCATCACCGCAATTATTTTATCATCAGCTTCGCCGCCATCCAGCAAACGAAAGCCGCCAATTGGAATTGCCTGTAATAAAATATCGCCGTGGGTTACGCTGCGCTCACTTAAAACGCAAATATCCAACGGATCGCCATCGCCTTTGGTAACTTTCTTTCCTGATTTAAGTTCCGCATATTCAGCGATTCTTTCGGCGCAATAGGTTTGTGGAATAAAACCATAAAGCGTGGGAATCATATTGGAAAACTTTTGTGGCCGATCAATTTTAAGATAACCACTTTCCTTATCGATTTCATACTTAACCGTATCTGAGGGAACAATTTCGATGAATGCGGTTACGATGGTTGGCGCATTATCGCCCGGTTTAATGCCGTGCCAAGGGTGTGCTTTGTGTATTATGTTCATTTTTTCATAACTCTTTTTACTAAAAAAGAAGGTATTTCATTAAACAGAAATCGGTGCCTTGATATGTTCATGGGCTTGATAATCGGCACAACAAAAATCTTCATACTGGTAATCAAATATTGACTCTGGTTTACGTTTAATTGTTAACGTAGCAAGTTTGTAGGGCTTACGTTTTAACTGCAATGCAGATTGCTCCTGATGATTAAGATACAAATGCACATCACCACCCGTCCAGACAAAATCGCCTACTTCCATATCGGCCTGCTGAGCCACGATATGCGTTAATAATGCATAACTGGCAATATTGAACGGCAAACCTAAAAAAGTGTCGCAACTGCGCTGATAGAGCTGACATGACAACTTGCCATCGGCCACATAAAACTGAAAAAAGGCGTGACAAGGTGCCAAGGCCATTTTACCGCACGCTACATTTTGTTGCGGACTTATATTTTCATCGGGTAAATCTGCCACATTCCACGCCGAGACAATAATTCGCCGACTATTTGGCGTTTTTTTCAATTGCTCAATGACCTGCTGAATCTGGTCAATGTGGTGACCATCCGGAGTGGGCCATGAACGCCATTGATATCCGTACACCGGCCCTAAATCACCTTTTTCATCGGCCCATTCATTCCAGATATTAACCTGATTCTCATGTAAAAAACCCAAGTTAGTCTCGCCTCTTAAAAACCATAATAATTCATAAATAATTGATTTTAAATGAATTTTCTTGGTAGTCACCAAGGGAAACCCCTCAGCCAAATCAAAACGCATTTGATGACCAAAAATAGACAACGTACCGCTACCGGTTCTATCGCCTTTTAAAGTGCCTTCAGTGCGAATTTTATCGAGTAATTCCAAATATTGCTTCATGTTTTTTTTGTCTATCGGAATTGAGTTATAAATTTAAACGCATAAATCAGCCTTAATTAAGTTATTTCAAAAAAACGCACTGCAGCCTTCAAAATCTGGATAAATTGATTAGTGAGGATGGGCGAATTCCGTTTCCTTAGCTTACAAGTTGAATGAGAAGTTTTAACTAATATAAATTCGTGAACAAATTGATTAAGCTCACGTTTTAACAATCTCAACATGAAAGAAATCATCACAAACCATTCATCTTGAGAACCTGTCGAAAGACTATGTAGTAGTTTTCTAAACAACCACTCGCTTTAGTTAATGGTTGTATAGCAGCATGCAAAAAATAACTTGAAGGTTATATCATACCCCCAAAAGTCTTCAGGCAGGAAGGCCAGGAATTAAAATACTCAAGTTATTTTATTCATATTCATTGGTTATTCGAAATACTTTTTTTATAGGCAAAATAAATAAATCCCGCACCAATAATTATCATCGGTGTTGATAGTATCTGCCCCATGGTAACCCAATCCAAAGCCAGAAAACCTAACTGCGCGTCCGGCATTCTAAAAAACTCGACAAAAAACCGGAAGCAGCCATAGAAAAACAAGGACATCCCGGTAATTGCGCCCACCGGTCTTGGTTTAGCGGAATACAACCAGAGAATAATAAACAGTACGAATCCTTCTAAAAAGGCTTCGTACAGTTGTGACGGATGACGCGCAAGCGGGCCACCATTAGGAAATATCATCGCCCAAGGCACATCGGTCGTTCTACCCCAGAGTTCGGAATTGATAAAATTACCGATGCGCCCTGCCCCCAAGCCTATCGGTGCCAGCGGCGCGATAATATCGGTCAGTTGCAGCAGGGTGCATTGCTGTTTTTTTGCAAAAAACCACATTGCAATAAAAACCCCCAACATACCACCATGAAAGGACATGCCGCCTTGCCATATTTTAAACAGAATAATCGGGTTACTTAGAAATTCAGTAAAATTATAAAATAAAATATAGCCTATCCGTCCACCCAAAATTACGCCCACCGCGCCATAAGTGACCAGATCTTCTATAGCCTCCGGTTTAATGGGTGACCAAGGTTGTTCCGCCCGTTTTTGCCCTATCAACCAGACAGCGGCAAAACCAATCACATACATCAGTCCGTACCAATGTATTTTTACGGGGCCTAAGGCCAGTGCAACGGGATCAATTTGAGGGTAAGTTAGCATAATTAAACATCCAGATTGGTGACATCCAAGGCATTTTTAACAATAAAATCGCGTCGGGGTTCTACGACATCGCCCATCAACGTAGTAAAAATTTCATCCGCTGCGATCACGTCTTCAATTCTAACCTGCAACAACCGGCGGTTATTGGAATCCAGTGTAGTTTCCCACAATTGTTCAGGATTCATTTCACCCAAACCTTTGTAACGCTGTATATGCTGGCCTTTTTTAATTTCTTTCATCATCCATTCAAAAGCTTGTTTAAAACTGTTTACGGGTTGTTGTCTTTCGCCCATTTGCATATAGGATGCTTCATTAAACATACCCGCCGTATCATTGGCGTATTGGGAAATTTTCTGGTAATCCTTGCCGTTAAAGAAAGTCGAGGGCAATACAAACGTTTTGGTTATACCATGCAGTTTTTTATTAACAACTGCCGAAAATTCGTTAGCGGCTTTGTAGTCCAGTTCAATTAAGAACACGGCCTTGCTTTCACACTCTTTCAGTTGTTGTTCCATCTTGGCAAACCAGGCGGTGAGTTTTTGTTGATCTTGTTTTAGGTCGTCATTAATGACATCCATGTAACAAAATTGCTCAAGAAAAACATCATCGTAACGTCTGGATAAACGATTGATGACGCTCACGACACCGGTAAATTCCTTTGCGAGTTTTTCCAAACCCTGACCCTGAATTGGTGGCGCTGTTTCATCGGTAAAAAGCTGGGCTTTATCGAGCGCAAGCTGAATCAGATATTCATTTAACTGGGTATCGTCCTTAACGTAATGTTCTTGCTTACCTTTTTTAACTTTGTATAACGGCGGTTGGGCAATATAGATATAACCTTTTTCTACTATCTCTGGTAATTGTCTATAAAAAAACGTCAGTAATAAAGTTCTGATATGTGAGCCATCAACATCCGCATCGGTCATGATAATAATGCGGTGATAACGCAATTTAGCCAGATTGTATTCGTCTTTGCCAATGCCACAGCCCAACGCCGTGATTAATGTGCCCACTTCTTCTGAAGATATCATTTTATCAAAGCGAGCTTTCTCGACATTTAAAATTTTGCCTTTTAAAGGCAAAATAGCTTGGGTCCGACGATCTCTACCTTGTTTTGCAGAGCCACCCGCTGAATCACCTTCCACTAAAAACAATTCGGATAATGCCGGATCTTTTTCCTGACAATCCGCAAGCTTTCCTGGTAAACCGGCAATATCTAACGTTGTTTTTCGACGTGTCATTTCACGCGCTTTACGCGCTGCTTCTCTGGCACGGGCGGCATCGATAATCTTGCCAACAATGGTTTTAGCTATTTGCGGTTTTTCAAGTAGAAATTCTTGTAGCTTTTCATTCATCGTTGATTCAACCAGTGGCTTAACTTCTGAGGAAACCAACTTGTCTTTTGTTTGTGATGAAAATTTTGGATCAGGTACTTTAACTGACAACACGGCCGTTAAACCTTCTCTAGCATCATCACCGGTCGTTTGTACTTTTTCTTTTTTAGCCAAGCCGCTGGATTCAATGTATTGATTGATAGTCCGTGTTAATGCGCCCCTAAAGCCGGCTAAATGACTACCACCATCACGTTGTGGAATGTTATTGGTATAGCAGAATACATTTTCCTGATAAGAATCATTCCACTGCATTGCGACTTCTACCGTGACGCCTTCTTTCTCGGCTATAAAATAAAATACTTCCGGAAATAGCGGGGTTTTGTTTTTATTGAGATGAACGACAAAAGCACTAATGCCGCCTTCAAATTCAAATACATCTTGTCTATCGGTACGTTCATCTTGCAGGCTAATGCGCACACCTGAGTTTAAAAATGATAATTCTCTTAATCTTTTCGCCAGTATATCGTAATGAAATTCAACATCTGTAAACGTTTCTGTACTGGGTTTAAAATTGATTAAGGTACCGGAGCCTTCAGTCGGACCGACTGCGACCAAGGGTGCAACGGGGTTACCCATAAGATACTGTTGCTTATACAACTGACCATTTTTTCGTACTTCCAGATTTAACTCTTCAGACAAGGCATTAACAACAGATACCCCGACACCGTGTAAACCGCCGGAAACCTTATAAGCATTATCATCAAACTTTCCACCGGCATGGAGTACCGTCATAATAACTTCTGCCGCAGACCGTCCCTCTTCTTTATGAATATCAACGGGAATACCGCGACCATCATCAGAAACTGATACTGATCCATTGCTATGAATAACGACTTTAACTTCTTTACAGTAACCCGCCAAGGCTTCATCAATGGAGTTATCAACAACCTCAAACACCATGTGATGCAAACCGGAGCCGTCATCAGTATCGCCAATATACATACCCGGCCGTTTTCTTACGGCATCCAGACCTTTTAAAACTTGAATATTAGAACTATCGTAGTGATCGCTATTGTTACTCATGACTCTCCTGCTTTTTCTGTTGTTGTGAATGTTCCACGTGGAACATTACATTTGTTTTATGTTGCCATGTTCCACGTGGAACATTTTGTAATTTTTTATGTGGGTTAAATCGCCAAAGTCAGAAAGCTCAGTTGCTGTTATAAATACCTGACATTTCATTTCAGCTAAATAGTGTAATAATTTCGCACGATTAATAACATCAAGCTCTGCCGCAAAATCATCAAATAAAATACAGCCCATATTACTGTATTCATTAGCAAGTAACTTTACCTGTGCCAATTTTAAGCTCATTACAAATATCTTAAGTTGTCCGCGTGAAACAAAATCTTTGGCTAATCGGTTATCAACTAATAATTGAAAATCAGCACGGTGTGGGCCATTATGAGTAAATCCATAACGCAGGTCTTTATCCAGGTTTTCAATTAAAATCTGTTGAAAATCCATGGCGGTGTCCCAACCGGATAAAAGTTTTATGTCGACATTATCAATATCAAGAAATTGATTTATGATATCAGAAAATACCGGTTTAAACTTTTGTAGGTAAAGTTGTCGGTAAGTGTTGACTATTGTACCGTAATAAACAAGTTCCTTATCCCAAACATTAATATACTCAGGACGCTTTGCTTTTAATAAAGCATTTCGCTGTGACAAAGCTGTTTTGAAATTTCGCCATGAGGGTAAAAATTTTTCATCATCATTGAAAACACCCCAATCTAAAAACTCTCTTCTTAGTTGCGGCCCCGCATCAAGTAACTCAAAACTTTTAGGGTGGATAATTTGCAACGGTAAAGCATAAGCGAGATCAGATCTCTTTTGTGTAGTTTGTTGATTAATACGACAAGAAAAACTTTTACTGTCCAGTTGAATCCCTAAATGAAGTTTGCTGCCATTCGCTTGCTGTGTTTGAGCAGAAACAATCAGTTGATTTTCTGCAAAATTAATAACGGACTTAATCGATGTAGAACGGAAAGATTTTGCGCGCCCTAAAATAAAAATGGCCTCGATAATAGCACTCTTACCACTGGCATTTTCCCCATAAATAAAATTCATGGCGGCATCCGGGATAATAGTTTGTTTTAGGATATTTCTGACGGCGTAAATATCCAGTTTCAGTAACGTCATTGCCTTAAAACTTAGAGGCGCATAGGCATCACGATAAATTTATAAACACAATCTGTAGGTTCATCGATAAAACAGCTACTGGAATTACTGGCAATGGTTAATACCGCAAGGTCAGAATCCAAGTTTGAAACCGCATCCAGTAAATATTGGGCATTGAAGGCAATAGAAAGTGGTTCCCCAGTATATTCGATAATGAGTTCTTCTTCAGCTTCATCATGTTCAGGATTGTGGGTACTGATTCTTAAACTGTCCTGCGTAATATCCAAGGTAACGCCTTTAAATTTTTCGTTGGATAAAATGGCGACACGGGTTAAGGCATCTTTTAATATTTGTTTTTGGATATGTATCGGATTAAAAAATTCTTGTTGAAAAACTTTGCCAAAATCCGGATATTTTGAATCCACTAATTTTGCGGAAAAAATCAGATTCTTTATAAAAATTTTAATATTATTAGTGGAAAACTCAACTTTCAACTCAACATCTGCATCATCCAGTAATCGACTCAGCTCTAAAACACCTTTTCTAGGAAAAATAATCCGGGCTTCATAACCGGTACCTTCGTCTAAGAGATCTTCATAAATAGATAATCGATGACCATCCGATGCAACCAGTTTAACTTTGCTATTGGAGATGTTAAGCAATAAGCCATTTAGGTAGTAACGGACATCCTGATTAGCCATACAAAAAACTGTCTTATCGAGTGCTTTTTTAAATTTACCGGCATTAATAAAAAAATGATTCTCTAATTCAGATTCAGAGAATTCGGGATAATTGTCCGCAGGCAAACAACTTAACGAAAATCTGCTTCGATTAGATAATATTTTTACTTTATCCTCTTGTTGTTCAAATTTAATTTCAGCACCATTGGGTAAAAGCCTGCAAATATCTAAAAACTTTCTGGCCGGTACGGTAATTGAACCGGGTGTTGCTAATTTGATATTGATTTTGGCAATAATCTGAATTTCCAGATCCGTACCCGTCAGTATTAACTGCTCATCCTCAATAACCATCAGCACATTCGACAAAATAGGCATCGTTTGTCTTTTCTCTATAACGCTGACTATTTGCTGTAAAGGCGTTAAAATTTCTTCTCGATTAATAATAAATTTCATTTGTTTGTATTATTACAGTTAGTTTAATAAAAAGCTGTGGAAAAATGGTTTTTAAATCTAAAAATCAATTAGTTAATTTTTATTTATGATGTTAATAATGGGTATGTATTGATAAAAACCACTGTTATCAACAGAGTTATTCACAGAATTAACAGCTTTATCCACAATATTATCCACACCCCTTGCCATCACTTTATAGGTTTGAAGTTTAGCTTTAAGCCTAAAGTGGTGCAATTTAAAATTAAGCTGCAAAAAAATACTTTTTGCGATTAATAATATAATGTTACTTAATCTTTACTTTATTATTATTAAGCCAGTTAAAATCTGTGGATAACCCATTAAAAATTTAATAAATCAATAGATTACTAATATTTTTATGTTGTTGTCAGGATGTGTATAACCTCTGTTTAAATAATACGTGTTTTCAATATTTATTTTTATACACAACTTTACCCCCAGTAATAATAGGTTTGCTCACAGATTTATCCACAGGACTATCATCGTTTTGGCTTAATTTCATAGTTGAGGCGCTTCTTAATCCTTGATGATTTAACCTTAATTACCAAAATTCTTTTTTAAAAAAGTAGACGTTAACACTCAGATTAAAGTGTTTATGAAAAATTGTAATTTTGGATAATGCTCGGTTTTTTAATTTGTCCGTTTTGCAAGGTTTCTTTATTTTATGCTAACTATGGCTTCAACCTGTTAGTTTTGTAGTTAATAATATAATGTTACTTAATCTTTATTTTATTACTATTAAGTCGGTTAAAATCTGTGGATAAGTTACTTTTAGTTATTATATTCAATAAGTTAAATCGTATTTTATGCTGTAGTTAGGGTGTGTATAACGCCTGTTTAAATATTAAGCATTTATAATATTAAATTTAATACACAGTATTATCCCCAGTAATAATGGACTTATGCACAAATTTATCAACAGATTAAGTTGTCGAGGTTGATACTTTTCAGTCAAGTTGGCATTTAATGTGACAGCGTTCTTAAGAGATTTGAATAATCTTCAGCAATTTTGTGATCAGCTTCTTTCAACTCATTAATTTTTTTACAAGCATTCATGACCGTGGTATGGTCACGGCCACCAAAGGCATCGCCTATTTCAGGAAAGCTGTGTGACGTTAATTCTCGAGCCAAACACATGGCCATTTGTCGTGGACGGGTAACGGTTTGTTTTCTGTTTTTAGAGGATAAGTCGGCAACACGGATTTTAAAATATTCAGCGACGGTTTTTTGGATATTGTCCATGTTAACCAGCTTGTCTTTTAATGAAATCAAATCATGCAAGGCTTCTTTGGTAAATTCTGTGGTAATTTCACGCCCGGTAAATTGTGCATTGGCAATAACACGTCTTAAAGCGCCTTCAAGATCACGGACATTGAAAGGAATTTTTTTGGCAATAAAAAAAGCGACTTCCTGAGGGAGTTCTACATTCACTTGCGCTGCTTTTTTCATTAAAATAGCGGCTCTGGTTTCCATATCTGGTGGTTCAATAGAAACAGGAAGGCCACAGCCAAATCGTGATTTTAAGCGATCTTCAAGACCAACAATTTCTTTGGGATATTTGTCACACGTTAAAACTATTTGGTGTTTTTTATCCAAAAGGGTATTGAAGGTATGAAAAAATTCTTCCTGAGAGCGCTCTTTTCCGGCAAAAAATTGAATGTCATCAATTAAAAGTACATCAATACCACGATAATATTCTTTAAAGGAATTAATTGAATTTTGCTGCAATGCCCTAACCATATCCTGAACAAATTTTTCAGAATGTAGATAAACAATCGTTGCTGACGGATTTTTCTGAAAAACAGCATTACCTATCGCATGCATAAGATGGGTTTTACCCAAACCGGAGCTACCGTAAATAAGTAAAGGATTGTAAGCTTTCCCAATGTTTTCAGAAACTTGAAGGGAAGCAGCTCTTGCCAGTTGATTAGACTTACCTTCAACAAAATTTTCAAAAGTAAACGCTTTATTAAGAAAATTAGGACTGGTTTTTTTTATTTCGACCGGTTTTACGCTGGTTATCGCGGCGGGTGTTGTCGATTTTTTTGAACCAATTTCAAGATTTAATTCTAATGCGCCGTTTGAAAACTCATGTATAGATTCTTTAATTTTGGCAAAATAATGTTGCTTGACCCAGTCTAAAACAAATCGGTTGGGTGCTAGTAGTTTTAGTTGCCCATCGCTTTCCAGTGCCTGTAATGGGCGTATCCAGGTGCTGAAATCAGAACCGGCGATTTCATTTTCAAGTTTAGTAAGACAGTTATCCCAAATTGAGCTCATTGAATTAAATAAGATATTGATAGGTGTTAAGTTAGGATGAATTTGTTTTTTATCACTATACAGCAATAAAACATTTCGCTACAGAATTGACAGACTATGTATATTATTTTATCATCCGTAGTCTTTTTTATCTGTTTTTGTTAACAATCATCTGAATAGGCTTTAAGTAATATGAAAAGAACATACCAACCCAGTAAAATCAAACGCGCCAGAACCCATGGTTTTCGTGCAAGAATGGCAACCGTCGGTGGTCGTAGAGTTATAAACGCTCGTAGAGCAAAAGGTCGCGCTCAGTTAACTGTTTAGTTGATATTGGGTGACAGAGCACAATTTTGATTTTCCCCCCCAGTTACGGTTAAAAAAACCGGCTGAATATAAAAAAGTTTTTGCTAAGCCTGTAAAATCAAGTGACATGTATTTTACCCTATTAGCCATAAGGAATGATTTTGATCATCCAAGGCTAGGCTTGGCAATTGCCAAAAAAAATATAAGAAAAGCAGTACACAGAAACGTGATTAAACGGGCTGTGAGGGAAAATTTTAGAATACAACAACAAAGCTTGGGAAATATAGACATTGTTGTTCTGGCTCGCAGGGAAGCCGTCGATGCTTCGCAGGAATTATTAAGAAAGTCATTGGAAAAACATTGGCTTAGGTTGGTATCCAAATGCGCTTCCTGCTCATAGCAATTATAAAGTTTTATAAATTCTTTATAAGCCCTTTGCTGGGCTCTAACTGTCGTTTTTATCCAAGCTGTTCAAGTTATTCCGTAGAAGCACTTCAGCGCCACGGTGCTATTATTGGCTCCTATCTCACTTTCAAAAGATTATTAAAGTGCCACCCTTTTCATCAAGGGGGCATTGATCCCGTTCCGGAAAAATTTGGTAATAAGAATGGATAATTTAAGATTTATACTCGTCGTTACTTTTGCAATGCTTGTATTTATGTTGTGGCAGGCTTGGGATCTGGACTATGGCCCAAAACCTGAAATTGCTGCAATCGTAAGTCCAGAAGGCATTAAGGCTAAAGAAGATGTGCCAATGACAGCAGAAGCCTCTTCACAACCAGAATCCGGCCTACAATCACAGGTATCTGTTCCTGTTTCGGCGGCATCGACTGCTAAAACCGTGAAAGTTAAAACGGATGTTATTGCACTTGAAATTGATTTGCAAGGCGGCACGGTCACCAATCTGGATTTGTTGAATTACCCGATAGAAAAAGCGAATAATGTTGTAAACAACTTACGCAAAATGATTGGGATGGACGTCGCTGAAACAAACTCGGCACCGGTTCGTTTGTTTAATGATAATCAAGAAAAATTGTTTGTTGCCCAAAGTGGCTTGATAGCAGGTAGTGGCTTGGCCGCTGCGCCAAATCATTATACGGTTTTTACCAATGAGCAAGACAGTTATACCTTACAACCCGGACAAGACAGTTTAACCGTTCCAATAACATGGACCGATAACAAGGGGCTTGTTATTACTAAATTATTCACCTTTAAACGTGGAAGTTACGAGATAACCCTGGGACAACAAGTAAAAAATAACTCGGGAAAACCTTGGTCAGGCAGACAGTACAGTCAGTTATTAAGAGCAGAGAATACTGAAGGCAAGGGTAATATGCTGACAGGGGGGATGAGAGCCTATGATGGTGGGGTTATTTACACCGAAAAAAGCAAATACCAAAAAATAAGTTTTGATGATATGGCAGATGAGACTCTTGATGTCATCAGCAAAGGTGGTTGGACTGCAATGATCCAACATTATTTTGCCTCAGCTTGGGTTCCACCCGCCGATCAAGAAAACCATTTTTATACCAAAGAACTAAAAGATGGACGTTACGTAATTGGTACGTACTCTCCATCAGTAACGGTTGAAGCCAATACCGATGTCCAATTTGTTTCACGATTATTTGCCGGCCCTAAAATCCAGCCTATGATGGAACAAGTTGCTCCCGGTCTTGAACTTACGGTTGATTATAGTGTGTTAACTTTTATTGGTAAGCCTATTTACTGGTTACTGAATAAAATACACAGTGTTATTGGCAACTGGGGCTTGGCTATTATGGGAGTCACATTCTGTATTAAACTATTGTTCTTTCCATTATCACAAGCCAGTTTCAAATCAATGGCTAAAATGCGTAAAATTCAGCCACGTCTTAAAGAACTACAAGAACGTTTTGCTGATGACAGACCGCGTTTTAATACCGAAATGATGGGTCTGTATAAAAAAGAAAAAGTTAATCCGTTGGGTGGCTGTTTGCCTATCTTGATACAAATCCCCGTATTTATGGCTTTGTATTGGGTATTAAGTGAAACGGTTGAGTTTCGTCAGGCACCGTTTATGCTATGGATACAGGATTTATCAATACAAGATCCTTTTTACATCTTGCCGTTAATCATGGGTATTACCATGAAAATTCAGCAAGGTCTAAATCCGGCGCCGATAGATCCTATTCAAGCTAAAGTGATGAAGATGTTCCCTATAGTCTTTACCATTTTCTTTCTATTTTTTCCGGCAGGTTTGGTTTTATACTGGGTTATTAATAATACCCTGTCTATCATTCAACAAACCTATATCACCAAGCAAATAGAAAAAGCGGGATAACTTGCTTTTAAATCAAGATACCATTGCTGCAATTGCAACACCGCCAGGGAATGGCGGTGTAGGTATTATTCGAATTTCAGGAGCCCTGGTTACTGAAATCGCCAAACAACTACTTAATAAATTATTAATTCCCAGACACGCACTGTTTACCTCGTTTATAGATAACGACGATAGCATCATTGATTCTGGTATCAGTCTTTACTTTCCCGCACCCGCCTCTTACACTGGCGAAGATATACTTGAATTACAGGGGCACGGCGGTTCAGTCGTTTTGGACATGTTGTTACGGCGAGTGCTTTCACTCGGAGCCCGATTAGCCAATCCTGGTGAATTTACCGAACGCGCCTTTCTAAATAATAAACTCGACTTGGCACAAGCCGAAGCCGTTGCTGATTTAATTGAAAGCAGTACCGAGCAATCGGCACGCTCGGCACAAAAATCCATGCAAGGTGTTTTTTCAGCACAAATCAATGAACTGGTTACAGAGCTAACGGAACTTCGTATCTACGTTGAAGCCTCTATCGATTTTGTCGATGAAGAAATTGATTTTTTAACCGATGGCGTCGTCGAAAAGCGCATTATCCGGTTATTACAAAGCATTCAAAAAATACAAAAAACCGCCCAGCAAGGACGCTTGTTACGTGATGGCATGACCGTTGTTTTGGCAGGAAAACCAAACGCCGGAAAATCCAGCTTGCTTAACGCACTCGCCGGACACGAAGCCGCGATAGTGACCGACATCGCCGGCACCACCCGAGACGTACTGAGAGAACGTATCCAACTGGATGGTATGCCGTTGCACATCATAGATACTGCCGGTTTGAGGGAAAGCGATAACTCAATAGAAAAAGAAGGTATACGCAGGGCGCATGAAGAAATTTTAAAAGCAGATAAAATTTTACTACTTATTGATGCTAGGGAACCGGAAACAGAAGAGTTATTAAAAACATTGCCCGCCAATATCGATATCACCAAGGTTTACAACAAAATAGACCTGTTAGGCAGAGAGTCTGAAATAAAACAAACAGAAAACGGTTACAGTTGTTACCTCTCCATTAAAACCGGAGCAGGCATGGACTTGTTAAAACAACATCTCAAACAAAGTGTCGGCTTTAATGAAGCCACCGATAACGTTTTTATTGCCAGAAGACGCCACATAGAAGCCATAAGAGCAGGTTATCAATTTGTAGAAAGTGCTTTAAGCCAACTACAAGTTAGCCAGGCAGGGGAATTGGTGGCAGAGGATTTAAGGCAGGCACAAATGAGTCTTGCAGAAATTACCGGAAAGGTAACTTCTGATGATCTTCTGGGGAAAATTTTTTCTAGTTTCTGTATTGGAAAGTAAAGTGGTAAAACAACCGAAAACAATAATAAATAAAGTCAATAAAATCAACACATCAACCATTCCCTGATTGTCTTTCCCTTCCCTTAATTACCTTTACTTTACCCTTTTTTACCCCTATTCTACCCTTTCAGTTTTTAAAAGGGTAAGAAAGGGTAAAAAAGGTAGATATGAAAATTACTATTGAGAAGAATACCAACAAAGCAGGCGACAAGCAGGCTATACGTTTAGTGTATTGGTATGGCAGCCACACCGACGAAAACGGTAAAGTTAAACACGACCGCAAACGTGAACAACTCGACCTTTATCTGCACACCGATCCTAAAACGAAGCTCGAGAAGCAGCACAACAAGGAAACTTTGCAGTTAGTTGATCAGATAAAATCAAAACGGACTGCGGAAGCAGCGAGTGGTCAGCATGGTTTTACCGATACCAATAAGGTAAGCGTAAACTTTTACAGCTTCTTTAAACAGATAATGGACACCAAAAAAACCAATGTGAGCAGTAAAAACTACGGAACATGGGAAGCCTGTTTGATTCAATTAAAACGCCACCATCCGGACGAAGGTTTAACTTTTGATCAGGTTACGGTGGACTGGCTTAATGGCGTAAGGGATTTTTTCAATACGAAAGCCAAAACAAAAAGCGGTAACTTGATCAGTAGCAGCACGGCTTCAACTTATTTCAACAAGGTAAGAGCCACCATTAATGCCGCTTTCGATAAAGATATTATTGATCGTAATCCGCTTAAGGAAGTATCAGGCATTAAGGCGGTTACATCTGAACGCTGTTTTTTAACGATTGAAGAAGTACGTACCTTGGTTAAAACTGATTGCCGGTATAGCATCTTAAAAAATGCCTTCCTGTTTTCTTGCCTGACAGGTTTACGCTGGAGCGATATTAATAAACTGGGTTGGTCAGAAGTTAGCCAACTTGAAGGCGGCCATAGAATCACCTTTAACCAGAAGAAAACCGGAAACCTGCAATATCTGGATATTACCCCGCAAGCCTATAGCCTGATAGATACGACAGAAAAACAAGGGCGTGTTTTTCAATGCTTAAAGTATTCTGCTTATTTCAATACCGAGCTGTTACGCTGGACAATGGCGGCAGGTATTACCAAGCACGTTACTTTTCATGCCGGCCGACATACCTTTGCAGTCAGTTTGTTGTGTAATGGCGTGGATATTTACACGGTTAGCCGCTTATTAGGTCATGGAGAGGTTAAGACCACCCAAGTTTATGCAGATATTATCGACAGTGTACGAAAAGACGCAGTACATAAAATCCCCGACATTGGCCTATAATTGATTTGACCGGATAGCCAATGCAAGGCGATAAGCGGGAGTCATTACCCCGCTTCCGGTCAATCCTTCCGTAATGATTAATGCTTTAATGGAGCATAGAATGGAAACAGGTTTTATTGACTATACCCACTGTTTACGGATGGGTGAATGGGAGCAGAGCAAGGTCATACAGTTATTTGCTCAACCAGATGATGACAAGTTACTTGAGCTGATTGAATCAAGCCGCAAGTCAGGCATACTGGGATATAGCAGGTCTACGGGCGGTGGCTATAGTGACGTACCGCGTAAGTATTTTTACGAACCAGTTATTATTATTGAATGGGCACTCGCTATAGGTCTTACATTACCTATTGAGCTGACAGATTGGTATGACCGGTTAGTTATACCTATAGCAAGTCCACAGTCTAGCGACGAAGAATTATCAGAAACCGAGAGCACCAAGTTATTAAAACAGATTGGTTTACTGGCGCTGGCATTAGCCGAAGCAAAGAAAAACTACAAAATTGCCGATAGACCTAATGTAAGCAAGATTAACGAGACTGTTCAAGCAATACTCGACGCACTCCCCGAAGCAAACCGTAGAGGAGTTGAAAGTTCCAGTATTCGTGAAAGTATCAGTAAAGGACTTGACCTGCTAAACAAATAATCCTGCCAAAAATTGCCAGTGGCAATTTATTTTGCCACTTGGCATTTCTTAATTTTTATCATTGTTAAATGTGCTCACTGTAAATTATCCGAAAGGAGCAAAAGCAATGAGTACGCAAACACTGACCCTCCAAGATATTATCAACCGCCTTGATATTTTGACTAGCGCGGTTTTAAGCAATAAACAAACATTGTCCATAGAAGAAGCATCCGCTTTTACTAATTTGACAGTTAGCTATCTGTATAAACTCACATCAACACAAGAGATTCCACATTATAAACCACGCGGAAAGATGCTTTATTTTGATAGGTCAGAACTGGAAAGCTGGCTAAAGCAAGGCAAAGTACAGACGCTGGAGGCCTTGGACAATAAGGCCACGTGTCATATTGGCGGTGTGAAATGAACACCGCCAACCAACCCGAGATCCGCCACACTTGGGTGTACAAAGCCACGACACTTGACGGCGTAATCGAACTTCGTGCTATTGACCCCACAGGCAAAATGTACCCCGTGATTAAGCAATATCGAGGGGTAAATTACCGGACTAAAGAACTGATGCTACTGGCATTTGAGAAAGATGCACTCGATCTTAACGCAAAGGGTTTTAATATCTATACGACCCTGAACCCAATTAAGCCTGATTTTAGAGGGCAGACTGTAAGCGATAACGACATTGATTTTCGAGATTTACTGTTCATTGACATTGATAGGTCAGGTGATACAAAACAGCCCGCTAATGAAGCAGAATTGAAAGCCGCTTTTGAAGTTGCCAATCAAGTTGAAGCGTATTTTTTAACCTATGGCGAGGAGTGCTTGGCGCGGGTTATGAGTGGTAACGGTTATCACCTTTACTATATTTTGACGGGCGTTAAAAACGATAAAGCTGCGACCGAAGCGGTTAAGGATTTACTCAATTCCTTGGCAGCTAAATTCGACAACGACCACATAAAAATTGACACGTCGGTCTATAACCCAAGCAGGATAACAAAGGTTTGCGGGTGCGTGGCACGTAAAAGCGTGGCAACCACTTTCCGCCCATATAGGGAGGTGGTCTTATGCTAGACCTAAATAAAATCAACAAAGTCATTGCTGACATTCAATCAGAATTGCCGGTACAACCCGCACCCGCCAAAGTAAAACCAAAGGCTAAGTTAAATAAATTTACCAAGGCTTTGATGGGGCTTTCGGATGACTTTACGGCAGAGACGGAAAGCCACCTACGTGGAGCGTTAGCTTTTGTTCCATCTGATGACTATCCAACGTGGATTGCAGTAGGCCAAGCATTGTCAACAGTTCCCGATAAGGTACTCGGACTTGATTTATTTATTGAGTGGAGCAAGAAGTCCGAGAAATATAACGAATCTGATGCAATGGCAAAGTGGAGGTCGTTTCCTGGTGAAAGGACAAGCGTCAAAGCCATATTCGCCAAAGCACAGGAACTCGGATGGATTAATCCGAAATCAAAAAAGCAGAACCAAGAAACAGGTAACGCTACCAAGGCGGCTATTGACGCACCCCGCTTGCAAGGGCTAAGCAGCAGGCACGGTACAATAACAACGCGACCACTGACCGAAAGTGGTAACGCCGCACGCATGGTTGACCTTTACGCAAATAATCTATTCTATGTGCCTTCACATAGCTGGATTTACTGGAACGGACGTTCATGGTTATGGGATATCGACGCCGCTATTTGTAGAAGTCTCGCGGCAAAGCTACCGGCGCAAATTCTGACCGAGGCTCTTGATTACATGAGCGACGTAACCCTTTTTGCGAATTGGTCATTAAACAGCCAAAAAATTATTACCATCAATGCAGCCGTATCACTATTGAAAGACCATGCACAAATGCGCCTGCCGGTCTCACTTCTGAATGCCGATAATTTTGCTGTAGGATTCGATAACGCTTCCAAAGTTATAGATCTTAAAACGGGTGCTGTAAGACCTGCACGACAGGATGATTTTATTACAAAAACGTTAGGCGTCGATACGGTCGGTGATGCAGGTAAAGCACACAAGTGGACTAAATTTTTAAACGAGGTGTTCGATGGTGATAGCGAGTTAATCGACTGGATGCAGCGATGGTGCGGGTATTCAATGACCGGCTCCGTTAAGGAACATTTAATCATCTTCTGCTTCGGAGGAGGGCGCAACGGCAAGAGCGTATTCTGTGAAACACTTAGTAGGGTCATGGGCGAGTACGGGTGCGGTGTGGATATAGAAACGTTTTTGGAAGGCAGCAAGAAAAGTGGCAGCGATGCTTCCCCGGACATTGCGCGGTTAGTAAATGTCAGGGCTGTTTTATCTACCGAAGCACCGGAAGGCCGCAAACTGAATGAGGGGCGCATCAAATCGATAAGTGGTGGCGACAAGCAAACTGCGAGAAATTTACACCAAGCACCTTTCGACTTTTTACCGCAGTTGAAACTGACGTTGGTCGGTAATCATAAGCCTACTATTCGTGGTACTGACAGAGGGATTTGGTCGAGGATTGCGTTAATACCCTTCACACGTAATTTTGAAGCGGAGGGAATCATGGACGTCGACTTGAGAGATAAGTTATGGGACGAAGCCCCTCATATACTGGCATGGTTAATCGAGGGCTGTTTGAAGTGGCAAAAAGTAGGGCTTAAGGACTTACCGAAGGCTGTACGTAATAGCACTTTAGAGTATCAGAGAGAGCAGGATGTAGTAGGTATCTGGATTGATGAATGTTGCAGATTGGGTGTAGCAGAGAAGGACACCATTGCGTGTTTATTTCGGAGTTATCAACATTGGGCGCAAGAATCCGGCATTTATTTGATTAGCAAGCTAATGCTCGCAAAAAAATTGAGAGAGCGGGGCTATGCTGACGCCATACTTGATGGGGCGAGGGCTCTAGCAGGTTTGCGTGTAAAAAACTACGGTGAATAATAGTAAAAAAAAGACTGGAATTACTGCTTTTTGGCATTTTGCACCTTTTTCCCTCATGAAGAGAATTATAGAGAAAAACATGTAAAACCCAAAAAAGTAGTAATTCCAGTCATGCAGACCTGCACTAATGTGCAAGTTAAGCAGCTATATAAAAACCTATAAATCCGACCATGTTATTTGAGCAGCGTGCCATTTTTACACGCTTAAAAAATGGCTACAAACCCCTACATCCACTGTAAAGAGAGGTAACACAATGCCTTTACCAAACGTACTAAACGGCACAGCCAGACGATGCCACGCAACGGCAAAACATTCTGGACTGCAATGTAAACAACCCTGCGCCTACGGTATGCCAGTATGTAGGTTTCATGGTGCAAACAAAAAAATAAGGTCTGGAGTTGATTGTAATTTTTACGTTCACGGCAACGCCACAAGAGCCGAACGCAAAGCAAGGCCGGCAAAATTAAAAAAGGCCAAAGAGGAAATTAAGCAGCTCGAGGAGCTGTTAAAGCAGGAGGTGATTTTAGAACTTCCGTTCACTGATCCGGTAGCCAAAAAACTCAACGCGGAAATGGATAAGATTGCAAAAAATGCCGTGAAAAAAGTTTTTCAAAAACACAAAGCAAAAACCGCTTCAAAGAAATCACCCGTTATTAAATCCCGATAATTAACCGGCCAATGCCAAGAGGTCTACATGAAAACATCTACCAAAACCCAAGATACACAAACTCAAGATTATTTAATCGAGGGTATCTTAAATAAAAACAGCAACGGGTTACTGAAGGGCAAACCCGAGAGCTATAAAACAACTACCGTTTTACAAATTGCACATGCACTCTGCACCGGCAAACCGTTCTTCGGTCATGCTGTCTCTACTACCGGCAAAGTTATTTTTGTGTCCAACGATGATAAGGACGAGCTGGCACGCCGTGTTAAGGCGATAAAGATAACCGAGGGTGGTTTCAACAATAATTTGCTCATAGTGGATCAAACCATGCACATCGACGACGCGTGCATGGACAATCTTAGGCGGTATGTTGAAACAACACAGCCGGTGCTGGTTATTTTTGATGATTTAAACAGCCTGTCCCCTTATTCGGACACCGACGATGATGCTGAAGTTGGGGCTATATTGGGGATTATTAAAGACACTTGCGCCAATGTCAGTACACTTGCAGTTTTAACCACGAACCCGAACCCGTTATCAGTTACCTGTTTCTAATAATAACCATCAATTACCTGTTTCTTCTAAGCGAGGCCGCCATGAAAACATATCCCCTGCATGATACGGCTTACTCGCTTAGTGGCGACCACCTGCACTTCAATCTGCTATTGGCCGAAACAGGTAATCTGGGAATTGAGGTTTACAGCTTGGGAGAAAGCAAGATACACATCGAAGCCAATAGGCAGCCATTACCCTTGCAGGAGCTTAAACTTGCTCTTATCGGGCAGGATGCACAGGACTTTCTAATCGCCTTAAGGTCATTGCTGACCTTGATTGACGAAGGCACAGCATAGCTCTAAAAATCGCCGTAGCGGCACGATAATAAAAAAGCTAGGCAATGCCATGCCTAACAACGAAGTATTTTAGCAAATGCTAATATTCCTAAATGCTGTCTTTTAGTTCTTCTCGTGCTACTTCACGAACTTCAGGCTCGAAGGCTAATAACAATACTTCGCTATCTATGCTCAAATTGCGCTCCGGAGCGCAATTTGAACTGGCTTAAATATGCAGGTGCATTCACATTTGATATTTCTTTTGTCGCGAACGCGACACCTAAAGCAAGCTGGGTTTCATAAGCCTTGAGCCGGTGGGTGTAATTGTCTTTCTGGTATTTAAAATTTACCTGTTTCCTTAATGACCATACCTTACCTGTTTCTTATCAAACGAGCATGGGGCGTTCCCCCTGACCCCCTTCCGGAACAGGTAATTAAGAATTTTTGCAGAAATATTTTTTTTGTAAAGGGACGTAAAGGACATACGGGGGTGGTTCTGTAGAGATGCTCTTTAAGAGGCTGGATTTGAGTGTATAGATAACCCACACAGATTTTGAAAGTCGGGACTATGGGGGGTGGCACTACCCCCTTCCAGCAGGATTCGACCTTAATTTGTCCGGTTCGATTTGATGATTAAAAATAATCTACAGTCTTGCTATGCAGGAAGTAATCATTTGCAAGACGACACAGAGATCCGCAAGCAGTATGCCAATGTTCAATACAGCTACTATGGTGTATCTATGCGAACTGCTACACAACTGCTACATAGATTTAATTCAGCAATGCTTCAATCAGAGCCGCAAGCATTGCCACCAAGAAACCTATTATTTACCTTAAAACAGCCTTTAAAGCGTAAATGTTTCATTTTTTACCCTCCATATACCCCATTAGTACATTAACCTTTTGTTTTTTAAGGCTACATTACATACTGTATTGGGAAGTAAAGCGGTAAAGCAACCGAAAACAACATTATAACAAAGTCAATAAAATAAAGGGGGCTGTACAGGGTAATCGCATTAAAACTCTCTTGACATTTAGTTGAAATAGTAGATTTTAAGAAGCTTTTTGGCCTACATTAATGCAAGCAGACCCTACAACCTCGATCATCGAACACTTTTCTTCTATCCTCGACCCACGCATGAATCGCCGGAAACTGCACAAACTGGGTGATATATTTTTCATTACCCTGTGCGCTGTAATTTGTGGGGCCGATGACTGGGTTTCGATAGAAACGTTCGGTAAAGCTAAAGAAGTCTGGTTCACTGAAGTATTGGGCTTAGAGAACGGCATTCCATCGCATGATACGTTTGGTAATGTTTTTGCCGTGATCAACATTGAAGAATTTAATAGTTGTTTTAGTCGTTGGGTAAATGATTTAGTAGACCTCAGCGGCGGTGAGATCATCGCCATAGACGGTAAGTGCCTACGGCGTAGCATGGACACCGCATCCCAAAAAGCCGCGATTTACATGGTTAGTGCATGGGCCACCCAAAACCAACTGGTGTTAGGCCAGCAAAAGGTGGATGACAAATCCAATGAGATAACCGCAATCCCTAAGCTGTTGATGCAACTTAATATAACGGGAGCCGTGGTGACAATGGATGCAATGGGTTGCCAAACCAAAGTGGCCGCACAAATTATCGCGCAAGGGGCGGATTATATGCTCAGCCTAAAGGGTAACCAGGGCAACTTACACAAAGATGTGAAGTTGTTTTTTGAATCTGAAAACACATGCCCTGCCGTAGGCTACGAGAGCTACGATGGTGGACACGGGCGGATCGAAACTCGCACGGTGCGAGCCACCGTTGCCATCGACTGGTTGCAAGAACGGCATCCTCACTGGGTGGGACTCAAGAGCATCGTGGCGGTGACAGCCAAACGAGAAATCAAGGACAAGGCAACCGAAGAGACGCGTTATTTCATCAGCAGCATGGATGCTTCTGACCCGAAACGATTGGGTCAGGTCGTCCGTTCGCACTGGGGTATTGAAAACAATTTGCACTGGGTGCTGGACCATGCATTTGATGAGGACTCTCAACGCGCGAGGCTAGGCAACAGCGCAGCCAATATGACCGTCATCCGACATATTGCATTAAATTTGATCAAATCCGAAAAAACCGCGAAGGTCGGGGTAAAAAACAAACGCCTCAAGGCTGGATGGGATGAGAATTATTTGCTGAAAGTGGTACTTGGACGATTTATCTTTAAGCATAACAATTAACTAGCTGACATAAAATAAATTTTTAATGCGATTGCCCTGGGGGGCTGTAGCAATACAACCCCTTTTTTGTTTTCTCATTTTTGCCTTTGCTTTTCTTACCCCATCAACTTTTAAATGGGTAAAAAGAGATAGCAATCGAGAAGTGCACAACAAGAAAGGTGATAAGAAAGTATCACTCGATGTTCAAATTTTTATAAGCTGTTGATTTTAATTTAAAAAAGTGAGGCTCAGGTTTTTTATAAATTAATGAGTTATGATTTCTGCCATTTGAAATAGTATAAAATAAACTCAACAACCTGAATTTCATGGTTTTTAACTTACTGTTTTTAATGGCCAATGTAAAAACTTGAGCATCGAGTATTAACAATATGATTGTGCAAGATTTAATTCTTTAACACTTTTTAGGCGCTTAATTCGTTAAAAATAGAGCGTTTCATCAAATTCATTTTTTAT